>NZ_JALMEZ010000048.1:0-351 GCF_023242495.1 Pseudomonas sp. MWU13-2862 | reverse complement strand
TCCGACATCAAGAGCGCGGTAGCCTTTTTTAGTATCGATTTCTCGCGCTCAAGGCGGGCGATCCGAGCTTCCAACTCCTGGATTTTTTGCTGCTCTGGAGTTAGCGCCTTGCTCTGTGGGGTGACGCCTGTGCGCTCCTGCTGAAGCTGGTCGACCCAACGGCGCAGTGCCGATTCGCCAACGCCGAGCGAGCGGCTGGCCTCGATGAAGCTGTAATTTTGCTTGAGCACGAGGTCGGCAGCCTCGCGTTTGAATTCAGCGGAAAAGGTACGGCGTTGTTTGGTCATCTGACACCTCGATCTGGCGGGTATTCTCGCCTAAATGGGTGTCCAGTTTCATTAGACCACTACA
>NZ_JALMEZ010000047.1:0-469 GCF_023242495.1 Pseudomonas sp. MWU13-2862 | reverse complement strand
ATCTCACTCGCACGCTGCGTTGGCAGCCGCATCAGCACATCTTTGAGATAGGCATATGGATCGTGCCCATTCATGCGTGCCGACTGGATCAAACCCATGATGGCCGCTGCCCGTTTGCCGCTGCGTAGCGATCCCGCAAACAACCAGTTCGAGCGCCCAAGGGCAATCGCGTCCGCTTAAAAATACGCTGACACTATCGTCCTTAACGCTGGAGTTCGGAGGGTGTGTTCGCGGGCCCCTTAAGATTGGAAATCCAATTTACCTATTTTTGAGCTTTCATCGAGATCGCTGGGCAGGCTCAGGTGACCATGACAGTGGAGTCAGTGCCCCGGGAGCCGTAGTGATTTGAGTGCGTGGAGGTTGAAGGTTTCGGTAATGTTGCTATAGGATCGTGTCAGGAGATGGCATTCCTCCTTTAACCGCCTTAGCGCTGATGATGCCTACGTGAACCCTGGACAGGGTGCGTAGG
>NZ_JALMEZ010000046.1:0-520 GCF_023242495.1 Pseudomonas sp. MWU13-2862 | reverse complement strand
GCTGGTGGCCGACAACGCCGCCTACGCCCATCAACTGCCGGAAAACGTCGCTCCGCTGGTTGTCGAGTTGGGCAAGGGCTACAGCCACATCCTGGCTGCTGCCACTTCCAACGGCAAAAACATCCTGCCACGGGTTGCCGCGCAGCTGGACGTCGACCAGATCTCCGAGATCATCTCGGTGGAAAGCGCTGACACCTTCAAGCGTCCGATCTATGCCGGTAACGCCATTGCCACCGTGCAATCGAACGCCGCCGTCAAGGTCATCACCGTGCGTGCTACCGGTTTCGACCCGGTTGCCGCTGAAGGCGGTTCGGCCGCGGTTGAAGCCGTCGCCGCGGCTCATGATGCAGGCAAATCGTCGTTCGTCGGCGAAGAGCTGGCCAAGTCCGATCGTCCTGAACTGACCGCTGCCAAGATCGTCGTTTCCGGCGGTCGTGGCATGCAGAACGGTGACAACTTCAAGCACCTGTACGCCCTGGCCGACAAGCTCGGTGCTGCGGTGGGGGCTTCCCGCGCCGCC
>NZ_JALMEZ010000045.1:0-532 GCF_023242495.1 Pseudomonas sp. MWU13-2862 | reverse complement strand
ACTGGTGGCTGACAACGCCGCCTACGCACATCAACTCCCCGAGAATATTGCCCCTCTGGTGGCAAACCTGGTGCTTGAACAACACACGATTTTCAGCCATGTCCTGGCTTCGGCCACGTCAAACGGCAAGAACATCCTGCCACGCGTTGCCGCGCAGTTGGACGTTGACCAGATCTCCGAGATCATCTCGGTGGAAAGCGCTGACACCTTCAAGCGTCCGATCTATGCCGGTAACGCCATTGCCACCGTGCAATCGAACGCCGCCGTCAAGGTCATCACCGTGCGTGCCACCGGTTTCGACCCGGTTGCCGCTGAAGGCGGTTTGGCCGCGGTTGAAGCCGTCGCCGCGGCTCATGATGCAGGCAAGTCGTCGTTCGTCTTTGAGTCGCTGGCCAAGTCCGACCGTCCTGAACTGACCGCTGCCAAGATTGTCGTTTCCGGCGGTCGTGGCATGCAGAACGGTGACAACTTCAAGCACCTGTATACCCTGGCCGACAAGCTCGGTGCCGCGGTGGGGGCTTCCCGTGCTGCG
>NZ_JALMEZ010000044.1:0-824 GCF_023242495.1 Pseudomonas sp. MWU13-2862 | reverse complement strand
GTGGAAGAACCCGTTCTGCGAAATAGCGGTGGAAGAAGCGGTACGCCTGAAGGAAAAAGGCGTCGCGACTGAAATCGTCGTCGTCTCCGTTGGTCCGTCCACCGCTCAGGAGCAGCTGCGCACCGCGCTGGCCCTGGGTGCCGACCGTGCCATCCTGGTTGAATCGGCTGAAGAGCGGACCTCCCTGGCCGTGGCCAAGCTGTTGAAAGCCGTTGTCGACAAGGAACAGCCACAGCTGGTGATCCTCGGCAAACAGGCCATCGACAGCGACAACAACCAGACCGGCCAGATGCTGGCAGCCCTGAGCGGTTACGCCCAAGGCACCTTCGCTTCGAAAGTCGAAGTGTCGGGCGACAAGGTTGCCGTGACCCGCGAAATCGACGGCGGCCTGCAGACCGTGTCGTTGAGCCTGCCGGCCATCGTCACCACCGACCTGCGTTTGAACGAGCCGCGTTATGCGTCCCTGCCGAACATCATGAAAGCCAAGAAGAAGCCGCTTGAAGTGCTGACTCCGGATGCTTTGGGCGTTTCCACCGCCTCCACCAACAAGACCCTGAAAGTCGAAGCGCCGGCTGCTCGCAACGCGGGTATCAAGGTCAAGTCGGTTGCAGAACTGGTCGAGAAACTGAAAAACGAAGCGAAGGTAATCTGACTATGACTATCTTGGTAATCGCCGAACACGACAACAAGGTCGTGGCTCCGGCCACCCTGAACACCGTGGCGGCTGCCGCGAAAATCGGTGGCGATATTCACCTGCTGGTTGCAGGCCAGGGCGTGGGTGCCGTGGCTGAAGCTGCCGCGAAAATCGCTGGCGTGTCGAAAGT
>NZ_JALMEZ010000043.1:0-884 GCF_023242495.1 Pseudomonas sp. MWU13-2862 | reverse complement strand
TGTAGTGGTCAACTAATCCCGGACACGGTTTTAAGTTTTTCTTCAGTTTTCGCCGGGGCCAGCCCATCGTTAAATTGATGGGGCCGTATCCAGTTGTAGTGATGCATCAGGTACTGGCTGATGTCTCGCTGAGCTTGCTGGCCGGTCATGTAGCCAGTGGTCGGTATCCATTCTGTTTTCAAGCTTCGAAACACTCGTTCCATCGGTGCATTATCCCAGCAATTTCCTCGGCGACTCATGCTCTGACGCATGCGGTATCGCCACAGTCGTTGGCGAAATTGGCGGCTGGCGTACTGCGATCCTTGATCCGAGTGGAACAGTAGTCCTTGAGGCTTTCCACGCTGTTCACAAGCCACGTCCAGCGCCTTGACCACCAGATCTGCATCCGGCTTTTCTGATAACGCCCAGCCCACAACTCGTCGCGCATATAGATCCAGGACAACCGCAAGATAGTGCCATTTATCCTGCGCCCAAATGTAGGTGATATCGCCACACCAGACTTGGTTGGGCGCCTCGACATCAAACGCCCGGTTCAATATGTTCGGGATACCAGGCCGCTCCACCGTCGCTTTTTTGTAGGTGTGTGATCCCGGCTGCTTGCTGACCAGCTCCAGCTCGCGCATCAGGCTGCGGACCTTGAACCGCCCGATTTGCTCACCCTCTTCTTGCATCATGACCGTGATGCTCCGGCTGCCCGGCGCACTTCGTCCCCGGGTGAACAACTCGTTCACTCGACTACGCAGCCTGAGCCGCTCAACGTCCGGGGTTAGCCGTCTGAGACGATGTGCGTAGTAACTCGAGCGAGTGACTTCGAACACCTCGCACAAGCAATCAACTGGCTCATGGACGCTTAACTGATTGATCAGCGCGTACGCTCGAGATCT
>NZ_JALMEZ010000042.1:0-935 GCF_023242495.1 Pseudomonas sp. MWU13-2862 | reverse complement strand
CCGATCTGGCTCAGGCGACGGTTGGCGATGAACTTGAGGTAGTCCTCCATCATCGCCGCGTTCATGCCCAACACGCCGCGTGGCATGGTGTCACGCGCGTATTCGATTTCCAGCTGGGTGCCCTGCAGGATCATCTGGGTGGCTTCTTCCTTCATCTCGGCATCCCACAGGTGCGGGTTCTCGATCTTGATCTGGTTGATCACGTCGATGCCGAAGTTCAGGTGCATGGACTCATCCCGCAGGATGTACTGGAACTGCTCGGCCACGCCGGTCATCTTGTTGCGACGACCCATGGACAGGATCTGGGTGAAGCCGCAGTAGAAGAAGATGCCTTCCAGCACGCAGTAGTAGGCGATCAGGTTGCGCAGCAGTTCCTTGTCGGTCTCGACGGTGCCGGTCTTGAATTCCGGGTCGGAGATCGAACGGGTGTACTTCAGGCCCCAGGTGGCCTTTTTCGCCACCGAAGGAATCTCGTGGTACATGTTGAAGATCTCGCCTTCATCCATGGCCAACGATTCGATGCAGTACTGGTAGGCGTGGGTGTGGATCGCCTCTTCGAAGGCCTGGCGCAGGATGTACTGGCGGCACTCGGGGTTGGTGATCAGGCGGTACACGGCCAGCACCAGGTTGTTCGCCACCAGGGAGTCGGCGGTGGAGAAGAAACCGAGGTTGCGCATGACGATGCGGCGTTCGTCGTCGGTCAGGCCTTCCGGGTCTTTCCAGAGGGCGATGTCGGCGGTCATGTTGACTTCTTGCGGCATCCAGTGGTTGGCGCAGCCGTCGAGGTACTTCTGCCAGGCCCAGTCGTACTTGAACGGCACGAGCTGGTTGAGGTCGGCGCGGCAGTTGATCATGCGCTTTTCGTCGACCGCGACACGGGCCGAGGCGCCTTCGAGTTCAGCCAGGCCTTCGGCAACGTCCAGGGCATCGAGGGC
>NZ_JALMEZ010000041.1:0-1258 GCF_023242495.1 Pseudomonas sp. MWU13-2862 | reverse complement strand
GCAAGCCGGCTTGTGTCTGGCGTCAGGATTAGACTGGTGGTGAGAGCGGTGAGTGGCAAGCTGAATGCCGGCAGTGCTTAAAGCACGTGTAGGAGCTCATGCTGCCACTCACCCCTCCGCCCTGGTTATTGAGCCCGAACAGTTGAACGAGCCCACCTCGAACAGTTACAAGCGTGGGCCCAGCCAGAGCGCTCTCACCTTGAGTGTAAGAGGATTTGGCCATGTTTACCTGTGCTGGCATCGACGTTTCTAAAGACACCCTGCAGATCGAACTTGATCCACAAGGGATGGGGGCGGTTTTTCCCAATGACATCAATGACTTTTCAAGGATGGTTGAGTGGCTGAAGCGCCATCAAGTCAATCGTGCATTGCTGGAAGCGACCGGTGGCTACGAGCGAAGAGCCATGAAAGCACTCCAGGCGGCAGGTTTCGAAGTCCTGCGAGTCAACCCTTGCCGAGCCAAAAGCTTTGCTAGAGCCATGGGGCTGCATGCCAAAACTGATCCGATAGATGCGCGTCTTCTCGCGCAGTTTGCAGCGGTTATCCAATCTCCCGAAAGCCGAATCACAAATGCCGAGCAGGACAACCTGCGTGCATTGGTACAGCAGCGGGAAAATTTTGTTCAGCAGAGAGATGACGACAAACGGCGGCTGAAAACGACCTTTTCTGAGATCGTGAAACCTGCGTTGCAGAGCCATATCGACTATTTACGCAAGGCCATAAAGTCGATAGAAAAACTGATGGGACAAAGTGCTGAACAGCTGGACAGCGAGAAAGTGGCCCATCTGTGCTCGGTCAAAGGCATAGGGCTCGTGACAGCCGCCAGCCTAATGTCCTACCTCCCCGAGTTGGGTGAGGTGGGCAGGCACGAGATCGCCGCATTAGCAGGTGTAGCCCCCTATAACGACGACAGCGGCAAGCATAAAGGTAAGCGTCACATCAGCGGTGGACGGTTTGCTGTGAGGCGCTCGTTGTACATGGCCAGCTGGATCGTAATTCGGTATCAGCCAGAATTTAATGCCCGATACAAGGCGTTACGCGACAAAGGCAAATGCGCCAAAGTGGCACTCATCGCCTGCATGCGAGTCTTGTTGATCCGCTTGAACGCGATGATCCGTGACGGTTCTGAATGGAAAGAACACGTCGCCTAATGTGGCTGCGGTTGTTTCCTTAAGAAATTGCATGGCCTAGAGCTGTGGGAGCTTGACCGTCCCTTGAAATGATTTTCAAAAAAACGGTCAAGACAGTTGCTCCTACA
>NZ_JALMEZ010000040.1:0-1331 GCF_023242495.1 Pseudomonas sp. MWU13-2862 | reverse complement strand
ATAGACCTGCATTCGAACAATAGTGTTGTGGTGGTTACCGACGAAATGGACCGGGTGCTGGTCAGTCGACGGTGCCCCAATGAGCTGACGCCAATCCTCTCGCTACTCGAGCCTCATCGTGCCGAACTGGTCGGTGTCGTGGTTGAGTCGACGTACAACTGGTACTGGTTGGTCGATGGCCTCAAGGCGGCGGGCTTCGAGGTTAAACTGGCGAACCCCGTGGCGATGAAACGCTACGACGGTTTAAAGCATTCCGACGACAAGGATGATGCGGCTTTCCTGGCACATTTGCTGCGGCTCGGGATTTTGCCAACGGGGTACATCCACCCGCCGCAAGAACGAGCGCTACGAGATTTGGCGCGTAAACGCATTCAGTTGGTACGCAGTCGGACTCAGCACATTCTGGCCGTCGAGAACATCATGGCGCGTCAGTTTGGCCACCGGTTGAGCTGCAATGACGTCAAAGGGCTGTCAGCCACATCCGTGGACAGGCTGGGCCTGTCAACGGATGTGGCGCTGGCGATGAAAGCCAATGTTGCCATCATCCAGGCAGTGCAGGCTCAAATTGATTTTCTTGAGGACCGATTGCTGCAGGAAGCCAGTCTGCGCCCAGAGTTTTCCTTATTGAAAACGATGCCCGGGATTGGCGAAGTTCTGGCTACGGTGATCATGCTGGAAACGGGAGATATTGAGCGCTTTGCCGACGTCGGTAACTTCGCTTCTTACGCCCGATGCGTAAAGAGCGCGCATTACTCCAACGGCAAGAAAAAGGGCGAAGGTAACACCAAGAACGGCAATGCTTACTTGATCTGGGCCTTTATCGAAGCGGCGAATTTCGCTCGGCGTTTCAGTGATGATGCCAAACGCTTTTTCGAGAAAAAGAAAGCCAAGACCAATGCTGTGGTCGCCACGAAAGCGCTGGCTCACAAGCTGGCTCGGGCGAGTTACCACATTCTGAAGGAGAAACAGCCTTTCGATGCTAAACGCTGTTTCGCCTGAGGAGCGAATTAAGGTGATGGCCGGCCAACCAAAAAGGGACTGGGCGCGAACCATGAAATCTGAGTGGCGTCCGGCTGTCACCGCCTGAGTGTGTTGTAACCGGGTCGTCTGCCAAGTGAGCCCGCTGGGACTGGACGTGCTTTGCACGAGCCACAGTTCTGTGACACATTTTGGACACAATGGCGGCACCAACGTTTCTCTGGGGCAGTTCTCTGCCAGGGCGGTGCATGCAATACCGCTACCGCTTGATCCACATGGGTGTCAGGCACGACTCGGTCGTAGCCAATGACGAGGAAACGGATTCGACGGGTTCAACCAGACAGGTCGAGAAA
>NZ_JALMEZ010000004.1:0-470391 GCF_023242495.1 Pseudomonas sp. MWU13-2862 | reverse complement strand
TTCGGCCTCGTTGAGGTCGTCCTCTTCATGCAAATCAAGTAGATTTTTGAGGATGCCTGTTCCCGGGTAACAGTAGGGGTCCTGATCGACCCCGTATTTGTCGTTACTCAAGCTTTGATTTGCCGAACGGCCATGAGCGCAGCTTCGCGAGTGGGAAGCTTGTGATCGTCATTCGGGGAGGTCGTAAACCCCTCGAGGCGCAAGCTGGCCGCGAAGTTGGATTTACGGTGTTTGGCGAAGTAGGCTTTTTTGGCTTGAAAACTCAGCTTTTCCACGTCTGCTCTCCACGGATGGGTGCCCGAGAGTATAGCTTATTCAACTACCTGTTTGGCTCCGCATCAGCGGCACTCGTCGCCTTGGGAGGCGTGCCCCCCGAAAGCCAAGCTGGCAGGACATTTCGTCAGGCAAAAAAAAGCCTCGCATCGCTGCGAGGCTTTTTAATATGGTGCGGCACCAGGAGTCGAACCAATCAATAACTTATTGATGACGGTCGTTATTATCTTTGAGACTGCGTTTTTCTACCTCTAAAACTACCTCAAGACGTGCGCTCGCTTGTTGATAGCTATAAAAACAGGCACATCAGGATGCAGATGGCTACTTGGCACCCAAATCGTTGGCGTGCCGCAGGCCGTTCTCCGGAGGGTTACAGCCGTATCGCTGTGATCGCTGCTTTTATCACCCTTTGGAGTCGTTGGATTGTTGTGGTTGGTGCTGCGCATGAATCCCATGAGTTTTATGGCGATGCCTTCGTAAAGCACCTGTTTCGCTATTTATGGTCATGGACGCTCCGCGGCTTTAAGCCAGTCATTCATGCCGTCGACACCCAGAGTCAGCAGCGAATCCTGCGTCGCTACCACTCGCTGCAGCATGGCACCACCGTCTGACTCCTCCTGTTCTTCAGCCTGCGCGAAAAGGCGGGTTAGCAGTTGTGTGAGGTTGTTCTCATGGTCGTATAGATAGGGTTTTGTCTGTCGAACAAAATCAAGGTAAATCTCGGTCGCTTCTAATGCATACATTGGATCGCGAAGTGACATAGCGTTCAGCCATGCATCGAAGCCATAGATGTCGTTTCGTGCAGAATCAGCTTCTGTTCCTAGCAAGAACAAGCAGCGCCGAATTAGCTCAATGGGTACAGCAACCAGCGGCGTTGTCTCCTGGAAGAGGTTGCGGAATTTGCGGGCAACGGCAAGAGCATAATGATTCTCTGCATCCAAGCCGGCCTCAAGACCGGCAAGACACTGTTCCCGGTGCTGCTGAATGTTGTCGCTGTGAGTCCAAACGCTCGCCGCACCACACCACGCTTCGACGGTTTCCCCTGCGTTGATTTCTACGAGAAGGGAAGAAAACTCCAATCGTTTCGAAAGAGCTGCCAGTGCGGATATACGCCCCCAAGTCTCAAAATCCTTGTTGCTGCCTTCGCGATAAAGACGTGCTAGCCACAAAGCGACAATTTCGAATTTTTGGTAGTAAGCGTAATACAGGCTAGATTCGGCTATTGGCCAAAGTCCGGGGGATTTCTCCTGCATGGTAAGGCCAAACAGCTCCCAGCCAAGTTCAGGGTGATGGCTTTGTAAATAGGGCATACGCCGCAGCAATAGGGCGCGAATAGCGGGGTGCGGGTCTGCGGCAAATAGGCGCAGCGCATTCGGTAGCAATTGGGGCCACGGTACGCCGTTCTTTTCAAGTTGATTGGCCACGATCATCAAGGCTTCCGCTGCGTTCCCTTTGGCCATATTGATGCCAGCTGTGACCAAATCAACGGAATCCCCTGAGATGGAGCTCTCCTCCTGTAGTGTCGAAAAATCCGCAGCCAAAGACACTAGCCGCGTAGCGTCCTGTGGTAGTTCAACTACGTGCGCACAGCTCTCTATTGCTTTAGATGCGACGCGGTTGTGGTGCCAATGACTCGGATGCGCTTCCAGCTCATTCAGGATTTGCTGCACCAACGCTGCCGCATTGGGCTCATCTTTGGGTGACCAAGTGCCATTTACCTGCAAGTTGCCGTAGCGGTGAGCCAGGTAGGTCGCAATGCCCTCCATGAGGTCGTCTCGAAAGCGGTCCGAGATCCGCTCCCAGTTGGCTGATAAAAGACTCATAAAGCGGGTGGGGTGGCGCGAAGCCGCCTCACGTAATTGTGAGCCAACCTCTCTCTCTCCCCCCATCAGAAAGTCATCAAAAGGGCTACTGGCATGCGCTTTGTAGTGATTCAGCAGGCCCAGCACGGAGTCATCGCTTGCACCAAGAAACACCTCGAAAGAAAACGGTGCGCTAACCATTCCTCCACGCATGTGAATGTCCGGCTGGCGAATCAGAGGCCATATTTCTTTTTCGCACTCATCCAATACAGCCTGTGCGTCGGCTGAACGCAGATGGCAGGGGATGGTAAGAATTAGTTGCGCTTGATCTCGTAGCGCCCATGCATGGTGCTTCGGGTCAGTTGCAGTTTCCAGGCGAAGGGTTAAAACGGTCGAATGTATTGCGTCTTGCGTAGCCGCATCAAGGTGCAGAAAAGTGGTCTGTATAAGCGTGCCGAGTTCATACGACAAAGCGGATTCGAGCAGCTTTTTGTTGCAAAGCATGCGGCCAATCACATCCAGGTTAGCGGTTGGTGCTGCCATGCACGCGAGGATGGCGAAATAGCGCAATGCGCCTTCTGTGCTGAAGCACAGACGTTCGCTGTTGCTTTTCCACCAATTCGATTGCGTGTTTGCGTGATGCACGATGGCGGTTTCAACGGCATCCAGCAGTATGCGTTCACTATCAAGGTGCCGGTGGTCGGTCTGGGTGTGTGCGTCGTTGTATGACGTTTGGTGTAGGAAGCCGCTCCAAAAATTTTTCGGAGCCTCGCCATAGCGTGAGTTCTTGATTTGGCTCCATCGCTCAATCGATGCTATAGCCAGGTCAAGCAATGCCGTGGACTTTCGCATTCGATCTGCGAGAAAACTTTTATTGCTTGTCCCAAACTCATGCGGTTGACAGTGCAGCTTTTTGTCAAAGCTATAGGCAAGCACATCTTCGTCGGTGACTTCGCCAGCGACATAACGCCACAGAACCGTATCATCCATACCGCCATCTTTTACGCAGCGCGCGAGTGCATGCCCGAGAAAGCTGTGTTCTTGCCTCGGTAACTTAAGCAATTCGACAAGCAAAGGCACAAGCATCGCCGAATGGTCTGCATGGACTTGCGTGATCGCATGTGCAATAGAATTTGTCAGCTGGGTATTATCCACCCCATCCAGTGCCAGTACCTCGGTCCAAAATGCGAACACCCCTACGGCATCGTCATTTTTCCATTGAGATACTCGGTGCACATGCATCGTTAACCCGTCAACATCGCGGGTATCTTTCAAAAACGGGACTAGATGCTTCATCCAGAAGTGATGCCATTCCACCCGAGCCGCCTGGGTGTAGATCACCTGAAAGACATCACGATGCTGGTTGCGCAGGTCGCGTATTAGAAGCCAGTCGTCATCGTGTGGGGGTTGTTCTGTAAAGGTTTCCGCCACAAGACGGCGAATATGGAAGGCATTGTTGCCTGTCAAAACAGTACGCAGCTGTTTTCGGAATTCGCGTCGATCTCCGGTTGTCAGCTGCGTGACAAAGCTGCGAATGCTGGGGCGCACAAAAGGCACGGGCGGTAAACGTTGTATGAATGCGTTCAAAGTAACAGCTTGGCGTACCGCGCCGCTGATCACCAATACGTCGAGCAGCGTCTGGTGCCCGAATGTCAGTTGCCCATCCTGCGTCTCATGCAGCACCTTATTACTGAGAAGTGCACGTTGAATATCTTGTGAGGCGGTGAATCGCTGACGTGGCACCGCAAGACTGCGCAACTTTAGCATTTCAGCCGCGATGGCTTCGATGGCTTGCATGGCGGCATCGCCCAGTGCGCTATTGGCCTGCACGATCGTGGCAAGGTAGCGCTGTGCCAGCGCTTGGCTGGTCACTACATTGAAGCTACCTCCTTGCTGCGCTAATTCAACAAACAAGGCCAATTCACGTGGATTACAAATCAATTCGCGCGTGGTCGTATCGGTGGCCGATGCGTCAATGCTGAGTTTTACGAGCAGCGGCGCTATCTCGGTATCCCATTCCAATGGCTGGCAGGTGATTTTTTTACCCCAACTGCGCTGGGCAATACGCCGATCGTAATGACAGTCAAAGTCGCGACAGGCAGTGACAACGGTAATGTTGGGAACCAGCAGCAGACGATCAATTTGGGCAAGGAAGTACGTAAGTACGCTGTGTTCACGGGCAATGGAAAGTACATCTAACGAGTCGATCATTACGACCACGTGCGCATCTTCCGCCATGCGTGCCGCTCCTTCTACCCAATGTTCAGGCAGGCCTAGGGCTTGACGGTCTTGCGCAGTGACGATGTCGGCGAACTCGCGCGATTGAATGAACAGCGGCAGTAGGTCAGTGCGGGTTTGGGCGAGTTGTTCCAGTGCTTCTTGCACTGCCAGCATTACGCAGGTCTTGCCAGATCCCGGCAAACCGGTGAGCAAGATAGAGCCATGTTTGGCTTCAATGGCTTCGATGAGTTCGTTGACGGATGGATTCGAAACGCTTTCACTGCCAATATCTCTGCGCCATGACCGGCCAATGGCAGAAGTGCTTTTGAATGAAGTACGAACCTTTACCATGTCCATGGGAGGGGTCAGCAGCGAGCCTGCGTTGTCCAGCAAGACTTTCAGGTTGTCCTTTGTCAGTCGATGTTGCGTAGCACTACTTTCGCCGTGGCCGCTAACGCGCATTCCGAGGTAGTCAAGGCGTGTCCATAGGGTGTTGTAAGCCGCTGAACCGTTGCTTACCAACCGCCACAAACGCTCGCGCAGAAATGCCTCCATGCGATCCAGTTCTGGACTGATTTCAAACGTCGTGCGTTGTAGGAACTGGTAGGTTGAAAGATTTGACGCCTGTTCGACAAGCAGACTTCCTAGTTCGGTATCTGACTCTTGGAGCGCCTTGCCCAGATTGGTTTGGTAGGTTGCTTCATCGGCATAGTTGGTGCTGTATTCCCGCAGTCTTGAGAGATCACCAAACGCGCTGCGCGAATAGAAGCGAATTTCCGCTGTCGGATCGCTGGTCAACAAGCTGATTGCCTTGCGCAATTCGTCGGCGAGGTCGGCAGTAGACCAGGCCTTATGCAGCGTCTGGTTTTTTTTGCATTGGCAGTAAATTTTGGTGCCATCTACTTTGCCGATCACCACATCGTCCACTGACCCGCTTACTGAATCTACTTCAAGCCACTGGTAACCAGGCTCCGAAAGAACGCTTAAAGCCCAGTCAAAGGCAACCAGCGTTTGGTAACCATCGCCTCGATTGGACTGAATACCTGCTTTGCTCATTTGCTTGTCCTGTTTGACTACGACTGCCCCCTGAACTATTCAGCAGCCAGGCTGTGCCGCACCTTATTTTTCCCAGCACGATTAGCCAACGCGCCACGCGATATCCGAATACGTCCACAACGCTCTAGAGTTGGGGGGTGACCTTTTGTCGTGCGTAGCACCGGCTGATGAATTATCGCGTCCGATGCCACATATCGTTGTAGTTCATTGGTTGCCAAAAGCGGTCTGGGGAAATGAGCCGTTATCTGGCGCATAGATTGACCGTTAACATGGATGTTGTCACCGGGCATTCCGCAGGGCTGCCGAGCTTTATCCACGGAAGGCCAAGCATGAGAACTCCCCGCCTTTCTAGGGCAGGTGGCTGGCTAGCAACAGCGGATGCCGTTACCGACCATCCTCACCGGGGAGCAAAGTGGACCATGCCGGCTTTCCACCCCTGGCCGATCTAGGCCTGTCGCCCTTTTTGCGTGCAATGATCAAATCGGGTGAAAACGTTGGTCAGCGTCTCTCCCGAGGTCCCCTATAGATGCTGACCTTGAAATGCCATGGCTTACCTAAGCGAATAGTGAGCAAATGCACGGTCAGCAGATAGTAATAGCGCGTGGATTCAGTGCGCTGGTTCAGGTGCTGATTTAGAAACCAATCGATATGTTTTCGCTGCCAGGTCCATGGATTGTCTAGGTGCCAGCGATAATGTATCGCCGCTTGAATGGCCTTCGCCTGACGAAGGTGACGCATGCGGGTGGAGTGCGATCCGGTCAGAACGCCCACCAAGAACAGCTCCATATCGAATGGCTTACTCATGCTCGACCACCGATGTAAGCCGATACCACGTCGATACGGCCGTGCCCAAGTTCATAGCTGAGTTGGTCTCGGGCCTGCCGATCAAGGGGCCGGTCAAACTGGTCGCACCGCCCATCATTATTGATGGGCGCGGGATAGAGGGTGATTTGCTCATAGCGTTCGCACGCATAGGCTGCGCGCAGTTCGTGGAAGCCTTTGAGGTTGTGCGTATGGAGGACGTCTCGGGCGGGGCGTACGACGCGTTGCTGGAAATCGAGGTAGCTCTCGTTCGGTACCAGTAGGTTGTGGCTGCCATGCGGTAAGACCTGCTCGGCATATCTGAGTGTTTCGCGTACATGGTCATCCACCACGATCCAGCGAGCTGCTGTTGCTCCGCTGCGCCCACCTTTTGTGCCGTCCTGGATGTTGATCCTCCCGAGTTGCTCGGCTTCCCGTTGCAGTCGAGGAAGGTCGGCCAAAATCGCCTCACGCAAACGCATGCCGGTGGCTCGCGCTAACTGAACGATGGCGGCAGCGCGCGGCTGCTGATGTTCGCAAAGCTCGTCAACGATCCGCTTAACGTATTCGCGGTCTTGGCCTTGCGGCACTGAGCGACGAACACTCGCCCGCTGCATTCCCAATGCCTTGCTTGGGCTCGGTACTTTCACGGACTGATCACCGCGAAGCGCGGCCATGGTTCGATTCACGCTGGACAATCGATTTTGCGCGGTCGCGATGCCGATAGCTCCTTGTTCGACTTGCCGCCGCAGATACCTGGCGTAGTCCAGCAAGGTCTGCCGAACAATTTTTCGCGCATCGTTGAACCCTGGCCCATCCTCCGAACGACACCATCGAACAAACGCCTGCCAGCGATCACTGTGCGCTTTAACGGTCCCATAGTGCCCGCCGCCGAACATGTCCTTCAGCGCTTGCGGCCCGGCATAGCTCAGTTGACGACCATAGCCAAAATTCCGCCCGTCCCGTCTACCTATCAGTGCCATGATCAAACTCCTCTCGAAGCCAAACCTTTGAGACTTTCCCCACGTCACCCCGCCAAGGATGTTGAGTGTTATCAGGGATCAAGGCCCCTGCGACCTGTGAGGGTTGTCCACTAACGCGGGACTGGCGGCTCTTTACGACCGGGAGCTTGGGCATCTCATGATCTGACCTCCTGAGCACTTCCGAAGAAGTGGGCGGGTGGAGGCTGCACTGGCTGACGAGACCGGCGCCGCGAGATCCTGAGTCGGGTGAAGGCAGTGATGCGATGACCGGGGCATGCCTGGCTGTCAGTCAGGTGCAGTCCATTCCTTGGGCTGCGGCACCATCATCTGCATCGCTGTTGCGGGTGACTTCGGTGTTTGTCACGCCGATTGTCACGAGGGGGAATGCCGCAAAGCCTTGTACGAGCTGGGCTGCAGCAGCGGTAGGAGCGCCCGTCTCTTTCCGGGAGAAAGAGACGGGCGCAGGTTGGCGCAAGGAAATGGCCAAGCGGATAGGTTGCTGCAGGGCAGCTATGAAAGGGATGAGTTGCCGCCGTGGGCACGTTGCTAAAAGTAGGCATCCATCACATTGCTGTGACCGTGCGAGCCGCCGGACGCTAATCGCACTTTGGGAGAACCACCACGGTGTGGCGTAGCCTCAAAGGTTCTGGCTACCTAGGGTTGCTGTCAACGACAGCGCTTTGCCCGATCTTTTCTACGCCTGTGGATAATTCGGGTCAAGGCTCGAATTTTCGAGAGTTCTGCGGCTGTGGATGAAATTATCCACCGGTGGAAATCCGTGGTTTTCCACAGCCAGTTGCGTGGGCTTTAGATTTTTTAAGTGAGGTCCATCCAAACAGGGCGGCTTTGCAGCCCTGTTTGGATGGACCCGCGTGGACAAGCGGATCACTGAGATATAAAGACCGAGCGGTTACTCAGTTGCGCCACGTTTTGCTTTTAAGCGAGTGACGTTCGGTCCGGTCTGGTTCGCGAATTCGTGGGGTGTTACATGCTCCTGTCGATTCGTCTCAAGGTACCGACTCCACCAGTTCATGATCAATCTGCGCTCCTCAATGAATTCAGCCTTGTGAATGTAAGCCGCGCGGACGTTGTTGCGCTCTTTGTGGCTCATCTGCCGTTCAATGGCGGTCTCCGACCACAATCCTGACTCGATCAGTGCGCTGCAGGCCATCGAGCGGAAGCCATGGCCACAGATTTCGGTTTTTGTGTCGTAACCCATATTTCGAAGCGCGCTGTTCACCGTGTTTTCAGACATCGGTTTCGACGGTTTGGCATCGCCTGCAAATACCAGGGCGAATTCGCCGGTGAGGGTGCGGATCTGTTCCAGCAGGGTTACGGCTTGCGGCGATAAGGGTACAAGGTGGATGTCTCCGGCCATCTTCGTACCTCTTGTTGAAAAGGGTACTCCGTCCAGCGCGGGTCGAGTATCAGGTATCTCCCAGGTGCCGCGCTTGAGGTCGAACTCATTCCAGCGGGCGAAGCGCAGTTCGCTGGAGCGGACAAACACATGTAGCGAGAGCATGACTGTTAGCCGAGTCAGCGTTCGTCCTTTGTAGGTGTCGATGCGCTCCTGCAATTCAGGCAGGCGCGATAAGGGTAAAGCTGGGCGGTGAACTACCCTCGGTGCTTTGATCAAACCTTCAAGGTCGGAGGCAGGGTTTGCCGCGATCTGTCGAGCACGTTTCGCCTCGCGCATGATGCTTTGCAGGTAGTTTTGTACCCTTAACGCGACGTCAATCGTGCCACGCTTCTGGATTGCTTCCAGAGGTTGCATCAAGTCGTGAGTGTCTAGGTCGACAATAGCGCGATCACCGATTAGAGGAAAAACATGGGTTTTGAGGCGGCTCAGGACCGTCTTGGCATGGCCCGGAGCCCATTTGGCAGACATCGCTTTGTGCCAGTCCAAGGCTGCGTCCTCAAAGGTTCGGCCTCGGATGGTGGCTTGCGTCTTGGCTTGATGTTTGGACTCGATGGGGTCGATGCCTTCCACCAGCATCCGCTTGACCTCCAGCCGCTTCTTGCGCGCATCGGCGAGGCCGACCACGGGGTAGTTGCCAAACGAGGTCAGTCCTTCACGACCATCAGGTTTTACATACCTGAAACGCCAGCCTTTGCGGCCATTGGGCTGGACTAAAAGGTAGAGGCCGTCGCCGTCGAAAAGCTTGTAGGCGCGTTCGGTGGGCTTGGCTGAACGGCAAGCCGAATCAGAGAGCGGGGCAGTGGTGCGCGACATAAGGGTACTCCTCCCTTTATCGAATGACCTTACCCCTATCTTTATCCTTAAAACGGCTGGTATCCATAAGATTTTGGCGGAATCCGACGGAACGCCAAAACGAAAAAACCCGCCAGAAGGCGGGTTTTTCGGGGGTTCCAGAGATTTTGAAAGCCTTCTCTGGAACCTTGTATGGTGCCGGCACCAGGAGTCGAACCCGGGACCTACTGATTACAAGTCAGTTGCTCTACCAACTGAGCTATACCGGCGTGTTAGGGCGACGATTATAGCGATTGGCGAGGTTCTGTAAACCCCTGATATCTGACTATTTTTGCGAAGGTGGCGTTCTTGTGATCCGCCCATGCCGGCAACCCTGGGCTTTGTCCTGATCCGCCGACCGCGCCGCCTCGATCGCCATCAGCAACCGGTCCGCTATTTCAGCCGCCTGCTCGGCCGACGCGACGTTGGTAAAGGTCATCAACAACCCGCCTTCCTGCCCGGCCACCACCTGCCAGCGCGACAATGGCTCAATCGATAATCCCGCCGCCCGCGCCTGCTTGGCTATGCGGACATCCGGCACATCAATCAACACCCGCACCAGTAGATTAATGCCCCCAGCCTGCGGGTCGACCTTCAATATCCCGCTGCCCACCTCTTCCAACGCCTTGACCAGCAATGCCCGACGCATGCTGTACAACTGGCGCATCTTCTTCAGGTGCCGGGTGAAGTGACCCTGACTCAGAAAGTCGCTGACCGTCGCCTGCAACAGTTCCGGGCAGCGATTGCGCCACAGCCGGGCGACCTGTTCAAAACGCCCGACCTGTTCCCTCGGAACCACCAGATACGCCAGCCGCAACCCTGGAAACAGCATCTTGCTGAAGGTCCCTGCGTACAACACGCGATCATGCACATCCTGGCTCTTCAGCGCGGGAAGCGGGCGGCCTCGATAGCGAAACTCGCTGTCATAGTCGTCTTCCAGTACCCAGCTCGACTGCACCTGCGCCCAATCCAGCAGCGCCTTGCGCCGCTCCGGACTCAACGCCACGCCCAACGGGCTCTGATGGGCCGGGGTGACCACTGCCAGTCGCGCCGTCGGATTCAGGCGGATACCGTGCTCCACCCGCAGACCGTCGGCATCCACCGGCACCGGCACCAGCTGCACGCCGCGATTGAGCAGTATCTGCCGCGCATGCACATAACCAGGTTCCTCAAACCAGCAACCCTGGCCCGCCATCTCCAGGCTTTCGCAAACCAGTTCGAGCACGGCGTTGTAACCGGTGCAGATAAACACCTGGTCCGGCGTGCACTGCACGCCTCGATACAACCCCAGATACGTGGCAACGGCCGAGCGCAGCGGCGCGTAGCCCCGCGGATCGCTGAAGCCCAAACCAGCGATATCGGTTTGCCGGGCACGCTGGGTGATCAGTCGGCTCCAGAGTTTTCGCGGGAAGGCATCCAGTGCTGGAAGTCCCATTTGCAGGAGCAGCGGCTGATCCTGTTCCGTCGGCGCGGCACTTTCCGCTGATGGGCTCGGAGCCACCTTCACCGGCAGATCGAGGGCAATGACCGTCCCGGCCTGACCACGCGCCGTCAGGTAACCCTCGCTGATCAGCAGCTCATAAGCCGCCTCGACGGTGCCCCGCGCCAGATTGAGTTCTGCCGCCAGGCCGCGCACCGAAGGCACGCGATCACCGGGCCGCAATTGACCTTCATCGATAGCGCTACGAATGCGTCGATAGACCACCAGGTATTTGGGCAACCCCGGTTCAGTGGCGGCTTTGGCAATGGGCATGGGGTTTCCGTGGTCATGCAGAACGGACGCAGTTTAACCCCATGGCTGGCCCGATTCAGTAGCGCTCATGTCCCAAACGGCTTGCGCGATCTTGGCCCTGTCGGCCGGTTTCAACGCACCGCAGACTGCAACCCATGATTTCACCCACCTCAAACGGGAGCCAACCATGACTCAACGTCTCAATTACCTCGACGCCGCACCCCTGGGCTACAAAGCGCTGTTTGGCGTTAAAAGCTATCTGCAAAGCTGCGGGATTGAACCGCACCTGATTGACCTGGTGTACCTGCGGGTTTCGCAGATCAATGGCTGCGCCTTCTGCATCAGCCAGCATTCCCGGGACCTGATCAAGCTGGGCGTGAGCCTCGACAAGGTATTGCTGGTGCCGGTCTGGCGCGAAGGCGGTGCGTTGTTCGACCGCCGTGAGTGCGCCGCCCTGGCCTGGGCCGAAAGCGTGACCCGGGTGCACGCAACCGACGTGCCGGACGAAGACTTCCAGGCCGTTTCCGCTGTGTTCGGCGAAAAGGAAGTGGCCGACCTGACCCTGGCAATCGCCCTGATGAACGCCCTTAACCGCGTCGGTGTCAGTTTTCGCTTGGTGCCGGCCAGCGTGCGCCAGCATGGGGAAACGTCCCATGGGTAATGATCTCGAATACGCGCTGGTCGAAAGCAAAGCCCAGTGCCGCGAATGTTTTGCGGTGATGCAGGAGCTGCGGCCGCATCTGACCGATGCGGATTCCTTTGTTGAGCAGGTTTTCCGTCAGGGCGAGAAGGGCTTTCGCCTGTTGGCGCTGCGCGAGCACGGGCAGGTGATCGGCCTGGCCGGCTTTCGGGTGACGGAGAACACCCTGTATGGGCGCTTCGTCTATGTCGATGATCTGGTGGTGACGGCTTCGCAACAGCGTCGCGAGCTGGGCGCCGGGCTGTTGGAGGAGGTGCGCCGTCACACGCGGGCCTTGGGTTATCGCTATCTGGTGCTCGACACGGGGATGCATATGCCGTTGGCGCAACGTTTCTATTTTCGTCAGGGGTTGTTGGCTAAAGGTATGCACTTTTCCCAGGATCTCAGTACGGGGAGAGCGGTATGAGCCGCGCCCTGTTGTTGAATTTCAGCTCCCATGGCAAGGCGGCTCGGGTTTATCGTTTGGCCGCTGACGTGCTGGGCGACTGGCCGGGCATCAGCACGCTCATGGATCGCCAACTGGGCGGTGAACCGCTGCCCGCCTTGACCAGCGACTACGCGACGGCCGTGACTTCGGTGGCTGGCATGGACAACGTGGCCATCCATGCGTCCGAGCGGCAGATCGTCGAGCTCGAGACCAGCGATCTGCTGGTGCTGTGCACGCCGCTCCACAACTTCACGCTGCCCGCCGCCATGAAGCTGTGGATTGATCATGTGGTACGTATTCAACGCAGTTTCGGGGTGAACGGCGCGGGGGAGAAGTTTGGTCTGCTCAAGGATCGGCCGACTTTTGTGCTGGTCAGTTCAGGGGGCTTGATTCAGGGCGAACAGGCTCGTCAGCCGGACTTTCTCACGCCTTATTTAAAGGCGATCCTCAATTCCATCGGCATTCATCAGCTGACGTTTATCTATCTGGAGGGCACTGTCCGTGGTGGTGAGGCGGTTGAGCAAGCTGTGTTGGCCGCTCGGGAGGCATTGCTGAGGGGGCTTCAGGCTAATACGAGAACCTGTTGGAGCCCGCTTGCCGGCGATGAGGCCAGTGAGTCTTGCATCGCCTGAGCGGACGCTATCGCCGGCAAGCCAGCTCCTACAGGGGGTTGTGGCGTTTTCAGAATGTGGAAAAAAGCGCGTTATATCTGTTGACTAAAACGCTTATGCACAAGTGACTGGTGGTTGGCGCGCTGAGAATGCAATTTTGTGGACGCGTTCTCATCACGCTGCAACTATCTGTTTTTCCGGTGCTTTATTTTGTGAACAAAAAATGATCAGTCAGCTTTTTGCTCTGTAGGCGGCGTTTTCAGGGCGTCTTCGGGAAAAGCATCAACAGACTTATCCACAGGCTGCGTCGTGCGCCAGGGCGGTCAATGGCGCTCTGCCAGTAGCATAAGATTGCGCGGCGTCAACGGGCTTTCGCAAAATAAGCCCAGGCGTACCGCATAGCCTTGCTCTTCGAGGAACAGCGCGCGGTCCAGCACCAGCCAGAGTTCCAGCGGGCGGCGGAACAGTCCGCGTAGCAGTTCCAGGTTGCGCACTTGCGCCAGTCGTTGCCAGCCTGCCGTTTCCAATTCCGCCCAATTCTGCTCGCCGACTGTGGATAACTCTTTGAGCGCGGCTAGGTCGTGGCAGTAATCGGCGAAGGGTTTATCGAGCCAGGCGCTGGGTAGCGAGGGGGTGGGCAAGTAGTCGCCGGTTTGTCGCAGACGGCGTTGCAGCAGGTCGAAGGCCAGGCGTCGGGCCATGGAGGTGTCGCGCTGGCGGCGGACCCGGGCACCGGCGGTGACGGTTTCGCTCAGGGGCAGGGCGAGGTCGTCCAGGGATAGATGCAGGGGCGAGGCTTGGGCGGCAGTGGACAGAGGTTGGTAGTTCGCGGTGCTGATGCGGTTGTAGCAGCAAGGGGCGATCGCCAGTTGGCGGCAGCCGGCGTGGCTGGCGAGTTGCATCAGGCGGACGTGGAGGTCGCCGCAGGCGTGGAGGGCGACCGGGGTGTGCTCGGCGTTCAGGCGGGCGGCGGCATCAGGCGCTAGGACGTCTTGTTGCAGGTGTTGGGCCGGTAGGTGGTGGTGCTGGCTGAGTTGCTGGCCGCTGGCGATCAGGGCCGGGTCGTATTCCAGGCAGGTCAGGTGTTGGCCGGGTTGTAGTAGACGGCGGCCCAGGTGGCCTTTGCCGGAGCACCAATCGAGCCAGTGGGTGGGCGATTGGGCGAAGTCCAGGCGGCTGGCGAAGGCTTCGATTTGTTGCCATTTGCGCCCGGGGACGTCGACGTTCAGGCGGTGATTGGCAGGGGGCAGGGCGCTGTCGGGGAGTGTTCCGACAGTAGCCAGTGCCTGGGATTCGGCAGCTAACGCGGGAAACGGCGCGGGGGCGGCGAGGTGTTCCGGGTGGTTGTGGCTGGCTTCGGCATCGTCGAGGCTGCGTTGGCGTAGCCAGGTGGCGAGTTCCGGGTGTTGGGTTTCCCACGGCAGATGCAGGTGGGTGAACGGGCGCGGGCGCCACAGGTGCTGGTGCGCCGAGAGGAATGCGTCCAGGGCCGTGAAGCGGGTTTGCAGGGTGGGGCCTTGGAGGATGGCGGGCATGCTGCGGGTTCCGGGGTGGCATCTTTGCGGGTAAGCGCCAATGTAAAGCAATCACGCGATATGTAGGAGCCGGCTTGTTGGCGAAACCAGGCTCCTCGATAACTGGGTATCGACGGCGCCGCTCAATGCGGCGGCCTAAAACGACGGTTAGTGCTTAAGCACCGTGCTAACCGATTCAGCGATCGGAGTGGTTGGACGCCCCAGCAGGCGACTCAGTTGGCGGGAGTCATCAAACAGGTCGCCTTTAGCTGCCGCGGCATCAGAATCGGCAAGCAAGGCGGCCAACCCTTCCGGCAGGCCCATGCCAATGAGCGCTGACTTGTATTGCTCCTGGGGAAGATCGTTGTAGACAACGGCTTTACCCGATTGTTTGGCGACTTCCGTGGCCAGTTCCGATAACGAGTAGCTCTCGTCACCTGCCAACTCGTAAACCTTGCCTGCTTGTCCTTCACGGGTCAGCACTATGGCTGCCGCCTTGGCATAATCTGCTCGAGAAGCGGATGAGATTCGACCCTCTTGGGCACTTCCCAGAATGGCTCCATGCTCGACTGCCGGCGCCAGACCCGCTGTGTAATTCTCGCTGTACCAACCATTGCGCAGCAATACGTAACCCAGTCCGGACTCTGCCAGCGCTTGCTCGGTGTCCCGATGCTCGACCGCCAAGCCCAGCGTCGACCGGTCTGCGTGTAGCAGGCTGGTGTACGCCAACAGATGCACACCTGCTGATTTAGCCGCCTGAATGACCGCACGATGCTGTGCGCTGCGTTGTCCGACTTCGCTGGACGAAATAAGCAGCAGCCGATCTACACCGACCAGAGCGCTATTGAGCGATTCGGGTTGGCCATATTCTGCCTGACGAACATTGATGCCTTTGGCGCCGAGATCTTGCGCCTTGAGCGGGTCGCGTACCAATGCGACCAATTCGTCCGGGGAGACGCTTTTAAGCAACTCGTCAATAACAAGGCGGCCCAACTGGCCTGTAGCGCCCGTGACAGCAATCATGAGAAGTACCTTGATTCCAATGGGAGGAACGGTCATCTTACGATTCGGACTAACCAATAGTAAGTACGTACAAAAAGGTAAGTTTCATGAGCTACCCCGAAAACCCTCCTCACACCTTTTCCGCAAAAGTACGTCGCGGCGAACTCCTGCAAGCCGATTGTCCATCACGAGAGGTCCTGAAACATATGACCAGCCGGTGGGGCGTGCTGGTGCTGGTGGTTCTGTTGGGGGGGACTCATCGTTTCAGTGAACTGCGCCGAAAAATCGGTGGAGTAAGCGAGAAAATGCTTTCACAGACACTTCAGGGACTGGAGGGGGATGGGCTGGTCCATCGGCTCTCTCGTCCGGTAGTGCCACCCTATGTGGAATACAGGTTAACGCCCCTGGGAAAAGCCGCCGCCGCCAAGGTGGAAGCAATGGTCGATTGGATCGAAGACAGCCTGCCCGAGATCATGCAGTTCAGGAGAGAAAGCATGATCGCGGACAAAGAGCTGACCTGAGGATCATTCTCGCTACTCAATCGGCCGCATGGTGAGGCGTGGTAGCGGTTCGATCATCAACAGCAAACACCCTCACCGCCCCTGGCAGGCATCCACCCGCATCCAGCGCTCCACCTGCTTGAACGCCTGCACCAGCAGGAACGAGATCACCAGGTAGAACACCCCCGCGGTGAAGAACATATCCACCGTCAGGTAGTTGCGCGCAATGATGGTCCGGGTCATGCCGGTCAGTTCCAGCAGCGTCACGGTGCTCGCCAGCGAGCTGGCCTTGAGCATCAGGATCACTTCGTTGCTATAAGCCGGCAAGCCGATCCGCGCCGCGCGCGGCAGGATGATGTAGACCATCGCCTTGGCCCGCGACATCCCCAGCGCCCGTGCCGCTTCGATCTCCCCCGGCGGAATGGCCTGGATCGCACCGCGCAGGATCTCAGCGATATACGCGGTGGTGTGCAGCGTCATGGTCGCCGTCGCACACCAGAACGGGTTGCGCAGGTAAGGCCACATAAAGCTCTCGCGAATCGCGTCGAACTGCGCCAGGCCGTAATACACCAGGAACAGTTGCACCAGCAGCGGCGTCCCGCGGAAAAAGAAGATGTAGGCGTAGGGCAGGGATCGCACATACCAGAGCTTCGACGCCCGGGCGATACCCAGCGGCACCGCCAGGATCAACCCCAGCACCACGGCGATGCCCACCAGTTCCAGGGTCAGTACCGCGCCCTGGAAGAACTTCGGCAGCCATTTGAAGATGACTTCCCATTCCATTATGTGGTCCTCACAAAACCGCGAGCGGCACGTTTTTCCAGGAAATGCATGCCGGTCATGGCCAGGACGGTCAGCCCCAGGTACATAAAGGCCGCCACCAGGTAGAAGGTGAACGGTAACTTGCTGAACAGCACCGCGTTCTGCGCCTGGCGCATGATTTCTTCCAGGCTGATCACCGACACCAGCGCGGTGTCCTTCATCAGGATCATGAACAGGTTACCCAGGCCCGGCAGGGCGATGCGCCACATCTGCGGCATGATCAGCCGGGTGAAGATCCGCACCCTGGACATGCCCAGTGCGACCCCCGCTTCCCGATGCCCCTTGGGGATCGCCAAAATTGCGCCACGAAACACTTCCGTGGCGTAGGCACCAAAGCACAGGCCCAGGGCGATCACCCCGGCGGCGAACGGGTTCAAGGCCAGTTCGGGATTACCGAACACCTCGCCCAATGCGCTCATCAACGTGACGGTGCCGTAGTACATCAGCAGCACCCAGAGCAGTTCCGGTATGCCGCGAACCAGGGTCGAATAGGCGCCCCCCAGCCATTGCAGCGGTTTGTACGGTGAAGTCTTGGCCAAGGCGCCGAGCAGCCCGAGGACCAGTCCCAGGCACAGGGCACAGAGCGCAAGCTTGACGGTCATCAGCGCGCCGGCGGCGAGCGCCGGGCCGAATCCATAGAGGTCGATATTCATGGGCAGAGGCAGGCTTTACCAGGGACAGCCGACACCTTGCGTTGAGGTGCCGGCCATCGGGGCAGGTCAGAGGATGCTGAACGGGAAGTACTTGTCGTTGATCTTCTTGTAAGTACCGTCGGCGATGATTTCTTTCAGCGCGGCGTTCAGCTTCTCACGCAGTTCGTCGTCCTTCTTGCGCACGGCGATGCCGATCTTGTCGCTCTCTTCGACCGGGTTGCCCTTGAACTCGTAAGGCTTGCCGGCTTCGCTCTTCAGCCATTCATAGTTGACGTATTTGTCCGCCAGGATGGCATCCAGGCGCCCGGCCTGCAGGTCGAGGTAGGCGTTTTCCTGGGTGTCGTAGAGCTTGATGGTGACGTCGTCGCCCAGGTGGTCATCCAGCCAGCTGCCGGCCAGGGTCGCGCGCTGGGCACCGATGATCTTGCCCTTGAGCGAATCCTTGTCGGTCTTGAAATCGGCGTCTTTCTTGGCCGCGATAAATTGCAGCTTGTTGGAGTAGTAGGGGTCGGTGAAGTCGACCGCCTGCTTGCGTTCTTCGGTGATCGACATCGAGGAGATCAGGAAGTCGAACTTCTTGGTCTGCAGGGCCGGAATGATCCCGTCCCAGTCGGAGGTCACGACCGTGCACTCGACCTTCATCTTGGCGCACAGGGCGTCGCCGATGTCCTTGTCGAAGCCCACGACCTGGCCGCTGGCATCCTTGTTGTTGAACGGCGGGTAGGCGGCTTCGATACCCATTTTCAGGGTTTCGGCAAAGGCACTGGCGCTGAAGGCCATGGAGACGGCAGCGGCCAGGAGGAATTTTTTGTAGGTCTGCATACGTGTTGCTCCGTTAGCGGTTGCTGGACATGAATTGTTTGCAGCGCGCCGACAGCGGGTTGTCGAAAACCTGCTGCGGGGTTCCTTGTTCTTCCACCAGGCCCTGGTGCAGGAACACCACTTCACTGGACACCTGGCGGGCAAAGCCCATTTCGTGGGTGACCAGCAGCATGGTGCGGCCTTCTTCGGCCAGGGCACGGATTACAGCGAGGACTTCCTGGACCATTTCCGGGTCGAGGGCCGAGGTCGGCTCGTCGAACAGGATGACCTTGGGCTGCATCGCCAGGGTGCGGGCGATGGCCGCGCGCTGTTGCTGGCCGCCGGACAGTTGCGAGGGGTAGGCGTGGCGCTTGTCTGCGATGCCGACCTTGGCCAGCAGCGCTTCGGCCACGTCGATGGCCTCGGCCTTGCTCTGGCCGAGCACCCGGCGCGGGGCCTCGATGATGTTGTCGAGGATGCTCATGTGCGGCCAGAGGTTGAAGTTCTGGAACACAAAGCCGATTTCGCTGCGCAGGCGGTTGATCTGCTTGCCGTCGGCGGCCACCAGCTCACCGTTTTTCGCGGCCTTGAGCTTGAGTTCCTCGCCATTGACCAGGATCTGGCCCTGGTGCGGGTTCTCCAGCAGGTTGATGCAACGCAGGAAGGTCGACTTGCCGGAACCGGAGGAACCCAGGATCGAGATCACATCACCGTCGCGGGCGGTCAGCGAGATACCTTTGAGTACCTCCAGCTCACCGTAGCGTTTGTGCAAGTTGCGGATTTCAAGCGCGGGCGTGGCCTCAGCCATGTGCGGTCCTCATTGTGTTCTGTCGTGCTCCTGCTATTGGCGGCCTTCCTGGCGAGCGCCAAGCTAGCATAGGGAAAAGCCGGTGCAGGACGGATGGGTGACAGGTTGTCGCATCGGCACAGCAGTCTGTCGCCACGGCAACAACCAAAGAGCCTTTGATCCGTCTTCCTGACTCGGCAGTCGCTTAAAAAAGGGCGCGATGGTGCCAGCTTTGGCCAAGGGTGGGAAGGGTAAACCCGCTGAGTGGGCATAGGCTCGCCCTGAAATGGGGCGTTACGCTATTTTTTGAGTGTTTCTGGTGCGACCGGCAGGTCTAGATTTGGGTGCCTCGGTAACGTCTTGGCAAATAGCCATTAATCTCAACAGGTTACGAATATCCTTCGGTCGGGCGTGCAGGCCACGGAAACCGGAGTCCTGTAACATTTTGGCGCAAATCTTGCGTAAAAAATAAAATACGCCCCCGTTGGATTCCTTCAACAAGGTCTTCCGATGTGTAGGGCGAGCTCTTCATTGCAAAGGTAGCCTCAATGAGCAGTACGCATAATTCCAATAACCTGGAGCAAGGGCTCAAGTCGCGGCATGTGACCATGCTGTCGATTGCCGGGGTGATCGGGGCCGGTCTGTTTGTCGGTTCCGGGCACGCGATCGCCGAAGCCGGTCCTGCCGTACTGATGGCTTACGCCGCGGCCGGGACCCTGGTGGTGCTGGTGATGCGCATGCTCGCCGAAATGGCCGTGGCCTCGCCGGATACCGGTTCCTTTTCGACCTACGCCGACCGTGCCATCGGGCACTGGGCCGGTTTCACCATCGGCTGGTTGTACTGGTGGTTCTGGGTGTTGGTGATCCCGCTGGAGGCCAACGCCGCCGCGACCATCCTCCATGCCTGGTTCCCCAATGTGGCGATCTGGGCCTTTACCCTGATCATTACCTTGTTGCTGACCGCGACCAACCTGTTCAGCGTGAAGAACTACGGTGAGTTCGAGTTCTGGTTCGCGCTGATCAAGGTGATTGCGATCATCGCGTTCATCGTGTTGGGCGTGCTGGCGATCTTTGGCTTGCTGCCGACCAGCCAGGTCAGTGGCGTGTCGCATCTGGTGGATACCGTGGGCTTTATGCCCAATGGCCTGGGCGCGGTATTGGCGGCCATGCTGACCACCATGTTCTCGTTCATGGGCACGGAAATCGTCACCATTGCCGCGGCTGAATCGAAAGACCCGGGCAAGCAGATCTCCAAGGCCACCAACTCGGTGATCTGGCGGATCGGCCTGTTCTACCTGGTGTCGATCTTTATCGTGGTTGCGCTGGTGCCGTGGAATGACCCGAGCCTGGCGGCGGTCGGTTCCTATCAGGTGGTGCTGGATCGCATGGGCATCCCGAATGCCAAGCTGATCGTTGACCTGGTGGTGCTGGTGGCGGTGACCAGTTGCCTGAACTCGGCGCTGTATACCGCGTCGCGGATGCTCTTTTCCCTCGGCAAGCGCGGTGATGCGCCGGCCGTGTCCAAGCGCACCAATGCCAGCGGCACGCCTTATTGGGCGGTGATGCTGTCGACGGCGGCGGCCTTCCTGGCGGTGTTCGCCAACTATGTCGCGCCGGCAGCGGTGTTCGAGTTCCTGTTGGCCAGTTCCGGCGCCATTGCGTTGCTGGTGTACCTGGTGATTGCGGTGTCGCAGCTGCGCATGCGTCGTCAGCGCATGGCCAAGGGCGAGAAGATCGACTTCAAGATGTGGCTGTTCCCGGGGCTGACCTGGGCGGTGATTGTGTTCATCGTGGCGGTATTGGCGGTGATGTTGTGCCAGGAAGCCCATCGCGTCGAGATTCTCGCCACGGGCTTGCTCAGTGTGCTGGTGGTGGCCGCCGGGCTGCTGGTGGCGCGCCGTCGTCGGCATGAGAAAGTCGGGCGGGTGGTGTTGAACTGATGGATTGATGGTGGTTTGTCTGCGGGGCTTTGGGTGATAGTGACGGCCTCTTCGCGGGCAAGCCCTGCTCCTACAGTTCTGTGTCGTGCGCAGGTTTGGCGCATGGTATGCGGTTCGGTGTCGTGCGCAGGTTTGGCGCATGGCGTGCGGTTCGGTGTCGTGCACAGGGGGTGTGTACGACGCGAACCTGTAGGAGCAGGGCTTGCCCGCGAAGGTCGTGAACGATTACGCGAAGAATCAGAGACGCCGCCGTATGGTTAGCCGGCGGCTTTCTGTAGCGCCTGCGAAGCCGCCACATAGTCGGCCTGGAAGGCCGGGCTTTCGATCCAGGCCAGGGCCGCTTCCTCGGTGGCCTCGGTGGACCACTGGCGGTATTCGATCAGTGCCGAAAGGATAAAGTCCGTCGCTTCTTCCTCACCTTCCTGCTCCAATACCAGCTCCAGTAGCGGGTCCTCCAGGAACACGCTGCACATGGCCAACTGGCCGCCGTGCTCGGCGTCACGCATTCTCTTGAACAGATCCGTCAGGTCGACGGAAGCGAAGTCGATCCGGTCGTCATCCACCGGCAGCGTCTCGACCGGTTCGCTGGCGCGGCGGGTGCGGTTCTGCTTGGCCTTGGCTTTCGCCCGTTGCGCGCGTTTGTCTTGCTTGTTCTGGGATGCCATGGACTCGGGTGCTTTCACAAAGAGGTAAGCAGGCAATTATCCTCCGTGAGCCGCCGCAATTCCAATCTTCCCCGGCGCTCCCGCCTGCAACTCCCCCTTCTCCAGCCAGTTCAACGCAATCGGCCAGAGCTTTTCCTGGTACTGGCTGCGGAAAAAAGCGAAATGCCCCACCTCTGATTCATCGATATCTTCCGGTGCAATGCGCAGGTGAGTCCGGCTGCTGGCGCTGAAATACGCCAGCAGCCGTTCGATGGCGGCGACGGTGCCGAACGGGTCGTCGGTCAGGCTGATCGCGAGGATCTGCGCCTTGACCCGGGCAAAGGGCAGCGCCGCCAGCTTGCGTCCGCTGGGGCGCTTTTCGTAGCGGGCGGTCGGCGTACTCCAGTCCCGCACCACCCCGGCCGGGGTATCTTCCAGCCAGCCGAGGCGCTTGCCGGGGAAGTAGCCGTAGAGGCCGGTCAGGAGCGGCATGACCAGGTGCCATTTGCCGAACATCTTCCAGCGGGTGGCGGGCGCATAGTCGCGCCAGTAGGCGAATTGCGCGCCGACGGTGACCACCCGGCGAATCAACTGGCCCGAGGCTGCCAGCCCGACCGCGCAGCCGCCGAAGCTGTGGGCGACCACATCGATGGGCTGGCCGGGATATTCGCGCGCCGCCCGTTGCAGCATGGCTTCGAAATCCAGCGCGCCCCAGTCGGTCCAGGAAGCCTTGAGCCCGCGCAGGGTCGCCGGCCGCGATTCGCCGATGCCGCGATAGTCGTAGGTGATGACATCCATGCCGTTGGCAAACAGGTAGTCGGCAAAGCGCGAGTAATGGCGGCAGCGCACCGAGGTCGCGGCATTGATGATCACCACGGGACGGACGAGAGCGCTGTCACCGTGACGCCAGGCGAATCCGCCCAATGCGAAGCCGTCGGCGGCCCGCTCAATAAAGGGCTCGGCGCACAAGGCGTCGGGCGAGAGACAGGGTTGGCAGTTGATCGAAGTCATTGAACGGCTTCCAGGCATGGAATGTGTCTGTTCTTGAACGCTATTGGTGCCCCAATACAGTGCTTGCAGCTGGGCAAATTGATGGCTGATACTGCGGCTTCTATCGGTGCACGAGGCGCTGGCCTGCTGGCTGCGGCTGTTTCAACAAGGGAATGCCATGTTCCAGATAGACCGTAACAGCAAGACGCTGTTGGTGGACCAGATCAGAAATGCGATCATTGCCCGTATTGAATCCTTCCAGTGGGTCCAGGGCGGGCGACTCCCGTCTGTGCGTGCGCTGGCCAAGCAATTGGGCGTCAGCATCTTCACGGTGAGCAGCGCCTACGAAGACCTGGTGGCGCAGCACATCATCGAGTCGCGTCCGGGGGCGGGCTATTTCATCCTGGCCTGCCATTCGGTCGGTCCGCTCAAGGACGTTGACACGCTGGTGCCACCTTCCAGTGAGCACTCGAGTTTTCTCTTTCGTGCACTGGATCCGACGCAATACGATATTCCCGTCAGCTCAGGCTACCTGCCACCGGCCTGGCTGGCCGACGCGGTCCCGGCTTCCGTGACCGGACGGCTGATTCGTAACACACTTTCCTGCAGCACTCCAGCGCCCGCGGCCGGCAGCCAGGACCTGCGGGCAGTGATTGCGCGCAAATTGCGCGAGGTCCATATCAACGCCTCCAGCAGCCAGATCGTGGTCACCATGGGCGCCACCCATGCGTTTTCCCTGCTGCGCAGTATTCTCCTGAAACCCGGGGATTACCTGCTGGTGGAAGACCCCAGCTACCTGCTGCTGCAACTCAAACTGATCAAGGATCGCGACTTCAAGATCATCACCGTGCCGCGCCTGGATGACGGGCCTGACCTGGCGGCGATGGAAGCGATGCTGATCAAATATCGGCCGAAGCTGTTCCTGACCCAGACCCTGGTGCACAACCCCACCGGCGGCAGTACGTCTCCGGAGAAAGGGTTCAAGCTGCTGTCGCTGGCTCGCCAGTATGATTTCCATATCATCGAGGACGATATTTTCGGTGTACTGTCGTCCCGACAGACGCTTCGGCTCGCCAGCCTGGATGGCTGCGAAAGGACTTTCTATATCAGTGGTTTCAGCAAGATGCTGAGCCCGGCGCTACGCCTGGGGTATGTGGCGGCGCCACCGGCTTTTGTCGAGCGGCTGGTCGAGCAGAAAATGTACAACCTGCTCTGCGGCTCGGCTATCGACGAAACCATCGTCACCTACACCCTGGAGTCCGGTCGCTATCAGCATCATCTGGATGCGCTGGGTCAGCGGGTCATGCAGGAGCGCTCAAGGGCGCGGGAGTGGTTGGGGGCTTGTGGGGTGGTGTTTGACGAGCACGGCGCCGATGGCCTGTTTCTCTGGGGGCGTCTGCCGGGGTATGTGAATATCTCGAACCTGGTCGAACAGGCCCATCACGCCGGCATCCTGCTGGCGCCAGGTTCCTTGTTCAGCAATACCGGCGATTATGATCAGTACATCCGCTTCAATGTCAGCCACTGCAATCATCCTGGATTCAAGCGTTTTCTCCAGGCGCATATCACGTCGGTGCTGTCCATCGAACACGGTGCCTGAGAACGTCGCACGCGAGCTCAGGCGTTGGTCGTGCTGCGTAGTATCTGTCCGCCTGCCGCTTCGATTATCGAGCTGAGCTTTTCATATTGGGCTTGGGGGATGAAGGCGCCGAGGAAGACCGAGCCGAGGCTGCGCTGCCAGAGTTTGAAGTAGCGCTCCAGGCTCATGACTTCGCTCAGGTTCTGATAGGAGAAGATGGTGCCTTCAAGGATGATGACCTCATCACTGTCCTGCAGATTCTGAATGCACAGCTCGTCATCCACTTCCGAGTTGTTGATGGTCAGTCTGATGTTCTCTATCCAGTGCAGTGGCCTGCCGTCATGGCTCAGCCACACGGCGGGTTCGGCATAAAAGGATTTCAGTGCAGATCCAGTGGTTTTCGTCGACATGGACACCTCCTGTTCACTTTTTCTCGGCTTTGAACCGTAGGCACGTGCAGTCCAGTGTCCATTGGCCATTGCTGTCCAGCAAATCGGCAGCCAACTCTTCGGTCACTTCATTCAAAAACGCATCTTGCGATTCGACGGGCAGCAAGGCCAGGTAGCGGGCACCGAACTTTTGCAGCCATTGGGCAATCGAACTATCCAGGGGCGCCGGGCGTTCGAACCAATGAATGGAATTGACATGGAATCCCGCGTTTTCCAGCACCCGCTGATAAGCCCCGGCGGTAGGCAGATAAAGCTGATCGGCGACTTCGAAGTCAAGGGATCTGCGCGCCAGTGAGTCGCGTAGCGCGCGCCGCAGAATTTTCTGGTGTCCGGCCCCGGCGAATTCGCCGACAAAACGTCCCCCTGGTTTCAGGGCTTCATAGATCCCGATGGCCACCTGGTCCGAGCGCTGCATCCAGTGCAGTGCGTCATAGCTCAGGACCGCGTCGAACTCCTGGTAGAAGTACAACTGTTCGGCATTGCCATGGCGTACCTCCAGCCCTCTGGACCGGGCTGCCGAGACCAGTCCTGGGTCGTTGTCGAACCCCACCACCTGATGCCCATCGCGTTGGAGTTGTTCGCTCAGGTAGCCGTCGCCGCAGCCGATATCGAGGAGCAGTTCGCCGGGCTTGGGTGCCAGCAGTTCAAGGATTGCCCTGGCAGTATGGTCTGTAAAATGGATGTCACGTTCATCCCGCGCTGCCCCCCTTTGCTGCGATTCACCGCTCTGACAAAAAGATGTCGAAGAAGTCATGCTCAAGATTCCATTCTAGGGCGAGGGCGGCGCGGCCACCGGGCGAGGAGTCAGGTACGTTTGGACACCCAGACCAAGATGATGACAATAGCGCAGACTAATGGTGTCAGCCAGTTCCAGGTTTCGCCCATCAACCAGATCGAGAAGCCGAAGGTGAAGAACGGTTGCAGCAACTGCAGCTGGCTGATCCGCTGGATACCACCGAGTGCGAGGGCACGGTTCCAGGAAAAGAAGCCCAGCAGCGAGTTGACCAGCGCCAGGAACAGCAGGGCGGCGACGCCGGTGCCCGGCAGGTGGGCGATGGTGTTGCTGTCGAAGAGCCACAGGCTGGCCGGCAGCAGCACCGGCAGGCTGATGACCAGGGTCCAGCACATCACCTGCCAGCCCGGCAGTTCCTTGGACAGCGCGCCGCCCTGGGCATAGCCGAAGCCCGCCAGGGCAACGGCGCCGAGCAAGGCGAGGTCACCGATGTAGATGTCGGAAACATTCGACTTCATCACCGTGTACGACATGACCACCAGGAAGCCCAGGCTGGAGACTGCCCAGAACGCCTTGGACGGCCGGGTGCCGGTGATCAGGGTGCCGAAGATCGCGGTCGACAACGGCAACGCGGCCAGGACCACGCCGCCGTGGCTGACGGGCACAGACTGCATGCCCAGTGCCGTGAGGATCGGGAAGCCGTAGACGATCCCGGTGGAGGTCAGCAGCATGCGCTTGATCTGCGAGCGGTTCGGAAGCCTGGCGCGACCAATGAGCAAAAAGGGAATCGCGGCGAGGGCCGCGATCACCGAGCGAAAGATCCCGACCTGGACGGCGCTCAGATCGCCCGCGAGCATCTTGGCCGCGGGCAGGGTCATGGCAAAGGCTGCTACTGAGATCAGGCCCAGGAAGTAGGCTTGCAGGTCTTGACTCTTGGTTTCTGGAACGCTGGCTATGTTGGCTTGCGTCATGCTGACGGCTCCTTTTTGTGGTGGGGAGGGCTCCGGGGCGGCCGGGTATCCGTAAATATGTTCTTCAGGGCGTGGAGGGGTCATTTGCGCTGGCTTTCAACCACAGGCGCAGCTCCGTCTTGAGGAGTTCGCCGTAGTTGTTCCTGAGCACTACGTTGCGCAGGTCTGTCGGGTAGATGGGCGCGTCGCCGTAGATGATGGTCTTGATGCCCTTGCCGTCGTAGCCTTGGAGGCGGGCCTGCTCGACTATGTAGGTGAACATGGTGGGGGCCATGAATAGCGAGATATTGCCGAACCCGCTCGCCAGTTCGAACAGTTCATCGGCCTTGAAGTCGCGGGACTGCGGGACGACATGGCGGGCGGCCCGACGCACATGGATCAGGTTGTAGAGCCCGGCGCAGTGAGACATCGGCGCGGCATAGACCACGGCCTCATCGGCGTCGAACGGATCGAGATCGGGCGAACAGTCCTGCGACATGGCCGTCAAGTTGCCGTGGCTGAGCATCACCGCCTGTGCGTCGCCTGTGCTGCTGGGGGTGTAGAACAGCCAGGCCAGGTCGTCGGCATGCCGCGGATAAGGTGTGTCCGGCGGCGAAGTGATCGAGGTGAGTGCGCCCATGTCCTCCCGGTCCAGTTCGTGGCACCCCAGGGGGAGTCTCTCGGGGGCGAATACCTGGCCGCCGTCGGTGAAAATCAGCCGGGCGTCGGCGTTGCCGACGATCCAGCCGGCCTCGACGGGGTGCAGCTTGCAGTTGATCGGCACTGCCACGGCACCGGCCCACCAGATGGCGTAGAGCAGTTCGAGGTATTCGCAACAGTTCTTCATGAACAGCACGACCCGATCGCCGGGGGCGATGCCGTGCTCGTCGATCAGATAAGCGGCCCGGTGTCGGACCAGGGCGACAAAGGCTCCGTAGTTGGCGACTAGCTGCTGCCCTTCGAACAAGGCCGGACGCTTCGGGTATCGAAGGCCGGCTTCATCCAGCCAGTTGGCGATATTCATGCTCGGCTCCTGCGTGCCTGAAGGACAGGTGCACACTAGTCAGCCAGGCGGGCCCAGTACCGGTACGGTTGGGAGTGAGCGCAACGAACTGTATTGTTTGCCGACCATGACAGTTGTCGGACGGAGAAGAAAATCCGGACAACAAAAAACCCGCACTAGGCGGGTTTCTTGTGGGCTTTCAGATGATGTTGACACCACCTAAAACTAATTAGTGGTGCCCAGAGACGGAATCGAACCGCCGACACGGGGATTTTCAATCCCCTGCTCTACCGACTGAGCTATCTGGGCAACGGGGCGCATTAAACTGGTTTTTCGAGGGGTCGTCAAGCGCGATTTCAAAAAATATTTAATTATTACCGTCGCTTACGACCCAAAGCTGTTCCAGCCCTGATTATTCGGCCGGCGGAACGTAGCCTTCGGCCTGGGCGTATTCCTCGCCGGAAAAGAACTTGTCCATCTCGCCCTGGATGTATTTGCGGTCTTCGCCGTTCATCATGTTCAGGCGTTTTTCGTTGATCAGCAGGGTCTGGTGCTTCAACCAGTCGCCCCAGGCTTTCTGCGAAATATGTTCGAAAATATCCTGGCCCTTGGCACCCGGGTACGGAGGGCGCTCAAGGCCGGGCAGTTCTTCGTGGTACTTGCGGCACATTACGGTGCGGGTCATGACGACTCTCCTGCATTCAAAACGTCGGCTGCCCGTTTGAGCAGCTTTTTCACCGGGGCGGCAAGGCCCAGGCGCGGCGGGGTGGCGAGGTTATACCAGAGCCAGTCGGCCTCGGCCACGTGATGGGCGCTCTCCTCGACCTGCACCAGCCACGGCTCGATGGCCAACTGGAAGTGGCTGAAGGTGTGGGTCAGGTTCGGCAACGCCTGTTGCGCGCCCAGTTCCAGCGAGTGCTGCGCCGCCAGGTGTTGCAGGTCGTCGAGGTCGTCCAGCTCCGGCAAGCTCCACAAACCGCCCCAGAGGCCGCTGGAAGGGCGCCGGTAAAGCAGAATGGCGCCCTCGCGGTTGGCGAGCATTGGCATCAGCGTGCGCTTCTGCGGCACGCTCTTGCGCGGCTTGGGAATCGGGTAGCGGGTCTCCAGGCCGAGCATGTGGGCTTCACAGCCGACTTTCAGCGGGCAGAGCAGGCAGCTGGGCTTGCTGCGGGTGCACAAGGTCGCGCCCAGGTCCATCATCGCCTGGGTGTAGTGGTTCACCCGGGTGTCGGGGGTAAAGCGCTCGGCGTTGGCCCAGAGCTGCTTGGCCACCTTGGGTTCGCCCGGGTAACCCTCCTGGGCGGTGTAGCGCGCCAGCACGCGCTTGACGTTGCCGTCGAGGATCGCCGCGCGCAGGCCCATGCTGATGCTGGCGATGGCGCCGGCGGTGGACAGGCCGATGCCCGGCAGCTCGGTGAGTTTCTCGACGTCGCGGGGAAACTCGCCGCCATGCTCGGCAACGACGATCTTCGCGGTCTTCTGCAGGTTGCGCGCCCGGGTGTAGTAGCCCAGGCCCGTCCACAGGTGCAGCACTTCATCTTCCGGCGCGGCGGCCAGGGCCTCGACCGTCGGCAGCGAGGCCATGAAGCGGTCGAAGTAGTTCAGCACGGTGCTGACCTGGGTCTGCTGCAACATGATCTCCGACACCCACACCCGATAGGGCGTGATGCCCTGTTGCCAGGGCAGGTCGTGACGGCCGTGACGGTCGTACCAGTCCAGCACGGCGCTGGAAAACTGCTCGGCTCTCATCGCTTGAACAGCCCCTTGAGTGCGTCCTTGAGTTCAGGACTGACCTTGTCGCCGAGCTTTTCTTCAACTTTCTCGCTCAGTTTGTTGCCGGCCAGCCGCGCGGCGACCTGGCCGAGGCCGTCCTTGTCGATGCGGCAGGCCTTGGCGCCCAGCTCCAGCGGTCCACGGCAGCGCAGCGGCCATTCGATCCCGGCGAAACGTTCGCTGACCTGGCAGGCCGGGTCCGGCATGTCGCTCTTGTCGCCTTCGACGATGATGCCGATGCGGTAGTCCATGCCCAGCACGCGCAGGTCGATATCGCCGTTGCCGTTGACGCTCAGGCCCGGGATGTTGACTTTCAGGTCCGGGTTGCTGGCCACGCCGTTGTGCAGGTTCAGGCTGCCCTTGAGGTCCTGGAACGGTGTGTCCTTGCCCCGCGGTTCGCCACTCAGGGTCTTGCGGTTGAGGGTGGCGATGCCGGTGCACAGTTGCTGTTCGAGGTTGGCGTTGAGCAGCAGACCGTCGTTGAGGACAAAGCTGGCGGTGCCGTTGAGGCTGTCGATCAGGGCTTTCTGGCTGTTGCCGCTGGCAGTGAAGTCGCTGTTGAGGGTCAGGGCGCCCTTGACCGGCGGTTTCTGTCCCTGGGCTTGCAGGATACGTTCGAGCGGCACCCGGCTCAGCCGCGTTTGCAGGCTCAGGCGCGGCACGTCAGGGCGCACGTCGAGGCTGCCCTTGGCGCTGAAGCTGCCGCTGTAGAGCTCGCCGCGTAGGTCGCCGAGGGTCAGCACGCCACCCAGGCCGGTGGCCTTGAGGGCGGCGTTGCCGATCGGCAGCTTCTTCAGGGTCAGTTGGTCGAAACTCAGGTCGGCGTCCACATCGGCGCTGCGCAGGCGTTCGATGGGCAGCAACTTGTCGCTGCTCCAGGCACCCTTGGTCGGGGATTCCGGCAATGGCGAGCTACTGGCGATGGCGTTGGCTTCGCTATTCAGCACATCGGCCTGGCGGACCTTCGAGGCGCTGTTGGCGTCGGCCGATTTCGGCGGCAGGTAGCGATCGGCGTCGAATTTGTCGCCCTTGAGCTGTACGCGCAAGGATTGCTTGGCGAAATCCTCGATGGCGATGCGACCGGTGAAGTTGCTGTCATCGAGTTTCAGGTTGAGGCCATCCAGCACCAGGCTGGTGGGCGTGCCGGTGAGGTGGGTGACCAGCTCGACCTTGCTCAGGCTGCCGTCGGCGACGGTCGGCAGGGGCTGGCCGATACTGTCGAGAAACTTCATCAGGTCCAGTTGGGCAATCGACAGCGTGCCGTTGAGTTGCGGGGTCTTGTTCAGGTCGTTGGCCTTCAGCTCGCCGAGGGCGCGCAGTTGGTTGGCCGACAATTTCAGGCTGGTCCATTCGGCGACGTTCGCCTGCATATCCACCAGCAATTGGCCCTGGGCCGAGAACGTCAGCGGCTTGCCTTGCAGCGGATCGCCCGTCAGTTCGCCGCCGAGGCGCATGTCTTCGAACTGGTAGCGCTTGAGTACGCGGTCGAAACGCAGGTTGCCGCTGAGTTCGGTACGGGCCCGCAGGACCGGCTGGTTGGTGCCGAAGAAGGCGGTCAACTTGACCGGAATTTCCTTGCCGTCATGCACCGCGCCGGTGCTCAGCTGGATGCTTTCCGAGGTGATCTGGCGGCCGGTCTTTTCATCGTTGAATTCGATCCGGGCGTTGTTCACGGTCAGGCTGTCGATATCCAGGCGGATCGGCTGCGAGGGTTTTTCTTCCGCCTCGGCGCCGGCCGGTTCGGCGACCTTGTCGGCCTGCGCGGTGATGCTGGCGCCGGGGGCCGGGCGGCCGATGTCCTGCCAGTTGCCGTGGCCGTCCTTGTCGCGATTGAGCCGCAGGTTCAGGCCTTCGACGCGGACATCGCTCATCTGCACTTCACGACGCAGCAGCGGCAGGACGCGCACCGACAGGCCGAGCATCTGCAGGTCGGCAAACGGCTGGGTCGGGGTGACCAGGGTCGCCACGCTGGCATCGTGCAGCTCCAGGCCCAGCCAGGGGAAAAGGCTCCAACCGATGTCGCCATTGAGGGTCAGCTCAATGTGGGCCTTGTCGCGGGCAATCTGGCGAATCTCGTTTTTATAGTCGTTGGGATTGAACAGGTGGGTCAGGGCAAAGCCTGCCGCCACGATGATCAGCAACAACCCGAGAAGCCCCAGACCCAGGATTTTGCCGAACGCTTTCATGGGCGAGTCCTTGTAGTCAGTGGAATTTGAAATTCAGCCCGCGAGTATAGCGTCACGGGGCTGGCGACAGGGCAGGGATGATCCCTAGAGCGGATCCAGGGGAATCCGCAGCTTGGCCGCCAGCGCCTGGGCTTCGAGATGTCCGGCGGGGGCCAGGAGCCGCAGTTCCGCGCCGGCCAGCCTGGCCATCCGTGCGGCTTCCGTCACCAGTCGTTCGGCTACCCCACGGCGCCTGGTGACTTTTCTGACGCAAAGTTGGGATAAAAGCCAGAGATCCGCCCGCCGCTCCAAGCGCGCCGCGCCCAGCAGGCGGTCATTGAAACGCCCGGCGATCAGGCTGCCGTCGGCCAGGGCGGTCTCGATCAGTTGCTGGCCGTCGGCTTGCGGTGCGAAAAGCCAGGCGGGGGCGTCCAGGTAGATTTTCTGCAGGTCCTGCTGGTCCTGGTAAGAGGCTTCGGTGAGGGACTCGACAACGATGGGCATAGATTCCTCGAACGTCCGGGGTTGGCGTTTCGTAGGAGCAGGCTTGCTCGCGATAGCGATCTTTCGGGCGCCATCTGCATTCGCGGCTGATGGCCGCCTGCGGCGGATCGCGAGCAAGCTTGCTCCTACAGGAAAGCAGAGCAGTTGCATTACATAAAGAGCGTATCAGTCTGGTTGTGCTGTCATGCGTAAATGGTAACCTCTCGCAGTTGGTCGGTCTTTCTGCGACCTATTGTCGCGTAACAAGCATCACTCAATAACACGGCCATGCCTGCGTGCACCAAGGTCGGGAGTGATGTGTGGCCGGCGAACCATCATTTCAATTGGGGGAAACACTTCAAATGAGCAGCAGCATGACGGCGCGCATTCAAGCCGCCGAACCTGCGTTCCTGTCAAAAGAGCGCATTATCGCCAAGCCCGGTTTCAACCGCTGGCTGGTTCCACCGGCCGCCCTGGCCATCCACCTGTGCATCGGCATGGCCTACGGTTTCTCGGTGTTCTGGTTGCCACTGTCCAAGGCCTTGGGCATCACCGCACCGGTCGCTTGCGCGCCGGACATGAGCTTTATCTCACAAGTGTTCTCGTCACAGTGTGATTGGCCGATTTCCATGCTCGGCTGGATCTACACCCTGTTCTTCATTTTCCTCGGCTGCTCGGCCGCGATCTGGGGCGGCTGGCTGGAACGTGCCGGTCCGCGCAAGGCCGGTGTGGTGTCCGCACTGTGCTGGTGTGGTGGCTTGCTGATTTCCGCGTTGGGGGTCTATACCCACCAGATCTGGCTGATGTGGATCGGTTCCGGGGTGATTGGCGGTATCGGTCTGGGGCTGGGCTATATCTCGCCGGTCTCGACCCTGATCAAGTGGTTCCCGGACAAGCGCGGCATGGCCACCGGCATGGCAATCATGGGCTTCGGCGGCGGCGCGATGGTCGGTGCACCGTTGGCGGCGGCCTTGATGGGCCACTTCGCTTCGCCTACCAGTGTCGGCGTGTGGCAGAGCTTCGCGGTGATGGCGGCGATCTACTTCGTCTTCATGATCGGCGGCGCATTGTCGTACCGCGTGCCGCCTACCGGTTGGAAGCCCGAGGGCTGGACCGCGCCGGTGAAGAAGAGCAGCAACGCGATGATCACCCACCGTCACGTGCATGTGAACGTGGCCTGGAAGACCCCGCAGTTCCGTCTGGTGTGGCTGGTGCTGTGCCTGAACGTGTCCGCCGGTATCGGCATCCTCGGCATGGCTTCGCCGCTGTTGCAGGAAGTCTTCGCCGGTAAATTGCTCGGCAACGGCCTGACCTTCGGCCAGTTGGACGCCGCGCAACTGGGCCTGATCGCTGCCATCGCAGCCGGCTTCACCGGTTTGCTCAGCCTGTTCAATATCGGCGGCCGGTTCTTCTGGGCGTCGTTCTCGGACTATATCGGCCGCAAGGCGACCTACTTCGTGTTCTTCGCCCTGGGTTTCGCGCTCTATGCGTCGGTGCCGAGCCTTGGTCATCTGGGCAGCGTCGCGCTGTTCGTGGCGGCGTTCTGCGTGATCCTGTCGATGTACGGCGGTGGTTTCGCCACGGTGCCGGCTTACCTGGCGGACCTGTTCGGCACCCAGATGGTCGGTGCGATCCACGGTCGCCTGCTGACCGCCTGGGCGGCAGCCGGGGTGCTGGGGCCGGTGCTGGTGAACTACCTGCGTGAGTATCAGTTGAGCATCGGCGTCGAGCGCGCCGCGGCCTACGACATCACCTTGTACATCCTCGCCGGCCTGCTGGTGCTGGGGTTCATCTGCAACCTGCTGGTGCGTCCGGTGGCCGACAAGTACTTCATGACCGACGCGGAACTGGCCGCCGAGCAGGCGCTGGGTCATGACAAGGGCGCCGACAGCACTACCGTGCTGGAGTGGAAAGCCGCTGCGGGCAGCAAGCCGATGGCGGTTGCCGCCTGGCTGGTGGTGGGCATTCCGTTGGCGTGGGGCGTGTGGGTCACCCTGCAGAAGACGGCGGTGCTGTTCCACTAAGTTGTACATCGTGATCATTCCCGCGTAGCGCGTGGGAGTGATCACGCCCTCCTTTCGTAGTTGTCCTGACAGGTATATCCCCGACACGCCTGGATTCAGCCCGTCCGGGAGTTCACCTTGCGTGTTTCTGTTTGCCGCCCGCGCCCCTATAATGGCTGCCTTTTTCGCCCAATGATTTTGCGGAGCTGGTGATGGCCGAACGTAAGGCGTCCGTCGAGCGCGACACTCTGGAAACCCAGATCAAAGCCTCGATCAACCTGGATGGCACCGGAAAGGCCCGATTTGATATCGGTGTGCCTTTTCTTGAACACATGCTCGACCAGATCGCCCGTCACGGGCTGATCGACCTGGATATCGAGTGCAAGGGCGACCTTCATATCGACGACCACCACACCGTGGAAGACGTCGGTATCACCCTGGGTCAGGCCTTTGCCAAAGCCATCGGCGACAAAAAAGGCATCCGTCGCTACGGTCACGCCTATGTGCCGCTGGACGAAGCGCTGTCGCGAGTGGTCATCGACTTCTCCGGCCGTCCCGGCCTGCAGATGCACGTGCCCTACACCCGCGCCACCGTGGGCGGCTTCGACGTCGATCTGTTCCAGGAATTCTTCCAGGGCTTCGTCAACCACGCCCTGGTCAGCCTGCACATCGACAACCTGCGTGGCACCAACACCCACCACCAGATCGAAACCGTGTTCAAGGCCTTCGGTCGCGCCCTGCGCATGGCCGTCGAACTCGACGACCGCATGGCCGGGCAAATGCCTTCGACCAAGGGCGTCCTGTAATGCAGACGGTCGCGGTTATCGATTACGGCATGGGTAACCTGCACTCGGTGGCCAAGGCCCTCGAGCACGTGGGTGCCGGCAAGGTGCTGATCACCAGCGATGCGGCTGTGATTCGCGAAGCCGACCGGGTGGTTTTCCCCGGCGTCGGCGCGATTCGCGACTGCATGGCCGAGATCCGTCGCCTGGGTTTCGACGCCCTGGTGCGTGAAGTCAGCCAGGATCGTCCGTTCCTTGGCATCTGTGTCGGCATGCAGGCCTTGCTCGACCATAGCGAAGAGAACGCCGGCGTCGACTGCATCGGCCTGTTTCCTGGCCAGGTGAAGCTGTTCGCCAAGGACCAGCACGAGGACGGCGAGCATCTGAAAGTGCCGCATATGGGCTGGAACGAGGTGACGCAGGTAGTGGATCACCCCCTGTGGCACAACATCCCGGACCTGGCGCGCTTCTACTTCGTGCACAGCTACTACATCGCCGCCGGTAACCCGCGGCAGGTGGTGGGCCGCGGGCACTACGGCGTCGACTTCGCTGCGGCTCTGGCCGAGGGCTCGCGTTTCGCCGTGCAGTTCCACCCGGAGAAAAGCCATACCCATGGCCTGCAATTGCTGCAGAACTTCGCCGCCTGGGACGGACGCTGGTAAATGGCCGCGAAGAAGACCAAGCCGCCGATCCTGACCCTCGCTCCGGAACAGGAGAACGAGGCCAATCAGAAGATCAAGCGCTTCATGGAAGAGCGCTTCGAACTGGACCTGGGTTCGTTCGAAGCGGCTGAAATCCTCGACCTGTTTACCCGTGAAATTGCTCCGCACTATTACAACAGGGCGATTTTCGATGTGCAGACGCACCTTAAAGAAAGGTTCGAAAGCATCGAAAGCGACCTGTGGGCACTCGAGAAAAACTGATTTCCGAGTGAAGCTGAAAAAACGACTCTAAGGTTTGCCAGATGCTGATTATCCCCGCTATCGATCTCAAAGACGGTGCCTGCGTTCGTCTGCGCCAGGGCCGCATGGAAGATTCCACGGTGTTCTCCGATGACCCGGTGAGCATGGCTGCCAAGTGGGTGGAGGGCGGCTGCCGCCGTCTGCATCTGGTCGACCTGAACGGCGCGTTCGAAGGCCAGCCGGTCAATGGCGAGGTGGTCACCGCCATCGCCAAGCGTTACCCGAACCTGCCGATCCAGATCGGCGGCGGTATCCGTTCCCTGGAAACCATCGAGCACTACGTCAAGGCCGGCGTGAGCTACGTGATCATCGGCACCAAGGCGGTGAAAGACCCTGCGTTCGTTGCCGAAGCCTGCCGCGCGTTCCCGGGCAAGGTCATCGTCGGCCTGGATGCCAAGGACGGTTTTGTCGCCACCGACGGCTGGGCTGAAATCAGCACCGTGCAGGTCATCGACCTGGCCAAACAGTTCGAAGCCGACGGCGTCTCCGCCATCGTCTACACCGATATCGCCAAAGACGGCATGATGCAGGGCTGCAACGTGCCCTTCACCGCAGCCCTGGCTGCGGCCACGAAAATTCCGGTGATCGCTTCCGGCGGTATCCACAACCTGGGCGATATCAAGAGCCTGCTGGACGCCAAGGCACCGGGCATCATCGGCGCGATTACCGGCCGGGCGATCTACGAAGGCACCCTCGATGTCGCCGAGGCGCAAGCCTTCTGCGATTCGTACAAAGGCTGAGGACTCACCATGGCGCTGGCCAAACGCATCATCCCTTGCCTGGACGTCGACAACGGTCGCGTGGTCAAGGGCGTCAAGTTCGAGAACATCCGTGATGCCGGTGACCCGGTGGAAATCGCCCGGCGTTACGACGAGCAGGGCGCGGATGAGATCACCTTTCTCGACATCACCGCCAGCGTCGACGGCCGTGACACCACGCTGCATACCGTCGAGCGCATGGCCAGCCAGGTGTTTATCCCGCTGACGGTCGGCGGCGGCGTGCGCACCGTGCAGGACATCCGCAACCTGCTCAATGCCGGGGCCGACAAGGTCTCGATCAACACGGCGGCGGTGTTCAACCCCGAGTTCGTCGGCGAAGCGGCGCAGCATTTCGGCTCGCAGTGCATTGTCGTCGCCATCGATGCGAAGAAGGTCTCGCTGCCGGGCGAAACCCCGCGCTGGGAAATCTTCACCCACGGCGGGCGCAAGCCCACCGGGCTCGATGCGGTGGAGTGGGCTTCGAGGATGGAAGGCCTCGGTGCCGGCGAGATCCTGCTCACCAGCATGGACCAGGACGGCATGAAAAGCGGTTTCGACCTCGGCGTGACCCGGGCCATCAGCGATGCCCTGGGTATCCCGGTGATCGCTTCGGGCGGTGTCGGCAACCTGCAGCACTTGGCCGACGGGATTCTGGAAGGCCACGCCAGTGCGGTGCTGGCGGCGAGCATCTTCCACTTCGGCGAGTACACGGTGCCGGAAGCCAAGGCCTATATGGCCGCGCGCGGTATCGTGGTGCGCTGAGGGCAACAGTCCACTGGACAGTATGGCGGGCTCAAGTCACTCTTGAGTCCGCCACGGATTCCGGTTGCCTACTATGTCTAAACGCTTTTTCCTCGCGCTGTTTTGCCTGATCGGACTGTTGTCGGGCACGGTGGCTGCGGCGGACGCTACCGATGACGGCATTGTCCTGCTGACGGAGAACTTCCCGCCCTACAACATGGCGAAAAATGGCAAGAACTTCGCCAAGGACGAGAATATCGAAGGCATTGCCGCCGATATCGTGCGGGAAACCTTCAAGCGCGCCGGTATTTCCTACAGCCTGACCCTGCGTTTCCCCTGGGAACGTATCTACAAGCTCGCCCTGGAAAACCCCGGCTACGGGGTGTTTGTCATGGCCAGGCTGCCGGAGCGCGAGAGACTGTTCAAATGGGTCGGGCCGATCGGTCCTGACGATTGGGTGCTGCTGGGCAAGACGGACAGCCCCATTGCCTTGTCGGGCCTGGAGCAGGCCCATCGCTACCGGATCGGCGCCTACAAGGGCGACGCTATCGCCCAATACCTGGCGCAGCACGGATTCAACCCGGTGCTGGCCCTGCGCGACCAGGATAATGCGCGCAAGCTGGTCGACGGTCAGATCGACCTGTGGGCCTCGGGCGATCCCGCCGGACGCTATCTGGCGCGGCAGGAGGGCATTGCCGGGCTCAAGACGGTCTTGCGCTTCAACAGTGCGTCCCTTTACCTGGCCCTCAACAAAGAGGTGCCCGATACCGTCGTTGCCAAGCTGCAGTCGGCACTCGATCAGCTACGCCGTGAAGGTGTGGTGGATCAGGCCTTCGGGCGTTACCTGTAACGGTGTCGTCCACTCAGTGATAGACGCCCTGCTTGCCGTGAGCCTCGGTCGCCTGGTTGCCGCGTAGGGCGATCATCGATTTGATATCGATCCAGTCGATGCCCTGCTCCTTGAGTTTAGGCAGTTCGCGTTCGAGGACCGCCAGGGTCTGCGGGTAGGGGTGGCCGATCACCACCGCCGAGCCGTGCTTGCGCGCCAGCCTGATCGCTTCTTCCAGTTGTGCGGTGATGGCCGGTTCGGTGCGTTCGTTGTCGAGGAAGACATCCCGCGACACGCTGGGCAGGCCGATCTTCTGCGCTTGGGCCGCGGCGACGGTCTTGGCGCTGGTGCGGCTGTCGACGAAGAACTTGTTGCGCCGCTGCAATTCGCCCATCAGCCAGGCCATGGCCACCGGTTCGGCGGTCATGCGGCTGCCTTCATGGTTGTTGATCCCGCTGGTAAAGGGCACGGCCTTGAAGGCGGCGGCCAGGCGCGTTTGCAATTCATCGAGGGACAGGTCGGGATGCCAGGCGAAAGGCCCGGTGGCCGGGTCCATGGGCATGTGCAGCATGACGATCTTGCCGGCGGCATGGGCCTCGCGGGCGAATTCGGCGGCGTGCAGGGTGTCGGGCATGATCGATGGAGTGACCGGCCCGGGCAGGGCCAGCACCCGACGATCCCGGGGCAGGTTCTGCCCCAGGTCATCGATAATCAGGGTGAGGTAGGCCTTGGTCGGTGCCGGCGGCTCGACCGGCGCCGCCTGGGCAACGCCGATCAAACAGCCGATAAGGAGCAGCAGCCAGCGGCGCATCTCAGTTGCCGCGTGTCACGCTCAGGCCTTTGAGCAGGCTCAGGGCCTGTCCCAACTGGTAGTCGTCGTCCTGCAGGCGTGGCTTGGCCTTGGGCGCCTTGACGCTTGGCTTGTCCGCGCCGCCGTTGCCGTTGCCCAGGTGACCCTGGAGATCGGCTTCCTTGAAGGTGTCGTCGTCCTGGGCACCGGTGACCTTGGCCTGGCGGACTTCAACATCGGGGATGATGCCCTGGGCCTGGATCGAGCGACCGTTAGGCGTGAAGTACAACGCGGTGGTGATCTTCAGCGCGCGGTCATTGCTCAGCGGCAGCACGGTTTGTACCGAGCCCTTGCCGAAGCTGGTGGTGCCCATCAACACGGCGCGTTTCTGGTCTTGCAGGGCACCGGCAACGATTTCCGAAGCCGAGGCGCTGCCGCCGTTGATCAGCACCACCATCGGCACCGCTTCGCTTTCGTCGTGGCCGGTGGCCGAGAAGCGCAGTTCGGAGTTGGCGATGCGACCTTTGGTGTAGACGATCAGGCCCTTGGTGATGAAGTGGTCGACCACTTCCACCGCCGCCTGCAACACGCCGCCCGGGTTGTTGCGCAGGTCGAGGACGATGCCGTTGAGCTTCTTGCCGTTTTCCTTGTGCAGGGCCGCGAGGGCCTTGGAGACCTCTTCGCCGGTCTTGACCTGGAACTGGGTGATGCGGATATAGCCGTAGCCGTTTTCCAGCAACTGGCTGCGCACGCTCTTGGTGCGGATGATCGCCCGGGTCAGGGTCACGTCGAACGGCGCGCCGCCGCCGCGCACCAGGGTCAGGGTGATTTTCTGGCCGACCTTGCCGCGCATCTTGTCGACGGCTTCGGTCATGGTCTGGCCGCGGGTCGGCTGGCCGTTGATCTTGACGATCAGGTCGCCGGCCTGCACGCCGGCCTTGGACGCCGGGGTGTCGTCGATCGGCGAGACCACCTTGACGAAGTTGTCTTCCATGCCGACTTCGATGCCCAGGCCGCCGAATTCGCCGCTGGTGTCTTCCTGCAACTGGGCGAAGTCGTCCGGCCCGAGGTAGGCGGAGTGTGGGTCAAGGTTGCTGAGCATGCCCTTGATGGCATTCTCCAGCAGGGTCTTGTCGTCCACCGGTTCGACATAGGCGGCCTTGATCCGGTCCATGACCTCGGCAAAGGTGCGCAGCTCGTCGAGCGGCAGCGGGGCCTTGGCGGTGACGGCCGGAGCAGCGGCAGCCGGCGCGGGCTGGGCAGGTTGCGCAGCGAACGCGTGGGGCGCACCGATCACCAGGGCGATCGTCAGGGCCAGCGAGGTGAGGCGGGACAAATGCAACATGTCGAACGAACTCCTGATTAAGATGCGGGCCTATCCTTGGGCGCGGCACCATTGGGCCGGATCACTCGGGTGACCCTGCTGACGTATAGCGAAATACAACGCGGGTGCGTCCTGACCGCCACTGTTGCCTACAGTAGAGATCGACTCACCGGCTTTTACCACATCGCCTGCGGACTTGAGCAGCGTCTGGTTGTGCCCGTAGAGGCTCAGGTAACCGTTGCCGTGGTCCAGAATGACCAGCAAACCGGCGCCCCGCAACCAATCGGCGAACACCACGCGGCCACCGTGCACGGCGTGCACCTGGCTACCGGCGGCGGCGCTGATCATTACCCCGTCCCACTTGGTCCGGGCGTCATCGCCACGGGTTTCACCAAAGCGCGCAAGCAGTCGACCATCAACTGGCCATGGAAGTTTGCCGCGCGCTGAAGCAAAAGGGCCGCCGAAGGATTCTCCCGCACTCGATACCAAGGCTCCAGGCGTGGTTTTACGCGGTGGCCGTGGGCTGTCGTCGGTGGCGACCGCAGCCTCACGCTGGCGCTTTTTTTCGGCTTCCTGCTGGGCGAGCAGCGCTTTCTGACGCGCTTCTTCCGCCTCGCGGGCCTGGCGAGCCAGGGTTTCTTCGATGGTCTTGAGGACTTTCGACAGGTCGGCCTGGTCCTGTTCGCGAGCGGCGAGCTTCTGGTCGCGGGCTTTCACGTCGTCACTGAGTTTGGCCAGGGCCGCCTGGCGTTCCTTGCGGACCTTGTCCAGTTCGTCGCGCTGGCTGTCCAGGCTGCTTTTCTGCACCAGCAACTGGGCTTGCTGCAGATTGATGTCGTTTTCGACATTGGCCAGTTGGCGCAGGGTTTCGTTGAAGTTCTTCAACTGCTCCATGCGCGCCTGGCTCAGGTAATCGTAATAGGTCAGGGTGCGGGCGAATTTTTCCGGGTTTTGCTGGTTGAGCAACAGCTTGAGGTACTCCTGGCGGCCACCCTGGTAGGCGGCGCGGGCCTGGATCGCGATCAGTCGCTGCTGTTCAATGCGCGCGCTCTGGAGTTTTTTTTTCTCTGCGTCGAGCCGCTGCAGTTCGCTTTCGCTCTTTTTCAGCTCTTTCTGCAGGGCATCGACCTGCTTCTCCAGCTTGCCCATCTCGGTTTCGGTGCCGCGCAGTTCTTTCTGCACCCCGGATTTTTCTTCCTGCAGCTTGCCCAGGAGCTTTTTCAGCTCAGCGATATCCTGACGCGTGGCGTCCAATTGCTGCTGGGTTTGTGCGCGCTCGTCGGCAAAGGCCGGTTGGAGCAGGCAGATCAGGGCTAGGGCGATAAGGGCGCGAAGCATGGGGCGGGCGACACCTGGGAACGAGACGCCCTAGTATGCCCGCCGCGGGCTGCAAAAAAAACGCCCAAAAGCGGTTGCTTTCAGGCGTTTCCGATAAAGAGGTAGGCCGCAGGCCTGCGGCCTACCTGATTTGTGGCGTTTAGAGGTCAGTCAGGATCGACGTACCGGTCATCTCTTTCGGCTGTTCCAGGCCCAGAAGCTTGAGCATGGTCGGTGCGACATCTGCCAACACGCCGCCTTCACGGACCTTCAGCGGACGCTTGCCGACATAGATGAAAGGTACCGGCTCGGTGGTGTGGGCGGTGTGGGCCTGGCCGGTGGATTCGTCTTCCATTTGTTCGACGTTGCCGTGGTCGGCGGTGATCAGCGCTTCGCCGCCGACCTTGTCCAGGGCCTCGACGATACGTCCTACACACAAATCCAGACATTCCACTGCTTTAACGGCCGCATCGAACACGCCGCTGTGGCCGACCATGTCGCCGTTGGCGTAGTTGACCACGATCACGTCGTAACGCTGGTGTTCGATAGCATCGACGATGCGGTCGGTGACTTCCGGCGCGCTCATTTCCGGTTGCAAGTCGTAGGTGGCGACTTTCGGCGACGGGATCAGGATACGTTCCTCACCCGGGAAAGGTTCTTCGCGCCCGCCGGAAAAGAAAAAGGTGACGTGGGCGTACTTCTCGGTTTCGGCGATCCGTAGCTGGGTCTTGCCGTTTTTCGCCAGGTAGTCGCCCAGCACGTTTTCCAGGCTGCCCGGGGCGAAGGCCGACGGCGTGTGAATGCTGGCGGCGTACTGGGTCAGCATGATGAAGCCGGCGGTTTTCGGCTGGCGGGCGCGCTCGAAGTCCTTGAAGTCGTCTTCGACGAACACCCGGGTCAGTTCACGGGCACGGTCGGCGCGGAAGTTCATGAATACCACCGCATCGCCGTCTTCGACGGTGACTTTCTCGCCAATGCGGGTGGCCTTGACGAATTCGTCGCTCTCGCCGCGCTCATAGGCGGCTTGCAGGCCTTCCTGGGCATTGGCGGCGTGGAACTCGGCCTGGCCGTCGACAATCAGGTTGTAGGCCTGGGCCACACGGTCCCAGCGGTTGTCGCGGTCCATGGCGAAATAGCGCCCGATCAGGCTGGCGATACGGCCCTTGCCCAGGGTACGGAAGGTTTCGTCGAGCAACTCGATGGATGACTGGGCGCTTTTCGGCGGGGTGTCGCGGCCATCGAGGAAGGCGTGCAGGTAGATTTTCTCGGCGCCGCGCTTGAACGCCAGCTCGGCCATGGCCACCAGGTGGTCCTGATGGCTGTGCACGCCACCTTCGGACAGCAGGCCGAGGATGTGCACCGCCTTGCCCGCGCCCACGGCCTTGTCCACCGCCGCGCAGATGGTCGGGTTCTCGAAGAACTCGCCGTCGCGGATCGACTTGGTCACGCGGGTGAAGTCCTGGTACACCACCCGGCCGGCGCCGAGGTTCATGTGGCCGACTTCGGAGTTGCCCATCTGCCCATCCGGCAGGCCGACATCCATGCCGGAGCCGGAGATCAGGCCGTTGGGCTGGGTCGCGACCAGGCGGTCGAGCACCGGTTTTTTCGCCGAATAGACGGCGTTGTAGTCATGGCTCTCACTGTGACCGAAGCCATCCAGGATGATCAGGACCAAAGGTTTAGGCGTGGTAGTCATGGACGGCACTCGCGGCTGGATTGAAAGGTCATGGAAAAAAGAGTCGCAGTTTAAAGCCAAGTTCAAATGCAGTCACCGCCGGGCGGGGTTTGGCCGACCTTGACGGCTGTGTATACTGGCCCACATTTTAACGCCCTGGAACCTCCTGATGGTCGATCACCTGATTGCATTTGCCACTAGCCACTACCTGTTAGCCGGCGCCTTCGTGCTCCTGCTGGCCTTGCTGATTGCCCATGAAATGAGCCGCGGTGGCGCCAGCCTCAGTACTGGCCAGTTGACCGCACTGGTCAACCAGGACCAGGGCGTGGTCATCGACTTGCGCCCGAGCAAGGACTTTGCCGCCGGTCATATCGTCGGCGCGCTGAACATTCCCCAGGACAAACTGATGGCTCGCATCGGTGAACTGGAGAAGCACAAGGCCAAGACCCTGATTCTGGTCGACGCCCAGGGCCAGCACTCCGGGACTCACGCCCGCGAGCTGCTCAAGTCCGGTTTCACTGCCGCCAAGCTGTCCGGTGGTATTTCCAGCTGGAAAGCCGACAATCTGCCGCTGGTGAAGTGATATGAGCCAGGTCGTTGTCTACTCCAGTGATTACTGCCCTTACTGCATGCGCGCCAAGTCGTTGCTCGGCAGCAAGAACGTTGCTTTCGACGAGATCAAGGTCGATGGTAAACCGCAGTTGCGGGCCGAGATGTCCCAGAAGGCCGGGCGCACGTCCGTGCCGCAAATCTGGATCGGCGACCGGCACATCGGTGGTTGCGACGACCTGTTCGCCCTCGAGCGCGCCGGTAAGCTGGACGCGTTGCTGGAAGCTTGATTCCCCCAACCCTTTAAAGACCTGAAGATCAAGAAGGATCTGCTGCGATGACTGACCAACAGAACACTGCTGCCACTGAAGAAGATAGCCAACCGCAATTCTCCTTGCAGCGTATCTACGTGCGCGACCTGTCCTTCGAAGCCCCGAAAAGCCCGGCGATCTTCCGCCAGCAGTGGGAGCCGAGCGTCGGCCTGGACCTCAATACCCGTCAGAAAGCCCTGGAAGGCGACTTCCACGAGGTGGTGCTGACCCTGTCGGTGACCGTGAAGAACGGTGAAGAAGTGGCTTTCATCGCTGAAGTGCAGCAGGCCGGTATCTTCCTGATCAAGAACCTCGATGCGGCTTCCATGAGCCACACCCTGGGTGCATTCTGCCCGAACATCCTGTTCCCGTACGCCCGTGAAACCCTGGACAGCCTGGTCACCCGTGGTTCGTTCCCGGCGTTGATGCTGGCCCCGGTGAACTTCGATGCCCTGTACGCGCAAGAGCTGCAGCGTCTGCAGGAAGACGGCGCGCAAACCGTTCAATAAACGGATTGCCTGCCCTTTGTAGGAGCCGGCTTGCTGGCGATAGCGGTCAGCCAGGCGGCGCAAGTCTGGCAGGCTTCATCGCCAGCAAGCCGGCCCCACAGAAAAAAAGCGCCCAGTCCGGCGCTTTTTTTGTTCAGGCGGGGCCTGGTTTTCAGGCAAAGCCCAGCTGGCGCCAGCCTTCGTAGACCGCCACCGCCACGGTGTTGGACAGGTTCAGGCTGCGGCAGCCTTCGCGCATCGGCAGGCGCAGGCGTTGTTCGCCGGGCAGGGCGTCGAGCACCTCGGCCGGCAGGCCACGGCTTTCCGGGCCGAAGAGAAACGCATCACCCTCGGCGAAGCGCGCCTCATGGAACACTCGCGAACCCTTGGTGGTAAAAGCGAACAGGCGCGGGTGGCCGAGGCTTTCCAGGCAACTGGCGAGGTCGGCGTGGGTCTTGAGCGTGGTGTACTCGTGATAGTCGAGGCCGGCGCGGCGCAAGCGCTTGTCGTCCATTTCAAAACCGATGGGCTCGATCAAATGCAGGTGGCAGCCGCTGTTGGCGCACAGCCTGATAATGTTGCCGGTGTTCGGCGGAATTTCTGGTTGAAAAAGGATGACGTGAAACATGCACGGCTCCGAAGATGAAGATGGGCAGCATTCTACCCCCGAAGAGGACCCGCGATCGAAGCTATTGCCGCGGGTGTTGGGATCGCTGGCGATTGTCGGCTTGATGGTCGGGATGATGATCGGTCGCCTGACCGCGCCCGAGCCCCTGGTTTTGCAACAGGTCGAGGTGGTGCCCGAGGGGGTGGTGGTCTGGTTCAGTGCCGAGCCCAAGGTGCATGGCGAGCAGGTCGACGGCACGGTTGCGTTGTTGTTCGACGCCGAGGGCAAGGCGCAGAACGGTCACTTGCAGGTGGCCGGCAAGGACGCCAACTGGCGTGTGCGCTTGAGTGACAAGGGGTTGTTGCTGACGCTGCTGGCGGCGCGTCCGTTGCACGGCGAATGGGCCGGGGCGAAGGTGGACGGACGCTGGAGATTGGCGATCAATCTGCGGGAGGAATAAAAGAGGGAATCTCCGGCCTGCCTGTACCGGAGCTCCCAGAACGGCTATCGGGCTCGTCGCGGTGAGCGGTGTGAGCCCCGGTGTAAAGAGGGGGAGTCCCGGCCTGCCTGTACCAGGGTCCCCGAAAACGTCTGGACTCATCGCTGTGTGCGGTATGAGTCCCGGTGTAAAGAAGGGAATTCCTGACCTGCCTGTATCAGGGTTCCCAAAAGCGTTTTGGGACTCGTCGCTGTGAGCGGTGTGAGTCCCGGTGTAAAGAAGGGGAGTCTTGACCTGCCTGTATCAAGGTCCCCGAAAGCATCTGGACTCGTCGCTGTGAGCGGTATGAGTCCTGGTGTAAAGAAGGGAAGTCCCGGCCTGCCTGTACCAGGGTTCCCAAAAGCGTCTTGGGACTCGTCGCTGTGAGCGGTGTGAGTCCCGGTGTAAAGAAGGGGAGTCCCTGACCTGCCTGTATCAGGGTCCCCAAAACTGGGTTGTACTGGGGTTATTGCAGGGCGCGTGCCAGCTTTTGAAAAAACGCCAATGATTGCCCTGATAATTTTCAAAATGTGTCTGAAGGTCCCGGAATACGGGGCCTTTCTGCTCGAGCGTAAAAACGGCGATGGCGCCTGCGCGGCCTGATTCTCTGCTCGATCGCGGTTCAAGGCGCATTGCCGTGGTGCACGCCGCCCCATTTGCAGGGCAATAAAAAACCCTCTACAGCCAGGCTGTAGAGGGTTTGGCTTGAAGCGACGGATCAACCCTCGTCGCTGTCGTCCTCATCGCCGCCATCGACCTTCATGCCCAGTTCCTTGATCTTGCGGGTCAAGGTGTTGCGGCCCCAGCCCAGCAGCACGGCGGCGTCGCGACGGCGGCCGGCGGTGTGCTTGAGGGCGGTCTCGATCATGATCCGCTCGAAACTCGGCACGGCGCTGTCCAGCAGGCTCGATTGGCCGCGTGCCAGCGCCTGGTCGGCCCACTGGCGCAGTGCCTGTTCCCAGTTGGTCACCGGTGCCGAATCCTGCGGCAGGTTCAGCAGCTCCGGCGGCAGGTCGCTGATATGCACCTCGCGCCCGGAAGCCATCACTGTGATCCAGCGGCAGGTATTCTCCAGCTGGCGCACGTTGCCCGGCCACGGCAGGTTCTTCAGGTATTCCTCGGTTTCCGACTTCAGCAGCTTCGGCTCCACCGACAGTTCCTGGGCGGCGCGGGCGAGGAAGTGCTTGGCCAGGGTCGGGATGTCTTCGCGACGGTCCGACATCCGTGGAATATGGATGCGGATCACGTTCAGGCGATGGAACAGGTCCTCACGGAATTTGCCCGCGTGAACCAGGGTTTCCAGGTTCTGGTGGGTCGCGGCGATGATGCGCACGTCGACCTTGACCGGCGTATGCCCGCCGACCCGGTAGAACTCGCCGTCCGCCAGTACCCGCAGCAGACGGGTCTGGGTGTCGGCCGGCATGTCGCCGATTTCGTCGAGGAACAGGGTGCCGCCGTCGGCCTGTTCGAAACGCCCGCGCCGCAGGTTGGCCGCGCCGGTAAAGGCACCTTTTTCATGGCCGAACAGCTCGGATTCCATCAGGTCCTTGGGAATCGCCGCCATGTTCAAGGCGATGAACGGTTGCGCCGCCCGTGGGCTGTGGCGGTGCAGGGCGTGGGCCACCAGCTCTTTGCCGGTGCCGGACTCGCCATTGATCAATACGGTGATGTTGGAGTGGCTGAGGCGACCGATGGCGCGAAACACTTCCTGCATCGCCGGCGCTTCGCCGATGATTTCCGGGGTCCGGGTCAGGGTCGGCGCCACGGCCATGCCTTGTTGTTCCTGGGCATGCTGGTTGGCGCGCTTGACCAGCGACACCGCTTCATCGACGTCAAACGGCTTGGGCAGGTATTCGAACGCCCCGCCCTGGTAGGAGGCCACCGCGCTGTCGAGGTCGGAATGGGCGGTCATGATGATCACCGGCAGGCGCGGGTGCTGCTCGCGAATCCGCGCGAGCAGGTCCAGGCCACTGGCGCCGGGCATGCGGATGTCGGAGATGATCACATCCGGCTGCTGACGGACCAGGCGGCTCATTACGCCATCGGCACTGTCGAAGCTCTGGGTGGTCATCCCTTCCTGTTGCAGGGCTTTTTCCAGGACCCATCGGATAGAACGGTCGTCATCGACGATCCACACGGTTTCACTACGGCTCATGTCGATGTGGCTCCTTGTTCCAGTGGCAGAAAGATCGAGAATGTGGTGTGGCCGGGGTGGCTCTCACATTCGATCAGGCCCTGGTGCTGGCTGATGATGTTCTGGGTAATGGCCAGGCCGAGCCCGGTACCGTCCGGGCGGCCGCTGACCATGGGATAGAAGATGGTTTCCTGCAGCTCGGCGGGAATCCCCGGGCCGTTGTCGATGATCTCGATCTTGGTCACCAGGCGATGGCGCACGTGGCCGATGGTGAACTGGCGGATCGCCCGGGTGCGCAGGCTGATGCGACCCAGGCGCAGCTCGTTCTGGCTGCTGATGGCCTGCATGGCGTTGCGCACGATATTGAGCACGGCCTGGATCATCTGTTCACGGTCGATCAGTACATCGGGAATACTGGGGTCATAGTCGCGCACCAGATTGATGCAGCCCTGGCTCTCGGCTTCCACCAGGCTGCTGACGTGTTCCAGGACTTCATGGACATTGGTCAGCGCCAGGGACGGCAGCTTGTTCGAGCCGAGCATGCGGTCCACCAGGTTGCGCAGGCGGTCGGCCTCTTCGATGATGACGTTGGTGTAGTCCTTGAGGCTTTCTTCCGGCAGCTCGCGAGCCAGCAACTGTGCGGCGCCGCGAATCCCGCCCAGGGGATTCTTGATTTCGTGGGCCAGGCCGCGCACCAGCATCTTGGTGGTTTCCTGCTTGGACAGCTGGGCCTCTTCCTTGGTGATCCGCAACAGGCGGTCGCGGGGATGGACTTCCAGCAGCAGGAGGGTTTCGCCCTGGCTGAGAATCGGCGTCACGGCGTAGTCGACGGTCAGGGTCTGGCCGGTCAGCGCCGTGAGCATGGCTTCGCGCTTGGTGAACGGGTGCGCCTGTTCCACGGCCTGGCGCAGGGAGTTCAAGGCCTCGACCGACTCGGTGAACAGTTCGCTGATGAACTGGCCATGGCTGCGCTGGCCACTGATGGCCAGGAGCATTTCAGCCGCCGGGTTCATGTACTCCAGGCGCAATTCGGCGTTGAGCAGGATGGTCGCGGTGGTCAGGTTGTCGAGTAACAGTCTGTGCAGGGCGTCACTGATGGTCATGGGGACCTCTTTTGGAGCATGGCAAACGGGGCCGGTCCCGATTTGCGCGCGCGAACAAGGCGTCGATACAAGGAAAATGCAAAAACCAAACCAAGGCTCCGAAAAGAAGCGCGAATTGCCTGAAATGGGCGTTTCAGGCTCGATTGAGTGGCGTTCTGCCAGAAACGACGGGTACTTTCGAACCAAAATGGGATTTGGTTCGGGTAGGTGTGCAGTTTAGTGCACCAATCTGGTGCCATGCTTGGCGTGGGTCAGAGAAACGGCAAAATGCTGCTGCTTTCTTCCTCGGGCTTGTCTGCCAGCGGGCATTCCGGCCGTTGTCCGTAATCAGCCAGTTGGCAGGGGTTGGCCTGGCGTTTCTGCGCCAGCGAGATACGCACCATATGGAAGGGTTGGTTGGCCGTGCGTTCGGCGATCCGCCCCTGTTCGTCGAGGATCTCCACCGCGAGCTGGTGGCTGCCGCGGTCGATATTGTTCAAGGCGAACACCGGGCTGGGGCCGGGCGCGGCGGTGGGTTTGCCGTCCAGCAGCAATTGGTAGGTGTGCCCGGGCATCAGGCCGGGTTCACTGGTGACGCTGACGATCAGGTTGCCTTCGGTGCTACGGATGGTGGCATCGGGGTCCGGCACCAGGATGCGTAGCATCTGGTAATGGACAATCGGCTGGACCTTGGGTTTTTGCGCGGTGGCCGGCGTGGGCAGGGGCGCCGTCGGGGTCAGCGACAGGCGATTGACCGGCGGCAACGGCACCGCCTTGGCACCGGCCCGGTGTTGATCGGTGAAGACCCGGTTGCCCTGGCTGTCGATGTAGGTGTAGATCTCGGCCAGTGCCGAGCCGGCGCAAAGCGTCAGGAGCAGCGGCAGCAGGCGGACGAAAACGCGAATCATAAGTGGCTCAAGGCTTGTGTACCCGTTGGACGGTAAAGGGTACGAGGGCGCTTTGCTGCACCACCTGTTCGCCGGCCAGCACCTGGACGCTGAGGGTATGGTCACCGCGGTCGATATTCACCAGTTGCAGGCGTGGCACATTGCTTGGCTGGCCGTAGGGCGCACCGTCGAGCACCAGGCGCAGCAGGTGCTGGCGTTGCAGGCGCGGCTCCATCTTCACGCCGACGGTGAAGGTGCCGTTGTTGGCACGCAGGGCTTCCTGGGTCGGGATGTCCGTCAGTTCCAGGGTGCTGTAGGCCGCGCCGGCATTGGTGGGTGTCGCCGCTGAAGTCGCCGGTGCGGGTGTCGCCGGTGTGGGCAGCGGCAGCGTGTACGACTGCTGCAGGCCCACGCTGTTGAGCGGCGGCAGCTCCACGGTCTGTGCGGCGGTGCCGTCGGGCGGCTGGTTGCTGTAGGCCGTGTTGCCGTTGGCATCGGTGTACTTGTAGATCTGTGCGGCGGCTGGCAAGGCGACCGCCATTAGCAGCAAAAGAAGGCTTCGACCCATGGGCGCTCCCGATAGTGGTCCTGGCGCTGACATCCCGCCCAGGTGCTTCAGGGTGTCAGCATAGAGCACAACCTTCAACGGCTTCAGCGCCCGCTGAGGCACAACTCGCCCACGGCGCGAATCAGCGCCAGGTCATGGATCTCGTCGGTGCTCAGGACCTGGCGCTCCTGGGCCAGCCAGGTCGGGCATTGCGGGTCCTGCCGGGAGGCGGCGAAGGCGGCGTAATGCTGCAGAAGGCGCACTTGCAGTTGATCAAGGGCCGGGCGGATCTGCTTGACCAGGTCGGGGCGGGCGATGGTCGGGGCCTTGCCCGCGGCGTGCCACTTGGCCAGCAGGGCGTATTGCACCAGCTTGTTGGCTTCGATCTGGGCGGCGAGGAACTGGCTGACGTCTTCAGGCTTGAGCTGGTAGGTGGCGGCTTCCTGCGCGGCATTGGCGATGACTTGCTGCTCGCGCGGGCTGTCCTGGATCGGCTTGCCGCTGTCCCATTTGGTCAACGCGACCTGATCGGCGATCTCCAGGCGTTCGCTCACGGCCTGGAGCAAGGGTGCCAGGGACGCGGGGGCGGGTGTGGGCTTCGGGGTTTCGGCGAAGGCACCGGTGCTGAGGAGAATAAGCAGCAGCGGGCTGGCAAGGCGTTTTGTCAGGTACATGGAGCGGGCTTCGTCCAGAGGGTGGGCACAGGGCCCTGAGTAAACGTCACAAGCGCGGCCAGGCGCCAGTTTCTTTTCATGAAAAAGATGTCGGTGTGTCTCGGGATGCCATTCGTGGCGTGGGATCTTGAAAACACCACAATACCTGTAGGAGCAGGGCTTGCCCGCGAAGCTTTTAGCGATCTTGAGGCCCCCTTCGCGGCGGTGCGGCGTCCCGACAAGCCTTGCTCCTACAGTTCAGTGTTTAATGCACATTTTGTGTTCGGCAAAAATCTGTAGGAGCTATGTCAGAGGTCCGATACCGAGAGCGGCACGCCCTCGGTGCCGGCGTAGAACACCAACAGGTCCACCGGAACCGCGCCGGTCTTGGCGCGGTGCTGGATGTTGACCAGGGCGGCTATTGTGTCGCCCTGTTTCAGGTGGGTGTTGTGGCCCCCTTCCCGGGTCTCGACCCACACTTCGCCCGAGAGGATGTAGGCGGCGCTGGGAATCGGGTGGAGGTGCCAGCCCAACTCGGTATCGGCCGGAATATTGACCTGCAACAAGGTCAGTTCCGGTGGTCCTTCGGGATAGCGTTCGTAGGGCGTGCCATCCCAGGAGCTGGTGCTGCGCAGCAGCACTTGGGCGCTGGGTTGGGGTGGGGTTTGTGCATTGGATGTGGAGATCGGGGTCATGTGCTGGCTTCCAGGTTAACGTCCTTGTACCGCGCGCCACGCGCGGTGCCTGTGGTTCCCGTCACAAGGTCGGGAGCCCCTAGTTAACGCCGCTCCACAGCGTCCTGCCAGTCTGGAAACGTTTCAAGAATTCTCGATTTCTGCCCATGAAAAAGGCCACCCGAAGGTGGCCTTTCGTTACGCCGCTTGCGCGAGCGCTACCGGATCAGCAGCTGTAGTACAGCTCGTATTCCAGTGGGTGTACGAAGGTGCGTACTTTGATTTCTTCTTCGCTTTTCAGCTCGATGTAGGCATCGATGAAGTCGTCGCTGAAAACGCCGCCTTTGGTCAGGAACGCACGGCCTTTGTCCAGCTCTTCCAGGGCTTCTTTCAGGCTACCGCACACCTGTGGAATCTCTTTGGCCTCTTCAGGCGGCAGGTCATACAGGTTTTTGTCAGCAGCGTCGCCAGGGTGGATCTTGTTCTGGATACCGTCCAGGCCGGCCATCATCAGTGCGGCGAAGGCCAGGTAAGGGTTGGCAGCCGGATCCGGGAAGCGTGCTTCGATACGACGAGCCTTGGGGCTGTTGACGTAAGGAATACGGATCGAGGCGGAACGGTTGCGTGCCGAGTAGGCCAGCATTACCGGCGCTTCGAAGCCTGGGACCAGACGCTTGTAGGAGTTGGTCGACGGGTTGGTGAAGCCGTTCAGGGCCTTACCGTGCTTGATGATGCCGCCGATGAAGTACAGGGCGGTGTCGGACAGGCCGGCATAACCTTCGCCAGCGAAGGTGTTCTTGCCATCTTTGGAGATGGACATGTGAACGTGCATACCCGAGCCGTTATCGCCGTACAGCGGTTTTGGCATGAAGGTCGCGGTACGGCCGTAGGCGTCTGCCACGTTGTGTACGCAGTACTTCAGGGTCTGGACTTCGTCAGCCTTGTTGACCAGGGTGTTGAACTTCACACCGATTTCGTTCTGGCCGGCAGTTGCCACTTCGTGGTGGTGAACTTCGACGGTCTGGCCCATCTCTTCCAGTGCGTTGCACATGGAGGTACGGATTTCGTGGTCGTGGTCGAACGGTGGAACCGGGAAGTAGCCGCCTTTGATACCTGGACGGTGGCCTTTGTTACCGCCTTCCACGTCCTGGTCGGACATCCACGAACCTTGTTCGGAGAAGATCTTGAACATGGAGCCGGAGATGTCGGACTTGAACTTGACCGAATCGAAGATGAAGAACTCAGGCTCAGGGCCGAAGAAAGCGGTGTCGCCGATACCGGTCGACTTCAGGTATTCCTCGGCGCGACGGGCGATCGCACGTGGGTCGCGGTCATAGCCCTGCATGGTCGAAGGCTCGATCACGTCGCAGACCAGGATCAGGGTCGGCTCTTCGGTGAACGGGTCGAGTACGGCGGTGCTGTCGTCCGGCATCAGGATCATGTCGGAGGCTTCGATGCCTTTCCACCCGGAGATGGAGGAGCCGTCGAACATTTTGCCGATTTCGAAGAATTCGTCATCCAGTGCATCACGGGCCGGCATGGTCACGTGGTGCTGAGTGCCTTTGGTGTCAGTGAAGCGCAGATCAATCCATTTAACGTCATGATCTTTGATGAGTTGAACCGACTTCGACATGGTGTCCTCCGGGTGGCTTCGGGCTGGGTAGTGGAGTTAGCCCTGAAAGAGTGGTGATGCCGGCGCGAATATCGGCCAAGGCAACCTGCCTCACAAGAGAGCAAATTGCATGCCAGTGCCCCGTGATGGGTTTTTTGCCCCAATCTCACGCGTTGCAGCGAGCATAGGAGAATTTTCGGGCGTTTGTCGCACCATTTTGGATCTAAAATAATCGACGGCGACCTGTTTTGGTGCGTGCAAAACCATCTGCACAATAACTGGTTAAACCTTGAGCAATTTCCGCTATAATCCGCGCCCCCCTTTTTCGGCCGGCCCTTCGCGCGCTGTTTTCATGAAACTTATCGTAAAAGTCTTCCCCGAAATCACCATTAAAAGCCGCCCTGTCCGGATGAAATTCATCCGCCAGCTGGCCAAGAACATCCGTACCGTGCTCCGTGACCTGGACCCGAACGTGGTGGTGAACGGCGTGTGGGACAATCTCGAGCTGGAAACCGCGCTGAGCGAGCCCAAGGCCCTGCAGGAACTGACCGAGCGCCTGTGCTGCATGCCGGGCATCGCGCATTTCCTGCAGGTCGACGAATACCCGCTGGGTGACTTCGACGAGATCACCGCCCAGTGCAAACAGCACTTCGGCGAGGCCCTGCCCGGGAAGATTTTTTCGGTGCGTTGCAAGCGCGCCGGCAAGCACAGTTTCAGCTCCATGGATGTGGAGAAATACGTCGGCAGCCAGTTGCGCCGACAGTGCAATGCCGCCGGGATTTCCCTCAAAGAGCCGGAAATCGAAGTGCGGATGGAAATTCGCGACCAGCGGTTGTTTGTTATCCATAGTCAGCACAATGGCCTGGGCGGCTACCCGCTGGGTTCCATCGAACAGACCCTGGTGCTGATGTCCGGCGGTTTCGACTCCACCGTGGCCGCCTACCAGATGATGCGCCGCGGCCTGATGAGCCATTTCTGCTTCTTCAATCTCGGTGGCCGCGCCCACGAGCTGGGGGTGATGGAAGTCGCTCACTTCCTCTGGAAGAAGTACGGCAGCTCCCAGCGGGTGCTGTTTGTCAGCGTGCCGTTCGAGGAAGTGCTGGGAGAAATTCTCGGCAAAGTCGATAACAGTCATATGGGCGTAGTATTGAAGCGTATGATGTTGCGCGCTGCTACCGTCATGGCCGATCGCCTGGAGATCGGCGCGCTGGTGACCGGCGAGGCGATCTCCCAGGTATCCAGCCAGACGCTGCCGAACCTGTCGGTGATCGACTGTGTGACCGAGAAGCTGGTGATTCGCCCGCTGATCGCCAGCCACAAGCAGGACATCATCGACCTGGCGACCGAGATCGGCACGGCGGATTTCGCCAAGCACATGCCGGAATATTGCGGGGTCATTTCGGTGAACCCCAAGACCCACGCCAAGCGCAACCGCGTGGAGTACGAAGAACAACAGTTCGACATGGCGATTCTCGAGCGGGCGCTCGAGCGGGCCAAACTGGTGCCGATCGATCGGGTGATCGACGAATTGGGCCAGGATTTGCAGATTGAAGAAGTCAGCGAGGCGCTGGCCGGTCATATCGTGATCGACATCCGTCACCCGGATGCTCAGGAAGATGATCCGCTGGCGATCGCTGGCATCGAGGTACAAGCGATGCCGTTTTATGCTTTGAACGCTCGTTTCAAGGAACTGGACCCTACTCGCCAGTACCTGTTGTATTGCGACAAAGGCGTGATGAGTCGCCTGCATGCCCACCATTTGCTCAGTGAGGGGCATGCCAATGTGCGCGTTTATCGACCGAGCTAAGAGCCCGGGGCTGTTTGCCTGTGGCCTGCGTCACCGGCCCCCCGACTCTGCCGTCAAGCTGTAACGGCTAGGCCTGACTCTACTGTTAATCGCTGCCACGACCTGTCAGCACACCGAATCCTCTGATCGAGATACACAAGTGATCGAAAATCTACGCAACATCGCCATCATTGCTCACGTTGACCATGGTAAGACCACCCTGGTAGACAAACTCTTGCGTCAATCCGGCACCCTGGAGCGCAACGAGCTCAACGACGAGCGCGTGATGGACTCCAACGACCAGGAGAAAGAGCGCGGTATTACCATTCTGGCGAAAAACACCGCCATCAACTGGAACGGCTACCACATCAACATCGTGGACACCCCGGGCCACGCCGACTTCGGCGGCGAAGTTGAACGTGTAATGTCGATGGTCGACTCCGTTCTGCTGCTGGTTGACGCTCAAGACGGCCCTATGCCGCAAACCCGTTTCGTGACCAAGAAGGCGTTCGAAGCCGGCCTGCGTCCAATCGTGGTGATCAACAAGGTCGACCGTCCAGGCGCGCGTCCGGACTGGGTTCTGGACCAGATCTTCGACCTGTTCGACAACCTCGGTGCCACCGAAGAACAGCTGGACTTCAAAGTCGTCTACGCCTCGGCCCTGAACGGTATTGCCGGTCTGGACCACACTGCCATGGCTGAAGACATGACCCCGCTGTACCAGTCGATCGTCGACGACGTACCGGCGCCGAAAGTCGACCGTGACGGTCCGTTCCAGATGCAAATCTCGGCACTGGACTACAACAGCTTCCTGGGTGTTATCGGCGTTGGTCGTATCGCTCGTGGCCGCATCAAGCCGAACACCCCGGTTGTCGCTATCGACGCCGACGGCAAGAAGCGTACCGGTCGTATCCTGAAGCTGATGGGTCACCACGGCCTGCACCGTATCGACGTTGAAGAAGCAGCTGCCGGCGACATCGTCTGCATCAGCGGCTTCGAGCAGCTGTTCATCTCCGACACTCTGTGCGACCCACTGAACGTCGAAGCGATGAAGCCGCTGACCGTTGACGAACCTACCGTTTCGATGACCTTCCAGGTCAACGACTCGCCGTTCTGCGGTCGTGAAGGCAAGTTCGTCACCAGCCGTAACATCAAGGAACGTCTGGATAAAGAGCTGCTGTACAACGTTGCTCTGCGCGTTGAAGAAGGCGACTCGGCTGACAAGTTCAAGGTCTCCGGCCGTGGTGAGTTGCACCTCTCGGTACTGATCGAAACCATGCGTCGCGAAGGCTTCGAAATGGGTGTAGGTCGTCCGGAAGTGATCATCCGTATGGTTGACGGCGTGAAGCACGAACCGTACGAAAACGTGACCATCGACCTGCCGGAAGAATCCCAGGGCGCGATCATGGAGCAAATGGGCCTGCGTAAGGGCGACCTGACCAACATGGTTCCGGATGGCAAGGGCCGTGTGCGCCTTGAGTACAACATCCCGGCTCGTGGCCTGATCGGTTTCCGTAACGAGTTCCTGACCCTGACCTCCGGTGGCGGCATCCTGACCTCGATCTTCGACCGTTACGACGTGATGAAGTCCGGCGACATGTCCGGCCGTCAGAACGGCGTGCTGGTTTCGGTCGCTACCGGTAAGGCGCTGACCTACTCGCTGGAAACCCTGCAGGCGCGTGGCAAACTGTTCGTTGAACACGGCCAGGACATCTACGAAGGTCAAATCGTTGGCTTGAACAGCCGCGACAACGACCTGGGTGTGAACCCAACCAAAGGCAAGAAGCTCGACAACATGCGTGCTTCGGGCAAAGACGAAACCATCGCCCTGGTTCCGCCGGTCAAGTTCACCCTGGAGCAGGCTCTGGAGTTCGTACAAGAAGACGAACTGTGTGAAGTCACGCCTAAGTCCATCCGTCTTCGCAAGAAGATCCTGGGCGAAAGCGAGCGTACCCGCGCTGCCAAGAAGTCCGGTAACTAAGTCATTTAGTTAGCTGGCAAAAAAACGCCCCCGACCGCAAGGTCGGGGGCGTTTTTGTTTGTCTGGCTGAAATGCTGATGCAGCCCCTGGCTCAAGACTGCCGCAAAACCTGTAGGAGCCGGCTTGCTGGCGATGACGGCCGATCAAGCGATGCAAGGCTCGCGGGCCTCATCGCCAGCAAGCTGGCTCCTACAAAGGGCCCCTGGTATAGAGGGTGTCAGAAGTTGTACAGCATCTTGTCCGGTGCCGGGCGTTCCGGGGTCTTGGGCTTGTAGGCGCAGTAACCCGGGCGTGGCCCGATTTTTGGATGGTTACGGCAGGTGTCCGGACGTTTTTCGTAGATGGTGCACAGCCGTGACTTGCGATCCAGGTACAGGCAATCGTTGTTGCTCATGCGCTGCAAGGTGAAGATCTCGGACTTCTGGTTGTAGCGCTCGACGATCCCCTCCTTCTGCAGGCGCTTGGCGATGTTCTTCGGCGGGTCGCCACGCTCGAATTCGTCGACGATGCCGATGCGGATCAGGTCCTTGATCTTCACTTCCACCGGCAAGGTGCAGCAACTGGACATGCAGCCCCCGCACATATGGCTGGCGTATTTCTGCCAGGTTTCGAGGCGGTCGAGTTCCGCGGCGGCGATCAGGGTAGGTTTCATCCGGCTGTTGTCCAGGGTGTATCAGGGCGCGCGATGATACCGGGGCTGGTGGATTTGTGAACAACCTTTTGACGGTTTTTCGTACAAACGCGCCGTTGCAGGGAGATTTCCACATGAGTGCATGCTTTTGGGGCAATCCCGGCTCGTCGGGTTTTCCCGAGGCGATCTGCAAAAAACGCCGAACCTGCAGCGCCACCCTGTGTCGAACCGTCTAGGCTCAGAAAACTCGTCTTTCAAATCGTCCATCTCGCTAGAGGTTGTACCGATGTCTCAGGAACCGCTTGTCCGTGAAGCCGAGGTCGCTGCCTTTCGCGACGCTGTCCTCGCCAAACTTACATACGCGGTGGGCAAGGACCCGGACCACGCGTTTGATCATGACTGGTTTGAAGCCATTGCCCTGGCCGCCCGCGACCATATGGTCGAGCACTGGATGGACCACACGCGGCATATCTATCGCAAGGGCCAGAAACGGGTGTATTACCTGTCCCTGGAATTCCTGATCGGGCGGCTGCTGTACGACAGCCTGAGCAACCTCGGCCTCCTGGAGATCGTTCGTGAGGCGATGGTGGAGCTCGGGGTGGACCTGGAGCGTATTCGCCTGCTGGAGCCCGATGCGGCCCTCGGCAACGGTGGCCTGGGGCGCCTGGCGGCCTGCTTCATGGAAAGCATGTCGACCCTCGGCATCGCCGGCCACGGTTATGGCATTCGCTACGAGCACGGTCTGTTCCGCCAGGCCATCGTCGATGGCTGGCAGCAGGAGCAGACCGAGAACTGGCTGGACTTCGGCAACCCCTGGGAGTTCGAGCGCGCCGAAGTGATCTATCCCGTGGGCTTCGGCGGCCAGGTGCAAACCATCACCGACGAAAATGGCGCGACCCACCAGGTCTGGACGGCATCGGAAACCGTGCGCGCGGTGGCTTATGACACGCCGGTGGTGGGTTGGCGCGGCGCCAGTGTGAACACCCTGCGGCTGTGGCGGGCGCGGGCGACCGAAGAGCTGCACCTGGAACGTTTCAACGCCGGCGACCACCTCGGCGCGGTAGCCGAAGTGGCCCGGGCCGAGAGCATTTCCCGGGTCCTGTACCCGGCCGACAGCACCGAGGCCGGCCAGGAGCTGCGGCTGCGCCAGGAGTACTTCTTTGTCTCCGCTTCCTTGCAGGACCTGCTGCGCCGGCACAAGAATATGCACGACTCGGTGCTCAGCCTCGGCGAGCACGCGGCGATCCAGCTCAATGACACGCACCCCTCGATTGCCGTGGCCGAGTTGATGCGCCAACTGGTCGACCTGCACGATATCGCCTGGGATGCGGCCTGGCAGGTCACCGTGGAAACCCTTTCCTACACCAACCACACCTTGCTCCCCGAAGCCCTGGAAACCTGGCCGGTGGGCCTGATGGAGCGCATGCTGCCGCGGCATATGCAGATCATCTACCTGATCAACGCCCAGCACATCGATTCGCTGCGGGCCAAGGGCATCCACGATTTCGACGTGCTGCGCGCGGTCTCGCTGATCGAGGAGGATAACGGTCGGCGGGTGCGCATGGGCAACCTGGCGTTCCTCGGCTCCCACAGCGTCAACGGCGTTTCCGGCCTGCACACCCAACTGATGCGCAGCACGGTGTTCTCCGAACTGCACAAGCTCTATCCGGAGCGGATCAACAACAAGACCAACGGCATCACCTTCCGCCGCTGGCTCTACCAGGCCAACCCGAAGCTCACGGCGATGATGGTCGACGCCGTGGGGCCGGAGCTGCTCGACAACCCCGAGGAACTGCTGCTGGGCCTGGAGCCTTTTGCCGAGAAGGCCGGTTTTCGCAAACAGTTCGCCGAACAGCGCCTGCACAGCAAGCGCGCCCTGGCGGCCTTGATCCATGAGCGCCTGGGGATCGCGATCAACCCGGCGGCGATGTTCGACGTGCAGGTCAAGCGCATCCACGAATACAAGCGCCAGTTGCTCAACCTGCTGCACACCGTGGCGTTGTACCAGGCGATCCGTGCCGAGCCGGAAACCGACTGGGTACCACGGGTGAAGATCTTCGCCGGCAAGGCGGCGGCCAGTTATCACCAGGCCAAGCTGATCATCAAGCTGGCCAACGACATCGCCCGCACGGTGAACAACGACCCGACCGTACGCGGTCTGCTCAAGGTGGTGTTCCTGCCCAACTACAACGTCAGCCTGGCGGAAAGCATCATTCCGGCGGCGGACCTGTCGGAGCAGATTTCCACCGCCGGCTTCGAGGCCTCGGGCACCAGCAACATGAAGTTCGGCCTCAACGGCGCGCTGACCATCGGCACCATGGACGGGGCCAACGTCGAGATGTGCGAGCGGATCGGCGAAGAGCACATGTTCATCTTCGGCCTCAGTGCCCAGCAGGTGGAGTCGCGCAAACAAAACGGCGAGTTCAGCGCGGCGGCCGATGTGGCCGCCTCCCATCGGCTCAACGATGTGCTGCAAGCCATTCGTGGCGGGGTGTTTTCACCGGATGATCCGTCCCGTTATGTCGGGCTGGTGGATTCGCTGATCGACTACGACCGCTTCCTGGTCTGCGCCGATTTCGACTCCTACTGGAGTGCCCAGGCCCGGGTCGAAGCCCATTGGCACGACTCCAAGGAATGGTGGCGTTCTGCCGTACTCAACAGTGCGCGAATGGGCTGGTTTTCCTCGGACCGGACCATTCGGGAATACGCCACGGAAATCTGGAAAGCACTGGATTAACTTTTTGCGGCAAGTTGTGCGGCCGGCCCCACTTTCCGGGGGCCGGATCGATATACTACGCGGCATCTTTTCGGACGCCGCATAGGGATATCGTGCATGCAATGGATTCTGATGCTGGTGGGCCTGGCACTGGGCTGGCTGGTGGACTCGGTGTTCACCGACGCCCTGATCGGTGCCTTGTTGGGCCTGGGCATCGGCCAGAGTTTCCGGCTGATGAGCCTGGGCCGGCGAGCCGCCGAGCAGGTGGTCGAACTGGAACAGGCGCGAAAAGCCCTGGCGACCATCGAACTGCGCGTACGCCAACTCGAAATCACCTCGGGCAGGGCGCCCGAACCGTCAGTTGCCCCGCAGGTCACTGAAACGACGCCCGAAGTTGCCGGGCACGTGCCGCAAGTTGTTGCCGAACAAGCTCCAGCGGAACAACCCCTCGCACCCATTCCTGAAGCCCTGCGCGCCACTCCCGAGCTGGTCTGGGAACTGCCGGACGAACTCCAGCAACCCCAGCATGCAGCCCCGCAACCCGAAAGCCTGCACCCCGAGGTCGATGCCTGGGCGCCGGAACCGGTCATGGCCGAATCCCGCGAGCCACAAGCGCCGCGTGCCCCACGCGAACCCAATCTGATCGAACGTGCCCTGGCCGGCGCGCGCAACTGGCTGTTCGGCGGCAACACGGTGTTGCGCGTCGGTGTGCTCCTGCTGTTTCTCGGCCTGGCCTTCCTGCTGCGCTATGCCACCGAAGGCATGGTGGTGCCGATCGAGGCGCGTTATGCCGGGGTCGCCGCCTGCGCCATCGGCCTGCTCGGACTCGGTTGGTGGCTGCGCCTGCGCAACAGCAACTACGCGTTGATGCTGCAAGGCACCGGGATCGCGGTGCTGTACCTGACGGTGTTTGCGGCGATGCGCCTGCATCCGCTGCTTGATCCCTCGGCCGCCCTTGGCCTGCTGGTGGCGGTCACGGTGTTTTCGGCGATTCTCGCTATCACCCAGGATGCCCTCGGCCTGGCTGCCGCCGCGGCCCTGGGTGGCTTCGCCGCGCCGATCCTGACCTCCACCGGCAGCGGCAACCATGTGGCGCTGTTCAGCTATTTCGCCTTGCTCAACGCCGGCATCCTGGCCATTGCCTGGTTCAAGACCTGGCGCCTGCTCAACCTGATCGGCTTTGTCGGCACCTTCGGCATCGGCTTCGCCTGGGGCCTGCGTTCGTATAAACCGGAATTGCTCTGGAGCACTGAACCCTTCCTGGTGCTGTTCTTCCTGATGTACCTGGCGATCGGCCTGCTGTTCACCCGGCGTAAATTACGCGAGATGGCCGTCGGTCCCGAGGACGACAGCCGTGAAGCCTTGCTGCGCTGGTCGGCCCGCCAGGGCGACTATGTCGATGGCGCCATGCTGTTCGGTCCGCCGCTGGTGGGCTTCGGCCTGCAATTCGCGGTGGTCCGGCACCTGGAGTTCGCCGCGGCCTTCAGTGCCCTGGGCCTGGGCATTATCTATATGGGCCTGGCGCGGATACTCGCCGGCGGGCGCGCCTTGCTGCTGGGGGAAACCTGCCTGGCCCTGGGCGTGATCTTCGCCAGCCTGGCGATCCCGCTGGGCCTGGATGCCCGTTGGACATCGGCGGCCTGGGCGGTGGAGGGTGCCGGGATCTTCTGGCTCGGCCTGCGCCAGCAACGGCCGTTCGCCCGGGCGTTTGCCCTGCTGTTGCAGATCGGTTCGGCGCTGGCGTTTCTCGGCAAGCTGCAACTCGGTGAAACCAGTCTGCTGGATGGCGCGCCGCTGGGCGCCTTGCTGCTGGGCGGGTCCTTGCTGTTCAGCTTCCAGCAAGTGCGCAAGGCGCTGCCTGAACAGCTCTCGTCCTGGGAGCGCAGCCTGGCGCCGGTGCTGGCCTGCAGCGGCCTGACTTTCCTCTATCTGCTGGCGCCGTTGTTCTTCTTCACCCAGGGCACGGCCATCAGCTGGGCGCTGGCCGGGTTGGCGACCTTGTTTATCGGCCTGCGCCTGCAATCACGGAGTTTCCTGTTCTGCGCCTTTGCCGTGCAACTGCTCGGCGGCGCGCTGTTCCTGCTGCGCCTGCAAGGTGCCCAGGGCGATTCGACGGCGGTCTTCAACGCCGGCTGGAGCGGTTTGATGAGCGCTTCGCTGATCGGTCTGTCACTGATCGCCGGGATGCTGCTGGCGGCCCGGGACGAGATGGTGCGCAACGATGTGCGTCTGCTCCGTGGCTTGTCGGTGGTGTTGCTGGCAGGTCTGGTGCTGATCAACCTCGCCGTGCTGTTCGTTCTGCCGTGGGAAACCGCCAGTGGGGTCTGGGCCGCCAGCGGTTTGTTGATCATCTGGCTGAGCCTGTATTTGCAGCAACGGGTGAGTTTTGTCTTCGGCCTGCTGTTGCAGGTGATCGGCGGCGCGGCATTCCTGATGGCCGAGCCGGAACTGTTCCGCGCGTTGTCCGCCGAAGGCTTGCGACCATTGGCCCACAGCGGTTTCTGGACGCCGATGGTGCTGAGCCTGGCCGCCATGATCGGCGCCTGGCGTTTGCAACGGGGTACCCAGGCCGCGGCTTTCGATGCCCTGAGCCTGGGCGGTCTGTCCAATGTCCTGCTGGTGTGGGGCGCGTTGTGGTGGGGGCTGGCCTGGGTCAGCGAAATCCTGCGCTTTGTCCCGACGCATCTGCAGCCTCAGGCGTTGCTGGGGTTGGCGGCGCTCAGCGTGGTGCTCTGGACGCTGCTGGCGTCGCGCTTGAACTGGCCGACCCTGGGCCGCCTCTGCACCTTGCTGACACCGGTGGCGGTGCTGGTGCTCTTCGGCGCCTGGTACCCGGCTTATCACCCGGCGGCCGATTACGGCTGGCTGGCCTGGGCGGCGGTGTTTGTCGTGCATCTGCTGTCGTTGCGCCGCCTGGCGTCGATCCTGCCCGCCAAGGCCCTGAGTTATGCCCATGTGCTGGGTTGCTGGCTGATCCTTGGCGTGCTGGCGCTGGAGCTGCGCTTCGGCCTGATGAGCCTGTCGGAGCATTACAACGCCTGGCGCTGGCTGGGCTGGGCGATCCTGCCGAGCCTCTATCTGGTGCTGATGGCCGCGCCACGCCAATGGCCATGGCCGGTGGCGGCTTACCCGCGCGAATATCGCCTCTACGCCGCGCTGCCCCTGGCCGTGCTGATGCTGGCCTGGTTCTGGCTGGCGAACACCTTCAGCGACGGCCAGGCCGAGCCGCTGCCTTATGTGCCACTGCTCAACCCGTTGGATCTGGGCCTGATGTTCGCCCTGCTGGGGATCTACCTCTGGTCCCGGAGCGCCGTGGCGCAATGGGCGTTGCGCCGCGACTATGCGCAACTGGTCACCCAGGCCGTGGCCGGACTTTCATTGTTCGCCTTTGTCAGCGCGCTGGTGATGCGCACCGCGCACCATTGGGGCGGGGTGCCGTTCAATCTGGATGACCTGCTGGCGTCGATGCAGGTGCAGGCCGGCTTGTCGATTGCCTGGACCCTGATTGCCCTGGGCCTGATGATCGGTGGGCATCTGCGCCATCGTCGCGAGGTCTGGCTGGTGGGCGCGGCGCTGATCGCCGTGGTGGTCGCCAAGCTGTTCTTCGTCGAATTGAGCAACCGTGGCGGGTTGGCGCGGATCGTCTCGTTCATCGGCGTGGGCGTGCTGTTGCTGGTGGTCGGTTACTTTGCACCGCTGCCGCCCAAGCGTCCGGAGCCAACGCCTGTGACCGAAGAAACTGAAGGAGTGTCGTCTTGATTCACAAACTGAGCCCGTGCTGGCTGGGCATCCTGGGGTTGTGTGCGGCGCTGTCGGCGTTCGCCCAGGAAAAACCGAGCGACTACAGCACCCAGGTGCCCCTGACCCTGAGTGGTGAGGGGCCCTGGTATCGCCTGGAACTGCCTCTGACGCTGCAACTGAGCGCACGCCAGTCCGATCTCAGCGATGTACGGGTGTTCAATGGCGCCGGTGAACCCCAGGCCTATGCCCTGGCGCGGGAACAGGCGCAGGCGACGCAGAGCAACAGCCTGACGGATGTGAAGTGGTTCCCGTTGTACAACTCGGCGGATGCGGCCCAGGCCACGCCGAGCGTGCGGGTCCAGTCGTCGGCCAACGGTACCCTGGTCGAGGTGAGTCCTTCGGGTAAGTTGCAAACGGGTGAAAAAGTGCTGCGCGGCTGGCTGCTGGATGCCAGCGCGATCAAGACGCCATTGCAGCAGCTTGTTCTGGATTGGAGCAGCGAGCGCGACGGCTTCCAGCGTTTCAGCATCGAGGCCAGCGACGACTTGCAACACTGGCAGGCCTGGGGCGACGGGCAGGTGGCGCGCTTGTCGTTTGCCGACGAGCGGGTGGAACAGCATGAAGTCGCCTTGCCGGGGTTGTCGGCGCGTTACTTGCGCTTGCTGTGGCAGTCGCCGCAGGCGGCGCCGATGCTCAGTTCGGCGCAGTTGGCCAGTTCCACCACCAGCAGCCTGCCGTTGCCGCTGGTGTGGTCGCAGCCGTTGGCCGGCAGCAGCGCCAAGGCCGGGGAATACACCTGGCAATTGCCCCTCGGCCTGCCCCTTGAGCAGGTGCGGGTCGAGCTGGCGCAGGCCAACAGCCTGGCACCGGTAAACCTGTACGGGCGCCAGGACGGCAATGCGCCCTGGCAGACGCTGAGCAGCGGTTTGCTCTATCGCCTGACCCAGAACGGCCAGGATGTGGTCCAGGACCAGTTGCAGTTGCCCGGCCGTGCGGTTGCGCAATTGAAGCTGGTGGTCGACGAGCGCGGCGGTGGTTTGGGCGCCCAGGCACCGACCTTGCGTTTCGCGGTGCGTAGCACGCAGCTGGTGTTCCTGGCCCGTGGCGAGCCGCCGTTTTCCCTGGCCCTGGGCAATCCGACGGTCAAGGCGGCGAACCTGTCGCTATCGACCTTGATCCCCGATTACAGCCCGCAGCGTCTGGCCGGATTGGGCAAGGCCACGGCGACCGGTGCGGCCGTGACCACGGTGCAGCCGCCAGCGGTGCCGGTTGCGGTGGGCACCGATTGGAAGAAAATTGGTTTGTGGGCGGTGCTGTTGCTGGGGGTGGCGGCCTTGGCCGGGATGGCCTTCAGCCTGTTGCGCAAGCCTCAGGTCTAGACGCCTGGCAATGACCGGGGGCAGGGGATTTCCCGCTCTTTTGGACTACGCTCAACCCGGTTCATGAACTCTCCCTGTCGGAACTCGGTCTGACAGGAGGCAATACATGTCGACTCGCGTTAAACTGCGCGGGTTTTCAGCCCCCCATCTCCGGAGCCATCCATGTCCCGCGTTACCCTGAGTCGCTATTTGATTGAGCAGACCCGCAGCAATAACACGCCTGCCGATCTGCGTTTCCTGATCGAAGTGGTCGCGCGTGCGTGCAAGGAAATCAGCCATGCCGTCTCCAAAGGCGCGCTGGGTGGGGTTCTGGGCAGCATGGGCACAGAAAACGTGCAGGGTGAAGTACAGAAGAAACTCGACGTGCTTTCCAACGAAATCCTCCTCGAAGCCAACGAATGGGGCGGTCACCTGGCCGGCATGGCGTCCGAAGAAATGGACAATGCCTACCAGATCCCCGGCAAATACCCGAAAGGCGCCTACCTGCTGGTATTCGACCCGCTGGACGGTTCGTCGAACATCGATATCAACGCCCCGGTCGGGACCATCTTCTCGGTGCTGCGTTGCCCGAACGAGTACCTGAGCCAGAACGAAGCCCTGAACGAAAAGGCCTTTCTGCAGCCAGGTACCGAGCAGGTCGCCGCTGGTTATGCCATCTATGGCCCACAGACCATGCTGGTGCTGACCCTGGGCGATGGCGTGAAAGGCTTTACCCTTGACCGTGAAATGGGCAGCTTCGTGCTGACCCATGAAGACATCACGATCCCGGCCTCTACCCAGGAGTTCGCGATCAACATGTCCAACCAGCGTCACTGGGAAGCGCCGGTCCAACGTTACGTCGGCGAACTGCTGGCCGGCGAAGAAGGCCCGCTGAAAAAGAACTACAACATGCGCTGGGTCGCCGCGATGGTGGCGGACGTGCACCGCATCCTGACCCGTGGTGGTCTGTTCATGTACCCGCGCGACAGCCGCGAGCCGTCCAAGCCGGGCAAGCTGCGCCTGATGTACGAAGCCAACCCGATGTCGTTCCTGGTGGAGCAGGCGGGCGGTGCGTCCAGCGACGGTCACCAGCGTATTCTCGATATCAAGCCGGACGGCCTGCACCAGCGCGTTGCGGTGTTCCTCGGCTCCAAGGAAGAAGTGGCACGGATCACCGGCTACCACAAGGACTGAACCCATGTCCGCGCCCTGGCAGCCCTTGCTTGAGTGGTGGTTCGGTTCAGCCGGGACGACCGCCGGGCAGGTGGCCGACAAGGGCCGGTTGTGGTTCGGCAAGCGCGACAGCCAGGACCTTGAAGCGCGTGAGCGTTTCGGGGGCCAGGTCGAGCAGGCACTGGCTGGCGATTTGGCTGAGTGGACGCAATGTCCCGAAGGCTGGCTGGCGCTGGTGCTGTTGCTCGATCAACTGCCGCGGATGATCTTCCGTGACACCCCCAAGGCTTTCTCCGGTGATGCCCGCGCCCAGGCGCTGGTGGCGCAAGGGATAGCTGCGGATTTTGATCGGCGGTTGTCGGCGATAGAGCGGGTGTTTGTCTACCTGGTGTTCGAGCATTGCGAACACCTGGCGGTGCAGAACGAGGCGGTGTCGCGTTTTGCGGCGTTGTTGGCGGAGCAGGTGGAGGTGGATCGGGGGATATTTGCCGATTATCTGGACTATGCCGAGCGGCATCGTGACGTTATTGCCCGGTTCGGGCGTTTTCCCCATCGCAATGCCATTCTTGGGCGTGAGTCTACGGCTGAGGAAGTGGTGTTTTTGCGGGAACCGGGTTCACGGTTCTAGATCGGCTGTGTGGCGGATGGCCCTTTCGCGGGCAAGTCCTGCTCCTACAGTATGGCGTCGATCACAGATTTTGTGCGCGACACAAACCTGTAGGAGCAGGGCTTGCCCGCGAAGAGGCCAAAAGCCCCCCCGCAGATCTCAGATCCGGAAACTCCCCACCAACTGCTTCAACCGCGCCGCCTGCTGTTCCAGGTCCGCACACGCGCGTAAGGTCGATTGCAGGTTTTCCACGCCTTCCTGGTTCAGCGTATTGATCTCGGTAATATCGACGTTGATCGACTCCACCACCGCCGTCTGTTCCTCGGTCGCGGTCGCCACCGACTGGTTCATGCCGTCGATCTCGCCGATCCGCTGGGTCACGCTGCCCAGCCGCTCGCCCGCCTGGTTGGCGATGCCGACGCTGCTTTCGCTCTGACGCTGGCTGTCGGTCATGACACTTACCGCTTCCCGGGCACCGACCTGCAACTCCTCGATCATCTTCTGCACTTGCTGCGCCGAATCCTGGGTGCGGTGCGCCAGGTTGCGCACCTCATCGGCCACCACCGCAAACCCACGCCCGGCCTCACCGGCCCGCGCCGCCTCGATAGCCGCGTTGAGCGCCAGCAGGTTGGTCTGCTGGGAAATGCCGGTGATCACTTCGAGGATCTGCCCGATATTCACCGTGTTGCTGTTCAGGGTCTCGATATTGCCGCACGAATCGCTGATCTTGGCCGACAGTTGCTGCATCGCGGTGATGGTCTTTTCCACCACCTGCTGGCCGTCTTCCGCCAGGCTGCGGGCTTCGCTGGAATGCTGCGAGGCGAGGGCGGCGTTCTGCGCGATCTCCTGGGCCGCGGCGCCGAGTTCGTTGATTGCCGCCGCCACGCTGCTGGTACGGCTGGCCTGCTGGTCGGAATTGATCATCGACGAATTGGAGGCGCTGACCACCCGCAAGGCCACTTCGTTGACCTGGCCGGTGGCCGAAGCCACTTCGCGGATCGAGGTGTGGATACGCTCGACGAAGCGGTTGAAGGACATGCCCAGGGTGCCGAACTCATCGTGGCCGTGGATGACCAGGCGTTTGGTCAGGTCGCCTTCACCCTCGGCGATGTCGTGCATGGCGCGACCCATCAGGTGCAACGGCTGCATCAACACGCGGATCAGCATGCTCAGCAGGGCGATGATAATGATCACGGCGATCACCGTGGCGATGATCGCCGAGGTGCGGAACTCGCTGAGCATGGAGAACGCGGTTTCCTGGTCGAGCACCAGGGCGACGTACCAGTCCACCGAGGACACGCCGCTGACATGGGTGAAGGAGATGAACTGTTGCTTGCCGTCGACCTCGACTTCCTTGAGCCCGGCACTGATTTTCGGTGCGCCGCTGGGGTAGGCGTCAGAGAGGTTTTTCAGGATCAGCTTGCTGTCCGGGTGAATCAGGATCTTGCCGTCGGCGCTGACGATGAACGCGTGCCCGTGACCACCGAAGTTCAACGAGTTGATAATGGCGCTGATGCTGCCCAGGTCTATATCGGCGCCGGCCACGCCGATGAATTGGCCCTGATGCTGTACCGGGGTGGCCAGGGTGATCACCAGCTTGCCGGAGGAGGCGGCGATGTAGGGTTCGGTGACGATGGTCTGTTGGGCGGCGGTGGCCGCCTTGTACCAGCCGCGTGAGCGTGGGTCGTAGTCGGCGGGGCGGTTGCCCACCGGAACCGAGGTCATCACGCCCTCCGCGCTGCCGAAATAGCTGAGCTGGAAGTTGCTGCCGTAGGCGGGCAGGCCGATGGCGTGTTTCAGGCTGTCGGCGGAGCTGCCGTCCGCAGCGATCTGCTGGGACAGCGATTGCAGAAGCTGAATGCGACTTTCCAGCCAGGTCTGGATATTGCTGGTGGTCAGGCTGCCCAAGGCCTGCATCGAGTCCTCGGTGCTGTGGCGCAGGGCCTCGCGTTGGCGGTAGTCGTTGAACAGGATGAAGCAGGCGAACGCCACCGCGACCACCAGGGCCGCCGCCAACAGAATCTTATGGCTGAACTTGAAATTTTTGGTCATGAAATGGGCTGTCCACAGGGGGGCTGGTCACCGGGGGGCGTCAATTTGCCACAGGTCTGCACCTGTGGGGCAATTTCTCTTGATCAACGTCGGCGTCGGAAGTCCTTGTCCTGCTTTTCCATTGCTCGCCATATTGGGGCGTTGCGCCGTGAACATCGGCGTGCGGGCCTTTCATACAGGCAAAATGGTATTACCTGAATATGTCGACACCATTGCCCCGAATATTAATTTTCGAACGACAAAACCGACGAAATACCTTTTTCGCTGAAAAAGCGCCTGAAAATTCTTGAAGGAAGTTGCTGTAAGAAAAGCACCCGCGCTCGGGAACCAGATGGCCCTTTTCTCTTCTAAGCTTGCGGTAGGCAGCCGTGCCCACCTTTGAGCCCCAGGAGTTCCCCATGTCGTTGCGCTCTCTCGCCCTTTTGTCGTTCTGCGTGCTGTTGGTCGCGTGCAGCAAGGTCAATCAGGAAAACTATTCGAAAATCTCTGCGGGCATGGCCAAGGCCGATGTCGAGAAATTGCTCGGCTCGCCTTCGGACTGTTCCGGCGCACTGGGCATGTCCAGTTGCACCTGGGGTAACAAGAACAGCTTTATCAGCGTGCAGTACGCCGGTGACAAAGTCCTGATGTTTTCCGGGCAAGGCCTGAAGTAAACCGGGGCGATCGCCCACGGGAGAAGAACAATGTTGCGTTTAGTGGTCACTCTTTTGGCTGGCTTGTTGCTGGCTGGTTGCGCTACGTCCGGCGACGATTTGGCGCCCAAGACCGCAGGTCACGTGGACCTGAACCGTTACCAGGGTACCTGGTACGAGTTGGCACGGATGCCGATGTATTTCCAGCGCAATTGCGCGCAGTCGGAGGCCCGCTACAGTCTGATGGCGGACGGCAAGGTCGCGGTGTTCAACCGTTGCCTGACCGAGCAGTGGACCTGGGAGGAAGCCAAGGGCACGGCGACGCCGCAGGTCCCGGGGCAGACCGACAAGCTGTGGGTGAAGTTCGATAACTGGTTCACGTCGCTGTTGCCGGGCGTGGCCAAGGCCGACTACTGGATTCTGTATGTCAGCGACGACTACAAGACGGCGCTGGTCGGCAATCCGAATCGTCGTTACCTGTGGTTGTTGTCGCGTACCACCAAGGTCAGCGCGGAGACCCGCGAGGACCTGCTGAGCCGCGCGCGCCAGCAGGGTTACGACACCACCCGGCTGATCTGGCGCACGCCGGATTCGAAGATGCCCAACTGAGTCGGGGGCGTATGCGCCCCCTTCAGGAACCGTGGGTTCAGTTCAGCAGATCACGCAGCACCTGGGTAAACGCCCGGGCGCTTTCTTCTTCGCCCGCATGCCGACCACCGCGCACTGCCCACTGGCCGTTGACCATCACGTCGCGCACCTGGCGGTCGCCGCCGGCGAACAACCAGCGGTTGAGAATGCCGTCGTCCCGGGCCGTGGCCAGGTACGGGTCGTTGCCGTCGAGTACCAGCCAGTCGGCGCGCTTGCCGACTTCCAGCCGACCGATCCCTTGCCCCAGGGCCTGGGCACCGCCGTCCAATGCCGCGTCATACAGGGTGCGTCCGACCATCGGCTGGTCGGCGCGGTACAGGCGGTTACGCCGCTGGTCGCGCAGGCGCTGGCCATATTCCAGCCAGCGCAGCTCTTCCACCACGCTCAATGACACATGGCTGTCGGAACCGATACCCATCCGCCCGCCCTGGGCGAGGAAGTTCACCGCCGGGAAAATCCCGTCGCCGAGGTTGGCCTCGGTGGTCAGGCACAGGCCGGCAATCGCCCGGCTCTTCGCCATGCGCGTGACTTCCTCGGCGTCGGCGTGGGTCGCGTGCACCAGGCACCAGCGCTCATCCACCTCGACATTGTCGTACAGCCATTGCAGCGGACGCTTGCCGCTCCAGCTCAGGCAGTCGTCGACTTCCTTCTGTTGCTCGGCGATATGGATATGCACCGGGCAGTGCTTGTCGCTGGCGGCCAGCACTTCATTGATCTGCCCGGGCGTTACCGCGCGCAACGAGTGGAAACACAACCCGAGGGACTGGGCCGGCTGTCTGGCGAGAAACGGCTGCAAACGTGCCTGCAACTTCAGGTAATTCTCGGTACTGTTGATAAAGCGGCGTTGCCCTTCGTTGGGTGCCTGGCCGCCGAAACCGGAGTGGCTGTAGAGCACCGGCAGCAGGGTCAGGCCGATGCCGGCGTCGCTGGCCGCCAGGCTGATGCGCAAGGCCAGCTCGGCCGGATCGGCGTAGGGCTGGCCGTTGGTGTCGTGGTGCACATAGTGGAACTCGGCCACCGAGGTGTAGCCGGCCTTGAGCATCTCGATATATAACTGGCGGGCGATGATGCCCATCTGCTCCGGACTGATCTTGCCCACCAGCCGATACATCAGGTCGCGCCAGGTCCAGAAGCTGTCGTTGGGATTGCCGGCGACTTCCGCCAGGCCGCCCATGGCGCGCTGGAAAGCGTGGGAATGCAGGTTCGGCATGCCCGGCAGCAGCGGGCCGCCCAGCCGTTCGGCAGCTTCTGCGTGGGAATCGGCCTGGACCTGGGTCAGTACGCCCGCGGCGTTGACCTCCAGGCGTACATTGTTGGCCCATCCACTAGGCAGCAGCGCGCGTTCGGCAAAGAAAGCGGACATGGTTCAGCACCCCATCGTGTGTTATTTGTATATACATATACAGACGTTTGCGTGCCCGGTAAACTCCGGCAAGCTAGCCATCTTTGAATCAAACAAGGATTTCCCGTGCCGACTCCGCCTGCCAATCACTCGCTGGCTGCCCATATGGGCGACAGTCCGGCGCCGCTATACGCCCGCGTCAAACAAATGATCAGCCAGCAGATCGACAGCGGAAACTGGCCGCCGCATTACCGCGTGCCGTCCGAAAGCGAGCTGGTGGAACAATTGGGCTACAGCCGCATGACCATCAACCGGGCCCTGCGCGAGATGACCGCCGAAGGTCTGCTGGTACGCATGCAGGGTGTCGGTACGTTTGTCGCCGAGCCCAAGAGCCAGTCGGCGCTGTTCGAAGTGCATAACATTGCCGATGAGATCGCTTCGCGCGGCCATCGGCACACCTGCAAGATCATCACTCTTGGGGAGGAGGCTGCCGGTTCCGAGCGCGCCGTGGCCCTGGATATGCGTGAAGGGCAGAAGGTCTTCCACTCGCTGATCGTGCATTTCGAGAACGATATCCCGGTGCAGATCGAGGATCGTTTCGTCAATGCGCTGGTGGCGCCAGACTACCTCAAGCAGGATTTCACCCTGCAGACCCCCTACGCCTATCTGTCCCAGGTCGCGCCGCTGACCGAGGGCGAGCACGTGGTCGAAGCCATCCTCGCCGAGGCCGAGGAGTGCAAGCTGTTGCAGATCGAGCCGGGCGAGCCGTGCCTGCTGATTCGCCGCCGGACCTGGTCCGGTCGTCAGCCGGTGACCGCCGCCCGTCTGATCCACCCCGGTTCCCGTCATCGTCTGGAAGGACGCTTTAGCAAATGAGCCAGTTGAAAGTCTTGCGCGCGGCGGATTACCCGCGCATGCCGTGGAAAAACGGCGGCGGCAGCACCGAGGAAATCACCCGGGACGCGGGCGAAGGCCTGGACGGCTTCGGCTGGCGCCTGTCGATTGCCGATATCGGCGAGTCGGGCGGGTTTTCCACCTTTGCCGGTTATGAGCGGATCATTACCGTATTGCAAGGCGCGGGCATGACCTTGCAGGTCGATGGCCAGCGTACGCGCGCTTTGTTGCCGCTGGATCCGTTTGCCTTCAGCGGCGCGAGCCAGGTGAGCTGCACCCTGATCGACGGGGCGATCCGCGACTTCAACCTGATCTATGCGCCGGATCGCTATCGCGCGCGCCTGCAATGGCTCGATGCCGCGCAGCCGAAGCGCTTTTTCAGTTCGGCGGCGGTGCTGCTGATCTTCAGTGTCAGCGAGCAATTGCATATCGGCCTGGGTAACAGCGGCTATGAAGTGCTGGGGCGGCATGACTGCCTGCAACTGGACAGCAACGACGGGCTGCTGGAAGTGGCCGTGACCGGACGTTGCTGTGTGATCGAGCTGACGCCCGCCTGACAGACTGCTCCCAATTTATGGTGAGTGGGCGAGCCCACTCACCACATGGCGTTATCGTTTCCACCCCGCCCCATTTTGTTACCGAACGCCCCAGCATGGCGCAAAACCCTGCCTCGGTAACAGCTTCCTGCCTGCCGCCTGTCATCCTCCTGCAATTTCATTTCCCGCTCAAAGTCCTGTCCCACAAGGCCTGTGGGGCATCCTGAAAAATTCTTCTGCTCGCGATTTGCAAGTTGGCCGCCTGATTGCATATGCTTGTATGTACAAGTAAAGATGTGTGCGTATGAGTCATCAGGGAGATCGACGCACCGCCCCCTAATTTCCGCTTGTGCCGGGGACCTTCCCCCACAGGCTTGCTCGCCCGTTGCCTGGGCTGGTTTGGACGATCGCAGAGGAGTTATTTCGTGACTGAGAATACCCAGAAACCTACCGCCACTTTTACCAAGCGCCGTGACGTCGAAATCCGTGCCGCCCGTGGCAACAAGCTGACCGCGAAAAGCTGGCTGACCGAAGCGCCACTGCGGATGCTGATGAACAACCTCGACCCCGAAGTGGCCGAGAACCCCAAGGAACTGGTGGTCTACGGCGGTATCGGCCGGGCCGCGCGGAACTGGGAGTGCTACGACAAGATCGTCGAGAGCCTGACCAACCTGAATGAAGACGAGACCCTGCTGGTGCAATCCGGCAAGCCGGTCGGCGTCTTCAAGACCCACAGCAACGCCCCGCGCGTACTGATCGCCAACTCCAACCTGGTGCCACACTGGGCGAATTGGGAGCACTTCAACGAACTCGACGCCAAGGGCCTGGCCATGTACGGCCAGATGACCGCCGGCAGCTGGATCTACATCGGCAGCCAGGGCATCGTCCAGGGCACCTACGAAACCTTCGTCGAAGCAGGTCGCCAGCACTACGACAACAACCTGAAAGGTCGTTGGGTCCTGACCGCGGGCCTTGGCGGCATGGGCGGCGCACAGCCTCTGGCGGCAACCCTGGCCGGCGCCTGCTCGCTGAACATCGAGTGCCAGCAGGTCAGCATCGATTTTCGCCTGAACAGCCGTTATGTCGATGAGCAAGCCACCGACCTCGACGACGCCCTGGCGCGTATCGCCAAGTACACCAAGGCAGGCCAGGCGATTTCCATTGCCCTGCTCGGCAACGCGGCGGAAATCCTGCCGGAGCTGGTCAAGCGTGGCGTGCGTCCGGACATGGTCACCGACCAGACCAGCGCCCACGACCCGCTCAACGGCTACCTGCCGGCCGGCTGGACCTGGGAAGAGTACCGTGCCCGCGCCATCACTGAACCCGCAGTGGTCGTGAAGGCCGCCAAGGCGTCGATGGCCGTGCACGTCAAGGCCATGCTCGACTTCCAGAAACAAGGCATCCCGACCTTCGACTACGGCAACAACATCCGTCAGATGGCCCAGGAAGAAGGCGTGGAAAACGCATTCGACTTCCCGGGTTTCGTCCCGGCTTATATCCGTCCGCTGTTCTGCCGTGGCATCGGTCCGTTCCGTTGGGCTGCACTGTCGGGCGATCCGCAGGACATCTACAAGACCGACGCCAAGGTCAAGGAACTGATCCCGGACGACGCCCACCTGCACAACTGGCTGGACATGGCCCGTGAGCGCATCAGCTTCCAGGGTCTGCCGGCGCGGATCTGCTGGGTCGGCCTGGGCCTGCGCGCCAAGCTCGGCCTGGCGTTCAACGAAATGGTCCGCAGCGGCGAGCTGTCGGCGCCGATCGTGATCGGTCGCGACCACCTGGACTCCGGTTCCGTGGCCAGCCCGAACCGTGAAACCGAATCGATGCAGGACGGTTCCGATGCCGTGTCCGACTGGCCACTGCTCAACGCCTTGCTCAACACCGCCAGCGGCGCGACCTGGGTGTCCCTGCACCACGGCGGCGGCGTCGGCATGGGTTTCTCCCAGCACTCGGGCATGGTGATCGTCTGTGACGGTACCGACGAAGCGGCCGAGCGTATCGCTCGCGTCCTGCACAACGACCCGGCCACCGGCGTTATGCGTCACGCCGATGCCGGTTACCAGATCGCCATCGACTGCGCGAAAGAGCAGGGCCTGAACCTGCCGATGATTACCGGTAAATAAGCGGTTGGAGGAAACCCGATCTGTAGGAACCGGCAAACCGGCTCCTACAGATCGGGTGTTTCACCTGGAGCCTGTTTCACAACGCTGTGCACCTAACTAAAACAATCCACAGAGGTTGAACAATGTCTGCGTCAAATGATCGTGCAAGCAGCAAACCGTTGATCGAAAGGCGTTCGATCGACTACATCCCGGAAGCGGAAAGACACGGTCGTCTACTCAGTCAGTTCACCCTGTGGTTGGGTGCCAACCTGCAAATCACCGCGATTGTCACGGGCGCCTTGGCGGTCGTGCTCGGCGGTGATGTCTACTGGTCGCTGATCGGCCTGCTGATCGGGCAACTGATCGGTGGCGGGGTCATGGCGTTGCACGCCGCGCAAGGTCCGCAACTGGGCCTGCCGCAGATGATTTCCAGCCGTGTGCAGTTCGGTGTCTATGGGGCGGTGATCCCGTTGGTGCTGGTGTGCCTGATGTATATCGGCTTTTCCGCCAGCGGTTCGCTGCTGGCGGGGCAGGCGGTGGCGCAGCTGCTGCATGTGGAAGACTGGGTCGGCATTGTGTTGTTCGCCGCCAGTATCCTGGTCTGCACCATCTTCGGTTACCGGGTGATCCACGGCATCGGCCGGATCGCCAGCGTGCTCGGGGTGGTTGCCTTCGTCTACCTGTTCTACAAATTGTTGGCCGGCAACGATATCTCGGCGCTGCTCGGCAACAAGCATTTCTCCCTGGCGAGTTTCCTGTTGGCGATGTCCTTGTCGGCATCCTGGCAGATCGCGTTCGGGCCTTATGTGGCGGATTACTCACGTTATCTGCCGCGCAGCACTTCGCCGGTGAAAACCTTCTGGGCCGTGGGCCTGGGTTCGGTGATCGGCGCTCAGGCGTCCATGGTCTTCGGCGTCTTCGCCGCCGCCCTGGCCGGCTCGCAGTTCTCCCACCACGAAGTCTCGTTCATCGTCAGCCTCGGCGGCACTGGCGCGGTCGCGGCGGCGCTGTATTTCGCCGTGGCCTTCGGCAAGGTGACGGTCACCACCCTGAACGCCTATGGCAGCTTCATGTCGATCGCCACCATCATCAGCGGTTTCCGTGGCAACCGGCATATTTCCAGTGGTGTGCGCCTGCTGTACATCTTCATCATGGTCAGCGTGTCCGCGGCCCTGGCGCTGCTGGGCAAGGATTCGTTCCTCAAGGAATTCTCCTCCTTCATCCTGTTCCTGCTGGCGTTCTTCACGCCCTGGAGCGCGATCAACCTGGTGGACTTCTACTGCATCACCAAGGAACGCTACGACATTCCCGCGCTGTCCAATCCCAAGGCGCGCTACGGCGGCTGGAACATCCTGGGCATCAGCATCTATGTGTTCGGCGTGCTGATCCAGATGCCGTTTATCAACACCCAGTTCTACACCGGCTCCCTGGTGGCGGGCCTGGGCGATACTGATATCTCCTGGATCATCGGCCTGGTGGTGCCGGCGGCGTTGTACTACGTCGCGGCGAAGAAGTGGCATGGGGCAATTCCTGATCGTCTGATCCTGCCGGTAGAGTCGGCCGTGGAAGCGCCGGCCCAGCCCCGTGGTCGTGTACAACCGGCGTCGAACTGACCGGTTGCAGCCGGGTGTCCACGTGGGTGAGCGTGGACAGGGCCTGCTCGCAGGCCAACCCGGGCCGCTAGTCTCTTGAGCGGCGTTAACCCTTTTATGATTTGGAGCGGCACAGTATGAAGATGACCAAGACCCTGCTGACCACGGCGCTGTCCCTGGGCCTGTTGGTCGTGGCCGGCGCAAGCCAGGCCGCCGGCTGGTGCGAATCCGGCAAGCCGGTGAAGTTCGCGGGTCTGAATTGGGAAAGCGGCATGCTCTTGACCGACATGCTGCAATTCGTGCTGGAAAAGGGTTACGACTGCAAGACCGACGCCCTGCCGGGCAACTCCATCACCATGGAAAACGCCCTGAGCAGCAACGATATCCAGGTTTTCGCCGAGGAGTGGGTCGGCCGCAGCGAAGTCTGGAACAAGGCTGAAAAAGCCGGCAAGGTCGTCGGGGTCGGCGCCCCGGTGGTGGGTGCCGTCGAAGGTTGGTATGTGCCGCGCTACGTGATCGAGGGCGATGCCAAGCGCAACCTCAAGGCCTTGGCGCCGAACCTCAAGCACATTGCCGACCTGGGCCAATACGCCGCCCTGTTCAAGGACCCGGAAGAGCCGAGCAAAGGCCGCTTCTACAATTGCCCGGCGGGCTGGACCTGTGAGCTGGAAAACAGCGAGATGCTGAAAAGCTACGGTCTGGAAAAGTCCTATACCAACTTTCGCCCTGGCACCGGCCCGGCACTGGACGCCGCCGTGCTGTCGAGCTACAAGCGTGGCGAGCCCATTCTGTTCTACTACTGGTCGCCGACGCCCCTGATGGGCCAGGTCGACCTGGTGAAACTGGAGGAGAAACCCGGTGTCGACAAGCGCGTGAGCATCAAGGTCGGTCTGTCGAAGACCTTCCACGAGCAAGCGCCCGAGCTGGTCGCCGTCCTGGAAAAGGCTAACCTGCCCATCGATCTGCTGAACCAGAACCTCGGTCGCATGACCCGGGAGCGGATCGAATCGCCGAAACTGGCGAAAATCTTCCTCAAGGAACACCCTGAGGTCTGGCAGGCTTGGGTCAGCGCTGACGCTGCCAAGAAAATCAACGCGGCTCTGTAGGTCGACTACCTCCCGGCTAACCGAGAGGCTGGCCGGGAAGTTCGCCACAACCACTTGATCGAGAGTTTCCAATGTTTCCCGAACGTTTCACATTTTCCATCGCCGACTGGGTCAACAGTTGGGTCGATGCACTGGTGACCAACTACGGCGATGTGTTCCGCCAGATCTCCGACACCCTGTTGTGGGCCATCGTCAATCTGGAAGGCCTGCTGCGCCTGGCGCCCTGGTGGCTGATGCTGGCCATTGTCGGCGGGATCGCCTGGCATGCCACCCGTAAATGGGTGACGACGCTGGTGATCGTCGGCCTGTTGTTCCTGGTGGGCGCGGTCGGCCTGTGGGACAAGCTGATGCAGACCCTGGCCCTGATGCTGGTGGCCACCCTGATCTCGGTGCTGATCGGGATTCCCCTGGGAATTCTCTCGGCGCGCAGCAACCGCCTGCGTTCGGTGCTGATGCCGCTGTTGGACATCATGCAGACCATGCCCAGCTTCGTGTACCTGATTCCGGTGCTGATGCTGTTCGGCCTGGGCAAGGTCCCGGCGATCTTTGCCACGGTGATCTACGCCGCGCCGCCGCTGATCCGCCTGACCGACCTGGGCATCCGCCAGGTGGATGGCGAGGTCATGGAAGCGATCAACGCCTTTGGCGCCAACCGCTGGCAGCAACTGTTCGGCGTGCAACTGCCGTTGGCCCTGCCGAGCATCATGGCCGGGATCAACCAGACCACCATGATGGCGCTGTCGATGGTGGTGATCGCCTCGATGATCGGTGCCCGTGGCTTGGGTGAGGACGTGCTGGTGGGTATCCAGACCCTGAACGTCGGTCGCGGCCTGGAAGCCGGCCTGGCGATCGTGATTCTCGCGGTGGTGATCGATCGCATTACCCAGGCCTATGGTCGTCCACGCCATGAGGTGAGCAAATGAGCGAGGCCATCGTCAGCAAGATCGAAGTCAAGAACGTCTTCAAGATCTTCGGTTCACGCGAGAAGGACGCGATGAGCCTGATTCGCCAGGGCAAGACCAAGGACCAGGTGCTGGCCGAGACCGGTTGCGTGATCGGGGTCAACGACCTGTCGCTGAGTGTCAGTACCGGCGAGATCTTCGTGATCATGGGCCTGTCGGGTTCCGGCAAGTCGACCCTGGTGCGGCATTTCAACCGCCTGATCGACCCCACCAGCGGCGCGATCCTGGTGGACGGCGTGGACATTCTCCAGCACGACATGGAGGCGCTGCGCGAATTTCGCCGGCACAAGATCAGCATGGTGTTCCAGAGCTTCGGCCTGTTGCCCCACAAGACCGTGCAGGAAAACGTCGCCTACGGCCTCAAGGTACGGGGTGAGAGCAAGGACGTCTGCGCCGAGCGCGCCTTGCACTGGATCAATACCGTGGGCCTGAAAGGCTACGAGAACAAGTACCCGCACCAGCTGTCGGGCGGTATGCGCCAGCGTGTGGGCCTGGCCCGGGCCTTGGCGGCGGACACCGACATCATTCTGATGGACGAGGCCTTCAGTGCCCTGGACCCGCTGATCCGGGCCGAGATGCAGGATCAGTTGCTGGAGCTGCAGAAGACCTTGCACAAGACCATCGTTTTTATCACCCATGACCTGGATGAAGCGGTGCGGATCGGCAATCGGATTGCGATTCTCAAGGACGGCAAGTTGATTCAGGTCGGGACGCCGAAGGAGATCCTGCATTCGCCGGCGGATGAGTATGTGGATCGGTTTGTTCAGCGGCGTGCCGCGATCGTTTAAGCAGATGAGGTTGAAGATGTCCCAGGCTGAAAAAATCGTTATCGCCGACGCCCCCTTGCGTTGGCAGGATGTGGTCGCGGTGGCCCGTCATGGCGCCTTGCTCGAACTGGCGCCGCAGACCTGGGCGCGGATCGACAACGCCCAGGCCATCGTCCAGCGCATCGTTGTCAGCGGTGAGCGCGCCTATGGCGTGAACACCGGCCTCGGCGCGCTGTGCAATGTGTCGCTGTCCGGCGAGCAACTCAGCCAGTTGTCGCGCAACACCCTGCTCAGCCATGCCTGCGGTGTCGGCGCGCCGTTGCCCGACGAACAGACCCGGGCCATCCTCTGCGCCGCCATCGTCAACTACAGCCACGGCAAATCCGGCCTGCACCGCCAGGTGGTCGAAGCCCTGCTGGCCCTGCTCAACCGGGGCATCACCCCGCAAGTGCCGGCCCAGGGCTCGGTGGGTTACCTGACCCATATGGCCCATATCGGCATCGCCCTGCTCGGTGTTGGCCAGGTGAGCTATCGCGGGCAGATCGTTCCGGCGCACCAGGCCCTGGCCGCCGAAGGCCTGCAACCGGTGCAACTGGGGGCCAAGGACGGTCTCTGCCTGGTCAACGGCACGCCGTGCATGACCGGCCTGAGCTGCCTGGCCCTGGCCGACGCGACCCGCCTGCTGCAATGGGCCGATGTGGTAGGGGCCATGAGCTTCGAGGCCCAGCGCGGGCAGATCGCCGCGTTTGATGCGCAAATCATCGCACTCAAGCCCCATCCCGGCATGCAGCAGGTCGGCAACAACCTGCGCAGCCTGCTCGACGGCAGCGAAGTGATCGCCGCCAGCCTGGGTATTCGCACCCAGGACGCCCTGAGCCTGCGTTCGATCCCGCAAGTCCACGGTGCCGCCCGCGACCAGCTGGCTCACGCCACCCGGCAGATCGAAATCGAACTCAACGGCTGCACCGACAACCCGTTGCTGTTGGGTACGCCGGACAACTACCGGGTGATGTCCCAGGCCAACCCCCATGGCCAATCGGTCGCCCTGGCGGCGGACCTGCTGGCAATCGCCATGGCGGAAATCGGCTCGATTGCCGAACGCCGTCTCGATCGCCTGATCAACCCCCATGTCAGCGGCCTGCCGGCGTTCCTGGTGAGCAACCCCGGGGTCAACTCCGGGATGATGATCGTGCAGTACGTCGCCGCGTCCCTCTGTGCGGAAAACCGCCAGTTGGCGCAGCCGGCGGTGCTCGACAACTACGTCACCTCGGGCCTGCAGGAAGACCACCTGAGCCTGGGCACCAACGCCGCGCTGAAATTGCACCGGGCCCTGGAAAACTGTACGCAGATCCTCGCCATCGAGTACCTGCTGGCGGCCCAGGCCTTTGAATTCCTCAAGGAGCAGCGCTTCGGCGCCGGCACCGAGCGTGCCTGGAAACTGCTGCGCGAGCGTGTTCCGGCCTACGACCAGGACCGCTGGCTGGCGCCGGATATCGCCAGCGCGGCGAGCCTGCTCAAGGACCCACTATTGATCCAGGGCAGGTTTCCCGACCTGCACTGATTCCACGAATAACCAGCGTGCCAAGGCGCCTCCGGCTCAAAAAGTCGGCGGCGACGGATAACGGAAGCTTCCGGAGCGTCTGGTAGTTGATAAAACTCTCAAAAGGAGCATGAATGTGACTGCGTTGAACCTGATTCCCGGCCAACTGAGCCTGGCCCAACTGCGTGCCATCTACCAGCAGCCGGTGAAACTGACCCTGGACGACAGTGCCTCGGCACAGATCGAAGCCAGCGTGGCCTGCGTCGAACAGATCCTCGCCGAAAACCGCACCGCCTACGGCATCAACACCGGTTTCGGCCTGCTGGCCTCGACCCGTATCGCCAGCGAAGACCTGGAAAACCTCCAGCGCTCCCTGGTGCTGTCCCATGCCGCCGGTGTCGGCGTGCCGATCAGCGATGCGCTGGTACGCCTGATCATGGTGCTCAAGGTCAACAGCCTGAGCCGTGGTTTCTCCGGGATTCGCCGCCAGGTGATCGACGCCCTGATCGCCCTGATCAATGCCGAGGTCTACCCGCATATTCCGCTGAAAGGTTCGGTCGGTGCTTCCGGCGACCTCGCGCCGCTGGCCCATATGTCCCTGGTTCTGCTGGGTGAAGGCAAGGCCCGCTACAAGGGTGAATGGCTGGACGCCCACGCCGCGCTGAAACAGGCCGGCCTGCAACCGCTGACCCTGGCCGCGAAGGAAGGCCTGGCGCTGCTCAACGGCACCCAGGTGTCCACCGCCTTTGCCCTGCGCGGTCTGTTCGAAGGCGAAGACCTGTTCGCCGGCGCCCTGGTCAGCGGTGCGCTGACGGTTGAAGCGGTACTGGGTTCGCGTTCGCCGTTCGACTCGCGTATCCATGCCGCCCGTGGTCAACATGGCCAGATCGATGCGGCTGCCGCCTATCGCCACCTGCTGGGCGAGCGCAGCGAAGTGTCCGACTCCCACGAGAACTGCGAGAAGGTCCAGGACCCGTACTCCCTGCGTTGCCAGCCACAGGTCATGGGCGCCTGCCTGACCCAGTTCCGCCAGGCCGCCGAAGTGCTGGTGATCGAAGCCAACGCGGTGTCCGACAACCCGCTGGTGTTCGCCGCGGAAGGCGATGTGATCTCGGGCGGCAACTTCCACGCCGAGCCGGTGGCCATGGCCGCTGACAACCTGGCGTTGGCGATTGCCGAAATCGGTTCCCTGAGCGAGCGCCGCATCTCGCTGATGATGGACAAGCATATGTCGCAACTGCCGCCGTTCCTGGTGGCCAATGGCGGCGTCAACTCCGGCTTCATGATCGCCCAGGTGACCGCCGCGGCCCTCGCCAGCGAGAACAAGGCCCTGGCGCACCCCCACAGCGTCGACAGCCTGCCGACTTCCGCGAACCAGGAAGACCATGTGTCGATGGCCCCGGCAGCTGGCAAGCGTCTGTGGGAAATGGCTGAAAATACCCGTGGGATTCTGGCGGTGGAATGGCTGGCGGCTTGCCAGGGTCTGGACCTGCGCAATGGCCTGAAAACCTCGCCGGCCCTGGAAACCGCGCGGGCGACCTTGCGTGAGGAAGTGGCGTACTACGAGAAGGACCGTTTCTTTGCCCCGGATATCGAGGCGGCGACCGAGTTGCTGGCTTCCCGTTGCCTGAATGCCCTGGTCCCGGCGAAGTTGCTGCCAAGCCTGTAAGCGTTGCCCGAGAACGGACTGGGGTTGAGCTCGCTCGTCACAAGGCGGCGGGTCAGCCAGTTTGCGGGTTGTTGCCACCCGGCAGATGCGTTTTGCCTGCGCGTGCCGGGTTGGGTACTCTGCGACCCCTTTTGCGGCCGGGCGGTCGCAAGACACTCGCCATCAGTCTGATTCTCATCGAGTTTTACCGATAAGAATAATTAAGGACGAGCAATGCAACAGCAAGTCAAAGGTTTGAAACGCGGGCTTTCGGCCCGACATATTCGCTTTATGGCCCTGGGGTCCGCTATCGGCACCGGGCTGTTCTACGGCTCCGCCTCGGCCATCCAGATGGCCGGTCCGGCCGTGCTGCTGGCCTACCTGATCGGCGGCGCCGCGGTGTTCATGGTCATGCGCGCCCTCGGCGAAATGGCCGTGCACGATCCGGTCGCCGGTTCCTTCGGCCACTACGCCAGCACCTACATCGGTCCCCGTTCCGGTTTTATCCTCGGTTGGACCTATGCATTCGAGATGGTTATCGTCGGCCTGGCCGACGTCACGGCCTTCGGCATCTATATGGGCTTCTGGTTTCCCGACGTCGATCGCTGGGTCTGGGTGCTCGGCGTGGTCTTCTTTATCGGCGCGCTGAACCTGTGCACGGTCAAGGTCTTCGGCGAAATGGAGTTCTGGCTTTCGCTGCTCAAGGTCGGCGCCATTGTCGCGATGATCCTCGGCGGCTTCGGCATTATGTTCTTCGGCATCAGCACGGCCACGCCCTCGGCGAGCGTCGGTATCAGTAACCTCTGGAGCAACGGCGGCTTCATGCCCAACGGCGCGGCCGGGATGATCGCCTCGTTCGCGGTGGTCATGTTCGCCTTCGGCGGTATCGAGATCATCGGTGTCACCGCCGGTGAAGCCCAGGACCCGCAGCGGGTGATCCCCAAGGCGATCAACGCGGTGCCACTGCGCATCCTGCTGTTCTACGTGCTGACCCTGTTCGTGCTGATGTCCCTCTACCCGTGGCAGCAGATCGGCAACCAGGGCAGTCCCTTCGTGCAGATCTTCCAGAACCTGGGGATCGGCTCGGCGGCAACCATCCTCAATATCGTGGTGATCTCGGCGGCGATTTCCGCCATCAACAGCGATATCTTCGGCGCCGGGCGCATGATGTACGGCCTGGCCGAGCAAGGTCATGCGCCGAAGGCCTTTGCCAAGCTGTCCCGCGCCGGTGTGCCGTGGATGACCGTGGTGGTCATGGCCGCCGCGCTGCTGCTGGGGGTGCTGCTCAACTACCTGATCCCGGAAGATGTATTCCTGCTGATCGCGTCCATCGCCACCTTCGCCACGGTGTGGGTGTGGATCATGATTCTGGTCACCCAGGTGGCCATGCGCCGTTCCATGAGCCGTGAACAGGCCGCGCAACTGAAGTTCCCGGTGCCGTTCTGGCCCTATGCGCCGATGGCGGCGATTGCCTTCATGGTGTTTATCTTCGGCGTGCTGGGCTATTTCCCCGACACCCGGCCGGCGCTGATCGTCGGTGCGATCTGGATCGGCCTGCTGGTGCTGGCCTACCAGGTCTGGGTCAAGCCGAAGGCGGCCCAGGCCGCAGGCGCTCAGCAAGAACCTGCTTTGTCTCATCGATAACCTAACGGAGGCCCCGGATGAAAACGCTTTGGCAGAACTGTCACGTTGCAAGCATGGCGCAAGGCACTTACTCGATCATCGAGGATGCCGCCATCGTGACCGTGGCGTCGACGATCGAGTGGATCGGCCCGCGCGCCGAACTGCCGGCGGCGGATTATCCCCGGGTCGAGGATCTGGACGGCGCCTGGGTCACGCCGGGGCTGATCGATTGCCACACCCACACGGTGTTCGGCGGCAACCGCAGCGGTGAATTCGAGCAGCGCCTGCAAGGCGTGAGTTATGCCGAGATCGCCGCCGCCGGTGGCGGGATTGCCAGCACCGTGCGGGCGACCCGTGCCGCCAGCGAGGACGAGCTCTTCGCCAGCGCCCGGCAACGCCTGACCTGCCTGCTGCGCGACGGTGTGACCAGCGTCGAGATCAAGTCCGGCTACGGCCTGGACCTGGACAGCGAGCGCAAGATCCTCAAGGTGATTCGCCGTCTCGGCGCCGAGCTGCCGGTCAGTGTGCGCAGCACCTGCCTGGCCGCCCATGCCTTGCCGCCGGAATATGTCGGGCGGGCCGACGATTATATCGAGCATATCTGCAGCGAAATGCTTCCGGCCCTGGCGGCCGAAGGCCTGGCGGATGCGGTGGATGCCTTCTGCGAATACCTGGCGTTTTCCCCCGATCAGGTCGAGCGGGTATTCAAGGTCGCGCAGCAACTGGGCCTGCCGGTAAAGCTGCATGCCGAGCAGCTGTCGTCACTGCATGGTTCGAGCCTGGCGGCGCGTTACCAGGCGCTGTCGGCGGACCACCTGGAATTCATGACCGAAGAGGACGCCATCGCCATGGCCGCCTCCGGTACCGTCGCGGTGCTGTTGCCCGGGGCGTTCTACTTTCTGCGCGAAACCCAGTTGCCGCCGATGGATGCCCTGCGCAAGCACGGTGTGAAGATGGCCATCGCCAGCGACCTCAACCCTGGCACCTCGCCGGCGCTGTCCCTGCGCTTGATGCTGAACATGGCCTGCACCCTGTTCCGCATGACCCCGGAAGAAGCCCTGGCCGGTGTTACCCAGCATGCCGCCACGGCGTTGGGCATGGGTGCTACCCACGGTTCGCTGGAGATCGGCAAGGTTGCGGATTTCGTCGCCTGGCAGATCGAGCGCCCGGCGGACCTGGCCTACTGGTTGGGCAGTGACCTGAGCAAGCGCGTGGTGCGCCATGGTGTCGAAGTATTGATCTAGGAGATTGTCCTGTGGATAACGTTCTGAGTTTCAAACAAGGTCGCGTGCCGCTGTTGATCAGCATGCCCCATGCCGGTGTGCAGTTGACCCCGGCGGTCAAGGCCGGGTTGGTCCCCGAGGCACAAAGCCTGGAGGACACCGACTGGCACATCCCGCGGCTCTATGATTTCGCCGCTGACCTGGGCGCCAGCACTCTGGAGGCCCGTTATTCGCGGTTTGTCATCGACCTGAACCGGCCGTCCGACGACAAGCCGCTGTACGTCGGTGCCACCACCGGCCTGTATCCAGCCACCCTGTTCAATGGTGAGCCGTTGTTCGTCGAAGGGCAGGTGCCGTCGGCCGAGGAGCGGGCGAACTACCTGGAGCAGGTCTGGACGCCTTATCACCAGACCTTGCAGCAGGAACTGGCGCGGCTCAAGGCCGAGTTCGGTTACGCCTTGCTGTTCGACGCCCACTCGATTCGCTCGGTGGTCCCGCACCTGTTCGACGGCAAACTGCCGGACTTCAACCTGGGCACCTTCAACGGTGCCAGCTGCGACCCGCAACTGGCGGCTCGGCTGGAAGGCATCTGTGCCGGGCATCCGGCTTATAGCCATGTGCTGAACGGGCGCTTCAAGGGCGGGCATATCACCCGTCACTATGGTGACCCGGCGCAGAACATCCACGCGGTGCAGCTCGAACTGGGGCAGTGCACCTACATGGAAGAGTTCGAACCGTTCAACTACCGCAGCGACCTGGCGGAACCGACGCGGGTCGTGCTCAAGGAACTGCTGCAAGGCCTGCTGGCCTGGGGCCGCGAGCACTACGGGCGCTGATTTATCCCGGGAGCACCTCGACGCCCGGGCTCAGGAAGTCGATGTGATAACCGCTGGCGCCGTCCCCCAGGCCCACATGCACGCCGCTGACGCCTTCGTTCATCGGCGAGTTGTGGCTGTAGTTGATATTCGGTCCGATGGTGTCGTTGACGCCAATGGCGAACTCGCTGAGGAACAACCCCCGCTCGCCCGCGGCCCGCGCCAGCAGGCCGGCATATTCCTGCCCGGCGACCTTGAAGGAGCGCACCTGGTTGTGTTCGATGTGCAGCCAGGCCTGGTGCCGGGCGACACGCTGGGTCAGTTCCAGCAACTGTTCGTCGACGCCGCTGACCAGCGGCGTCCGGCGACGGCCCTGGGAGGTCAGCAGGCCGCTGATGCGCAGGATACCGTTCAATTGGAAGAGGTCGGGGCTGTCCGGGCGCATGTGCGCGTAATGCACCTCGAACAATTCCGAAACGGACAATACGAACCGCTCGCTGATCTCGTCGCGGGTCGTGACATAGGGGGCCGAACGGCTTTTCAACCAGACATCGGCCCGCGATCCCTCTCCGACCAGATGCAGGCGTTGGTGCCGGCTCAAGAGCCTGAGATGGTCGCGCTGGCGCCTCAGGCAGTCGGCGAAATCGCTGCGCAGTAACAGCATCAGGCTGTACAGCGCATTTTCCAGGCCTGAATCGAAAGCGTGCAACGGGCAGAGAATGCATTGTTTGTCTCGGGTCCTGGCCGCGCGCTCATAGAATTGCCGGGCGCCCTGCCTGGTAAAGGAAAACACCAGGCTTTGCGCCGGCAGCGGTTCGGTCGAGTCGACGACGGCGGCATCCAGCCCCAGTTCGGAGAGGGCACGGATAAACATTTCGTTGTCAGCGAGGATGATGGCTTTCTCCGGGTAGGAAAGCAGGCCCGGCAAACAGTCTTGTTGCATTGGAAACTCCCTTTCACTTTTGCACGGCTACCCCGGCAGAACGGCTCCTGCCGCTCTACGTGACCTGGCTATTGAAGCGTTTATCGGGCCGGCTTGAACACTGACCGAACGGCTAGGCAGCGTCCGACGGAAGGGAAAGTGCGACAAATGCGTCTGTACACCCGCACTTTTGACAAGGGCATGCCGATTCCGCGATTCGGGTTTATGATGCCGGACGGCAGAATAATATGAAGTCCCCATCAGGGATGACCTCGACCCCTACGGAGCGCGTGATGCAGACTTTGTACCCGCAGATCAAACCCTACGCCCGGCACGATCTGGCCGTGGATGAAACGCATGTACTGTATGTCGATGAGAGCGGTTCGCCGGAAGGCTTGCCGGTGGTCTTTATCCACGGAGGCCCGGGAGCCGGTTGCGATGCGCAGAGCCGGTGCTATTTCGACCCCAACCTGTTTCGTATCATCACCTTCGACCAGCGCGGTTGCGGGCGCTCAACCCCCCATGCGAGCCTGGAGAACAACACCACCTGGGACCTGGTGGCGGACCTCGAGCGGATTCGCCAGCACCTGGGGATTGAAAAATGGGTGCTGTTCGGCGGCTCCTGGGGCTCGACGCTGTCCCTGGCCTACGCCCAGACCCACGCGGAGCGGGTGCATGGCCTGATCCTGCGGGGGGTTTTCCTGGCCCGGCCACAGGACGTCGATTGGCTCTACCAGAGCGGGGCCAGCCGTCTGTTCCCGGATTACTGGCAGGACTACATGGCGCCGATCCCGCTGGATGAGCGCGACGACCTGCTCAACGCATTCCACAAGCGTCTGACCGGCAACGACCAGATCGCCCAGATGCACGCGGCCAAGGCCTGGTCCCTGTGGGAAGGCCGTACCGCGACGCTGCGCCCGAACCCGCTGGTGGTCGATCGCTTCTCCGAGCCGCAGCGCGCGCTGTCGATTGCCCGGATCGAATGCCACTACTTCACCAACAACTCCTTTCTCGAACCCAACCAACTGATCCGCGACATGGACAAGATCGCCCACCTGCCGGGGGTGATCGTGCACGGTCGCTACGATGCGATCTGCCCATTGGACAACGCCTGGGAGTTGCACCAGGCCTGGCCCAACAGCGAGTTGCAGGTGATTCGCGATGCCGGTCACGCGGCTTCCGAGCCGGGGATCACCGATGCCCTGGTACGCGCGGCCGACCAGATGGCCCGACGCCTGCTCGACCTGCCTCTCGAAGAAGCATGAAGGGGCTGTTGCAACGGGTCAGCGGCGCGCGGGTGGAAGTGGCGGGAGAAATCGTCGGGGCCATCGACCAGGGGTTGCTGGTGCTGCTGGCGGTGGAACCGGACGATACCCAGGCGCAGGCCGACAAACTGCTGAAGAAGCTGCTTAACTATCGGGTGTTCAGCGATCCGCAGGGCAAGATGAACTTGTCCCTGGCGGACACCGGTGGCGGGTTGCTGCTGGTGTCGCAGTTCACCCTGGCGGCCGATACCCGGAGTGGATTGCGTCCGAGCTTCTCCACGGCGGCGCCTCCGGCGCTCGCCGAGGTGTTGTTCGACTACGTAGTGGCACAGGCGCAACGCTTGCATGGGCAGGTGGCGACCGGGCGTTTCGGGGCGGACATGCAGGTGCATCTGGTCAATGATGGCCCTGTGACCTTCCTGTTACAGACCTGAATGCATCAAAAACGACGTACTTGGCTGAAAACAGGAGGTTTTCGCGATAAATACTTTGTTTCACCTGATGCGTTGTAACGCGGCCTACTAGATAATCGCGCGCTACGGGGATCGGCGTTCGTTGGTCCAATTTGACTTAGGTAGAGACTTGTCCGTGACCGTTTGGGGAATCATTTGCCCCCATGGGAGTCGGAACAATGCTCGCCAACCTGGCATATAGATAGCTAGCCGTTGGTTTTTGATCTGTTTTCGGCGAGGGTTGCTCGTGATTGTTAGTCCCTGTAATGCTCCAACACTGACCGCCAAAGGGTTGAGAAAAGCACTGGTGGCGGGCTCGGCACTGCTTTGCCTGCTCAGCGCCGGCCAACTCTTTGCGTTCAATCTGGATGATGTGTCGGCCAAGGCCAAGACGCTGGCCGGGCAGAAATACGAAGCTCCGCGCAGCAATCTGCCGAACGAGTTCCGTGACATGAAGTTCGCGGACTACCAGAAAATCCGTTTCCTGACCGACAAGGCCGAATGGGCGGGCGAGAAAACCCCCTTCAAACTGTCGTTCTACCATCAGGGCATGCACTTCGATACGCCGGTGAAAATCAACGAAATCACCGCCGACGATGTGAAAGAGATCAAGTACGACCCGACCCGTTTCGATTTCGGTGACGTCAAGTTCGATCCTAAATCCACCGAACAGCTGGGTTATGCCGGCTTTCGTGTGCTTTACCCGATCAACAAGGCGGACAAGCAGGACGAGATCATGACCATGCTCGGCGCGAGTTACTTTCGCGTCGTCGGCAAGGGCCAGACCTATGGCCTGTCGGCCCGTGGCATGGCCATCGACACTGCCTTGCCGTCCGGCGAAGAGTTCCCGCGCTTCACCGAGTTCTGGATCCAGCAACCGAAGCCGACCGACAAGCACCTGGTGATTTTCGCCCTGTTGGACTCGCCACGGGCTACCGGCGCCTACCGCCTGATCCTGCGTCCGGGCACCGACACCATCGTCGACGTGAAGGCGCAGATGTTCCTGCGTGACAAGGTCGGCAAGCTCGGCGTAGCGCCGTTGACCAGCATGTTCCTGTTCGGCGCCAACCAGCCGTCCAAGGTCCTCAACTACCGTCGCGAGCTGCATGACTCCAGCGGCCTGTCGATCCATGCCGGCAATGGCGAGTGGGTCTGGCGTCCGCTGAACAACCCGAAACACCTGTCGGTGAGCAATTTCTCCGTGGAAAACCCACGGGGCTTCGGCTTGCTGCAACGTGGCCGTGATTTCAGCCACTACGAAGACCTTGACGACCGTTACGACAAGCGCCCAAGCGCCTGGATCGAGCCCAAGGGCGACTGGGGCAAGGGCACCGTCGACCTGGTGGAGATTCCGACCGCCGACGAAACCAACGACAACATCGTGGCTTTCTGGAACCCGGCCGAACGCGCCGACACCGGTCAGCCGATGAACTTCGCCTATCGCCTGCACTGGACCACAGATGAAGCGGCCCTGCATTCGCCGGACGGCGCCTGGGTCAAGCAGACCCTGAAGTCCACCGGCGACGTCAAGCAATCCAACCTGATCCGTCAGCCGGACGGCAGCGTGGCCTACCTGATCGACTTCGAAGGTCCGTCCCTCAAGGCCCTGCCTGAAGACGCGCCGGTACGCAGCCAGGTCAGCGTCGGCGACAACGCCGAACTGGTGGAAAACAGCCTGCGCTACAACCCGGAAACCCAGGGCTGGCGCCTGACCCTGCGCCTGAAGGTCAAGGATCCGGGCAAGGCCACCGAGCTGCGCGCGAACCTGGTCAAGGACCTCGCCACGGCGGATCCGGCCAAGGTTGCGGTCTCTTCCCAGGTGGTCAAGGCCGACAAGGTTGCGGCCAAGCAGCAGGAGAAAGAGAAGGCCCTGGAGAAGAAAGAGCAGGCTCAGGAGAAGAAGGATCCGGCCCAGGATAAGAAAGAGCCGGTCCAGGACAAGAAGGATCCGGCCCAGGATAAGAAAGAGCCCGCCCAGGACAAGAAAGAGCACGACGCCGCGGCGCCGGCTCCCGAGGCTGCCCCTATCACCCCGGAACCGGTGCCGACTGAGCAAGTCCTGACCGAGACCTGGAGCTACCAGTTGCCTGCCGATGAGTAACCCAAACGTACAGCCAGAGGCTCTTTTCGAGTACCTGGCACACTTGCCGCTGAGCAATGAGCAACGTGCGGAGCTGGCGAACTGTACCTCGTTCGCCGAACTGCACGAGCGCCTGAGCGAACAACCGCTGCTTGACTCCGCCGAGGCCGCGCAGGCTTCGGTGGGGCGCCGCCTGACCCTCGATTCGGCCGCCGAGCTGGAAGACGCCGAGATGCTCGCGCTGGATGCTTCCGGGCGCGTGCGCCTCAAGGCCACACCGCCGATCCGCCGGACCAAGGTGGTCCCGGAGCCGTGGCGCACCAATATCCTGGTGCGCGGCTGGCGGCGTATGACCGGACGGAGCAATCCGCCGGTGCCCAAGGACGACAAACGCGACCTGCCCCATGCGCGCTGGCGCACCGTGGGTTCGATTCGTCGCTATATCCTGCTGGTGTTGATGCTCGGCCAGACCATCGTTGCCGGCTGGTATATGAAAGGCATCATGCCTTACCAGGGCTGGGCCTTCGTCGATCTCAACGAAGTGGTGCATCAACCGCTGTTGCAGACCGCCCAGCAAGTGCTGCCCTACCTGCTGCAAACCAGCATCCTGGTGCTGTTCGGGATTCTGTTCTGCTGGGTTTCGGCGGGTTTCTGGACCGCGCTGATGGGCTTTCTCGAATTGCTCACCGGGCACGACAAGTACCGTATCTCCGGTGCCAGCGCCGGCAGCGAGCCGATCGCCAAGGATGCGCGTACCGCCATCGTCATGCCGATCTGCAATGAAGACGTGCCGCGAGTCTTTGCCGGCCTGCGGGCGACCTTCGAGTCGGTGGCGGCCACCGGTGACCTGGACCGCTTTGACTTCTTCGTCCTCAGCGACAGTAACGACACCGATATCTGCGTCGCCGAGCAACAGGCCTGGCTGGATGTCTGCCGCGAAGCCTCGGGCTTCGGCAAGATCTTCTACCGCCGTCGCCGTCGTCGCGTGAAGCGCAAGAGCGGTAACCTTGACGACTTCTGCCGTCGTTGGGGTGGCGACTACAAGTACATGGTGGTGCTCGACGCCGACAGCGTCATGAGCGGCGAGTGCCTGACCAGCCTGGTGCGGTTGATGGAAGCCACGCCGGACGCCGGGATCATCCAGACCGCGCCACGGGCGTCGGGCATGGACACCCTCTATGCGCGCATGCAGCAGTTCGCGACCCGCGTCTACGGTCCGTTGTTCACCGCCGGCCTGCACTTCTGGCAGCTGGGCGAATCCCACTACTGGGGCCACAACGCGATCATCCGCATGAAGCCGTTTATCGAGCACTGCGCCCTGGCACCGTTACCCGGTAAAGGTGCCTTCGCCGGCGCGATCCTCTCCCACGACTTCGTCGAGGCCGCGCTGATGCGCCGTGCCGGCTGGGGTGTATGGATCGCCTACGACCTGCCGGGCAGCTACGAAGAACTGCCGCCGAACCTGCTCGACGAGCTCAAACGCGACCGCCGCTGGTGCCACGGCAACCTGATGAACTTCCGCCTGTTCCTGGTCAAGGGCATGCACCCGGTGCACCGCGCGGTGTTCCTCACCGGCGTGATGTCCTACCTGTCGGCGCCGCTGTGGTTCTTCTTCCTGGTGCTGTCGACGGCCCTGCTGGCGGTCAACACGCTGATGGAGCCGCAGTACTTCATGGAGCCGCGCCAGCTCTATCCGCTATGGCCGCAATGGCATCCGGACAAGGCGGTGGCGCTGTTCTCCACCACCATCGTGCTGCTGTTCCTGCCCAAGCTGCTGAGTATCATCCTGATCTGGGCCAAGGGTGCGAAAGAGTTCGGCGGCAAGTTCAAGGTGACCTTGTCGATGCTGCTGGAGATGCTTTTCTCCATGTTGCTGGCGCCGGTGCGGATGATTTTCCACACCCGTTTTGTCCTGGCCGCGTTCCTCGGCTGGGCGGCGACCTGGAACTCTCCGCAGCGTGACGACGACTCCACGCCGTGGGGCGAAGCGGTGCGCCGGCATGGTCCGCAAACCCTGTTGGGTGCGCTCTGGGCACTGCTGGTGGTCTGGCTCAACCCGAGCTTCCTCTGGTGGCTGACCCCGATCGTCGGTTCGCTGATGCTGTCGATCCCGGTCTCGGTGATTTCCAGTCGGGTCAACCTGGGCTTGCGTTCCAGGGATGAGAGCCTGTTTCTCATTCCCGAGGAATACAATCCGCCCCAGGCGCTGCAGGCAACGGATGAGTACACCCACGAAAACCGTTGGCATGCGCTGAATGACGGCTTTGTCCGGGCCGTGGTCGATCCACGCCAGAATGCCCTGGCCTGCGCCCTGGCAACGGCCCGTCACGGCCACGCCGAGCCGATCGAATGGCTGCGTGTCGAGCGTGTTCGGCATGCGCTGAAGGTCGGGCCATCCGGTCTGGACAATCAGTCGCGGCTGCACCTGCTGAGCGATCCGGTGGCCCTGACCCGCCTGCATGAGCAGGTCTGGAGCGAAGGCCACGCCGAATGGTTGGGCGCCTGGCGCGACTCGATCAAGGCCGATCCCCATGCGCCGTTGCTGCCCCTGCAGCCGGCCACAGCGCCGGCCCAGCCGGCCTGACGCCCGAGGGGCCGCGGTGTGACAAGCACCGCGGCCCCTTTGTCATTTGGTAACAAAAGACCCGTCCCCCCTTGGTGTTGCCCCGTACTCGAGTACGTTAGGATCGCCCCCCAAAATCGTGCCCGCCAGATCACGGCGACTGTGTGTTCGCGCAGACTGGCACGACCGGAAAAGCGGCCCTGGGGAGTTTCATGATGAAAAGGTTTCTGTCGATGCTGCTGCTGGGCATCGTTGTGCTCACTCACGCCTGTGGGGTGCAGGCGGGTGCCGTTGATGACGCGCTCAAGCGCGGCACGCTGAGAGTCGGGACCAATCCCACGTATATCCCCTTCGAAATGACGAGCAAGCGCGGCGAAATCATTGGCTTCGAAATCGACCTGTTGCGGGAAATGAGCCGGGCGCTGGGGGTCAAGCTGGAACTGGTGGACAGTCCTTACGCCGAGTTGCTCCCCGGTTTACTGGCGAACAAGTTCGACCTGGTCGCCAGCGGCATGACCCTGACCCAGGAGCGCAACCTGCGACTCAACTTCAGCGATGCCTTTATCGTGGTCGGGCAGACGCTGTTGATCCCCCTGGAACTGGGCAGCAAGGTGCAGAGTTTCGAGGACCTCAACGAGGCCGGCTATCGCATCGCCGCCAAGGCCGGGACCACGGGGGAAATCGTTGCAAAAAAAATGATGGGCGCAGCCCAACTGAGCACCTATGCCAATGAGGAAGAGGGCGTGCAGGCCGTGCTCGACGGCAAGGCCGACGCCTTTGTCCATGACGCCCCCTACAACCTGGTGGCGGTGAACAAGCTGGGCGACGGCAAGCTGTTGTGCCTGGACCAGCCGTTCACCTACGAACCGCTGGCCTTCGGGGTGAAGAAGGGCGACCACGACAGTCTCAACTGGATCAACCACTTTCTCCACCAGATAGCCGAAGATGGCACCTACGATCGGATCCACGACAAGTGGTTCAAGACCAGCGACTGGCTGGCCGAGATCGATTGAAACGCTACCCCCTGTAGGAGCCGGCAAACCGGCTCCTACAGGGGGCATCGCTCAGACCTTGAAACGTTCCACCAGGCGCTGCAGTTGTGCACCCAGCTGACTCAGTTGCAGGCTGGCGGCAGCGGTTTCATCGCAGGCGTTGGCAGTCTGCTGGGACATATCCCGCACGTGCAACACGCTGCGGCTGATCTGCTCGGCGACGACACTCTGTTCTTCGCCGGCGGCGGCGATCTGCTCGTTCATCCCGAGGATCTGCGACACGCTGCGGCTGATGGCTTCCAGCTTGCCACCGCTGTGGCGGCTCGACTCGACGCTGTGGCGGGTCAGTTTGCGGCTGTTGTCGAGCATGCCCGCGACCTCCTGGGTCCCACCTTGCAAAGCCACGATCAGGTCCTTGATCTCTTGTGCCGAGTCCTGGGTGCGCTGCGCCAGGCAGCGCACCTCGTCGGCGACCACGGCGAAGCCAGTGCCGGCCTCGCCGGCCCGGGCCGCCTCGATGGCGGCATTCAGGGCCAGCAGGTTGGTTTGCTGGGACACCGACTTGATCACGTCGAGCACGCTGCCGATCCGCTCGCTTTCGCGCTGGAGCCCGCCCATGGCCTGGGAGCAGCGCTGCATATGTTGCTCGAGCTGTTCGATCTGTTCGATAGCATCGGCCACGGCGCTGTCACCTTCACGGGCCTGCTGGTCGGCCTGGGTCGCCGCCACGGAGGCGGTTTCGGCGTGACGGGCGACTTCGAGCACGCTGGCGCTCATCTGTTTCATGGCGGCGGCCACTTGCTCGGTGGCGGCGTACTGGCTGCTGACGCTGGCATCGGTCTGTTCGGTACTGGTCGACAGGTGTTCGGCGGCGCTGGCCACCCGCGAAGCGCTGATGCCGATGCCACGGATCAGCTCCCGCAGGCCCAGGGTCATGCCGCGCATGGCCTGTTGCAACTGGCCGAGCTCGTCCTGGCGATCCACCGCCACATCGCGGCTCAGGTCGCCCGCGGCGATATGGTGGGCCAGCTTCAGGCTGCGTGAGAGCGGGATCAGCAATTGGCGGCTGAGGACCCAGGCGGCCAGGGTCGCGATCAACCAGGCCAGCAGGGCTATTTTCGCCAGCAGCCATTTCGCCGCCTGGGTCTGGCGATCACGGGCCTGGGTCTGGCTGCGGCTGAGATCCTCGTTGCCGGCCAGCAGCTGGTTGCCCAGGCCTTCCATCACATTGTGGGCCGCCTCGGTGAGCAGTTGCGCGTCCTTGAAACGCTGCAGGGCCTCGCGGTAGTGGCGCAGTTCCAGCAGCATGCGCTGGTGGTCGTCGGCCAGTGGCGCCGTCAGCGGTGCCACCTGGGTTTCAAGTTGTCCAAGCCGGTCGATAGCCTTCAGTGCCTGCTCGGAATAGGCTTGCAGCGAATCGGCCAGATAGGCCGGTGTCTGCACGTTGGAGTGGGTCTCGTTGAGCAGTTGACGGAGTTCTTCGACCCGTTTGAGCGGGGCCTGCCACTGTTGCTCGTGGGGACTTTTGCCGGCTTCGCGCAGTTGATGGGCGGCAAAGCGGGCCACCGCCTGGGTGGCCTGGATCAGGCCGGCGTTCATCCGCTTGCGGGCGCGGTCACGATCGCGAAGGTTTTCATCGAGATCGTCGAGGGTGGTCTGGAAACCTTGGGCCGCGTGCTGCTGGTCGGCGAGGATCTGTCGTTCGCCCGGGTCCGTCAGGCGCGGCAGGAGCGTCGTCAGCAGTTTCTCGATACTCGCCAGCTGGCGGGTGATCCGGGTGCGACTCTGCGGGTCGTTCAGCACCCGGAAGGCGATGCGATCAGCGCGCATGTCACTGGTCAGGCGGCTGAGCCGGGCGATGCTCGACAGCGTGTGCGAGCGCTCTACCGTGGTACTCAGGGCGTGCCAGCCGGTGAGAGTGATCGCCAGGGTCAAGAGCAATACCAGGCCAAAGCCCAGGGCCAGTTTGAAGCGGATACTGCGGTCGCGCAGTGCGCGGGTCAGCCAACGGAACATGGTGAATCTCCTGCCAAACAGATAAGTCCATGGGCCTCACGCGCGAGTGCGTGGGGCATGTTCTGTCATCGGCTTGGACGCGGGAGATGCGACCTGAATGGGCTGTAGGGGGATTCCCTTAAAGGTGAAGGCTTTTGCTTTCTGCCTGTCGAACGCGTACTTGTAGGAGCATGGCTTGCCGGCGAAGAGGACCTTGAGATCGCCAAAAGCTTCGCGGGCAAGCCCTGCTCCTACAGGGGACCGAGTACATCCGGGTGTTGGGCGAGGGGGCTATGAAAAGAGCGTTGGTGGATCAGAACAACCGGGCGAGCAGGGCGGTCACGGCGGTCTCGACCCGCAGGATGCGTTCGCCGAGTTGCACCGGTTGCAGCCCGGCCTTGCCCAGCAGGTCGATTTCGTAAGGAATCCAGCCGCCTTCCGGGCCGATGGCCAGGGTCACCGGCTCATCCAGGCCACGAGGGCAGGCCGGGTAGTCGCCGGGGTGGCCGACCAGGCCGAGAGTGCCCGCGCTGATGGCCGGCAGGCGGTCTTCGACAAAGGGCTTGAAGCGTTTCTCGATAACGATTTCCGGCAGCACGGTGTCGCGGGTCTGCTCCAGGCCGAGGATCAGTTGCTCGCGAATCGCTGCGGGTTCGAGGAACGGGGTCTGCCAGAAGCTCTTTTCCACCCGGTAGCTGTTCACCAGCACCACTTTCGGTACGCCGAGGGTGGCGACGGTCTGGAACACCCGGCGAAGCATTTTCGGGCGCGGCAGGGCGAGGATCAGGGTCAGCGGCAGTTTCGCCGGTGGCGCTCGATCCAGGCTGACCCGCAACTCGGCTTCCGTGGCGTCCAGGCGCAGCACCTCGGCGCTGCCCATCAGGCCGCCGATACGCCCGACCCGCAAGCTGTCGCCCACCGCCACGCGATGGACTTCCTGCATATGGGTCAGGCGCCGATCGCGCAGCACCACGAGGTCGGCCGCGATAAAGTCGGCCTCCTCCAGAAGCAGCAGGTTCACGTCAGCGGGGCTGGCGGCTGGGCGTCGTCGCGGTCGGCGGCCTCTTCGTCACTGCGTTTGCGGACCAGGCCACCGAACAGGATGCCGATCTCGAACAGCAGCCACATCGGCACCGCCAGCAGGGTCTGGGAGAACACGTCCGGCGGGGTCAGGATCATACCGACCACAAAGCAGCCGATGACCACGTAGGGACGGATCTTCTTCAGGTACTTGACGTCGACCACGCCGATCCATACCAGCAGCACCACCGCCACGGGGATTTCGAAGGCCACGCCGAAGGCGAAGAACAGCGTCATCACGAAGTCGAGGTAGCTGGTGATATCGGTCATCATTTCCACGCCGGCCGGGGTGGCGGCGGCGAAGAACTTGAAGATCAGCGGGAACACCAGGAAGTAGGCGAAGGCCATGCCGGTGTAGAACAGCAGGATGCTCGACACCAGCAGCGGCACGGCGATACGTTTTTCGTGCTTGTACAGGCCCGGTGCGATAAAGCCCCAGATCTGGTGCAGGATCACCGGGATGGCCAGGAACAGCGAGACCATCATGGTCAGTTTGAGCGGCGTCAGGAACGGTGACGACACGTCGGTGGCGATCATCGTCGCGCCCGCCGGCAGGTACTGGCGCAGCGGGATCGAGACGAAGGTGTAGATCTGCTGGGTAAAGGCGAACAGCCCGGCGAAGATCAGGAAGATCGCCGCGACACAGCGCAGCAGGCGGGTGCGCAGCTCGGTGAGGTGCGAAACCAGCGGCATGTGCTGGTCGTTTTCCGGAATATCGCTCATGGGGCTCGCGGCGGCAATGTAGGGTCATGAGGCGCAGGCGCGGCGGCTGGCGTCGTGCTTGCGGGTTCTGTCAGGTGCGGCACGGGCTCCACGGCACCGAGTACCGCTACCGGCTCGGCGGTGCTCGCCGGCGTCGGCGGGGTTTCCGTCGACACGGGTGGAGCGGTATGGATCGTCTGCTCCACCACCGGCTCGGCCGGCGTGCTGGTGGCGATCGGCGAGAGGATCTTGCGAGCCTCCTGCTCCAGCGAGAGGATGTGCTCGTTGTGCAGTTGCCGACGGATTTCGTCGGCGCCGATCTCGCGTTCCACTTCCTGCTTGATCGCGTTGAAGCTGCGCTTCAACCGGCCGACCCACAGGCCTGCCGTGCGCGCGGCATGGGGCAGGCGCTCGGGGCCGAGCACCAACAGGGCCACCAGGCCCACGAGCAGCAGTTCACTGAAGCTGATACCGAACATTTGTCAGTACTCAAGAATTGTTGCGGGGCTCGTCAACTTTCTGCGCCTGCACATCGATGGTGTGCGGCGTGTTCTGCTGGGCGGTAGCCTGTGGCTGTACCGGTGGCGCCGGTTGCACGACAGGGGGGACCACCGGCTCGGCAGGTTTTTCTTCGTCGTTCATGGCCTTGCGAAAGCCCTTGATCGATTCGCCGACGTCAGTGCCCAGGTTCTTCAGTTTCTTGGTGCCGAACACCAGCACGACGACAACCAGGATGACGATCCAGTGTTTCCAGTCAAAAATGCCCATGATGCTGCTCCTCTCGAAAGTTGTTAGGCGGACGGGCGCGAGGCTTTCTCGACGTGTCCGGACAGGCCGAAGCGGCGATCCAGTTCGTCCAGCACGGCCTGCGGATGCTGCCCCAGTTGGGCGAGCATGACCATACTGTGGAACCACAAATCGGCGGTTTCGTAGATGACGTCGCTGCAGTCGCCACTGATCGCGGCATCCTTTGCAGCAATAATAGTCTCGACCGACTCTTCGCCAACCTTTTCCAGGATCTTGTTCAAGCCTTTGTGATAGAGGCTGGCGACGTAGGAGCTGTCGGCGGCGGCGCCTTTGCGCTCTTCCAGCACTTGGGCCAGACGTGTCAGGGTGTCAGTCATGTTCAGTGTCCTGCCGAGTAGATGCTGTACGGGTCCTTGAGGACCGGGTCGACGATCTTCCAGCCGCCGTTTTCATACACGCGGTAGAAGCAACTGTGCCGGCCTGTGTGGCAGGCGATATCACCGACCTGCTCGACCATCAGGATGATCACGTCGGCGTCGCAATCCAGGCGCATTTCGTGCAGGTGCTGCACATGGCCAGACTCTTCGCCCTTGCGCCACAGCTTGCCACGGGAGCGTGACCAGTAAATGGCGCGGTTTTCGCTGGCGGTCAGTTGCAGCGCTTCGCGGTTCATCCAGGCCATCATCAGCACGCGCCCGGTCTTGTGATCCTGGGCAATGGCCGGCACCAGGCCGTCACTGTCCCATTTGATCTCGTCCAGCCAGTCTTTCATCTTCGACTCCGACAACCGGACACCACCCGCGTGGTGATGCCTCGGCGAATCAACAGTGTGCCAGCCCACGGCCCGACTGGCTATCGGCGCACGATCAGATACAAACCGACGATCACCATGATCGCCGCCGGCCAATGGCCAAGCTCGTGCAGCGGCCCACCGGCGGCCAGTACCACGCCGCCGCCGAGGTGCGCACTGCCGAGCAGGCGCAGGAGCCAGTCGTCCTTGCGCCTGGTTTTCGGCTCGGGATTGCTGGCGTGGGGTTGGGCCATGCGTTCGAGCAGATCGCGGGTCATCTGGGCCAGGTGCGGCAACTGCTCGATCTGGCCGTGCAGGTTGCCGAGCAGGGTTTTCGGGCTGACGCGCTCGCGCATCCAGCGTTCGAGGAACGGCTGGGCGGTGCTCCACAGGTCCAGGTCCGGGTACAGCTGGCGGCCCAGGCCTTCGATGTTGAGCAGGGTTTTCTGCAATAACACCAACTGCGGCTGGACTTCCATATTGAAGCGCCGCGCGGTCTGGAACAGGCGCATCAGCACCTGGCCGAAGGAGATGTCCTTGAGCGGTTTCTCGAAGATCGGTTCGCACACGGTACGGATTGCCGCTTCGAACTCGTTGAGCTTGGTGTGCGCCGGCACCCAGCCCGAATCGATGTGCAACTGGGCGACCCGGCGGTAGTCACGCTTGAAGAAGGCGAACAGGTTGCGGGCCAGGTAATCCTGGTCTTCTGGGGTCAGGCTGCCGACGATGCCGCAGTCGATGGCGATGTACTTCGGGCTCCACGGGTTCACGGTGCTGACGAAGATATTGCCGGGGTGCATGTCGGCATGGAAGAAGCTGTCGCGGAACACCTGGGTGAAGAAGATTTCCACGCCACGCTCGGCGAGCATTTTCATGTCGGTGCGCTGGTCGGCCAGGGTCGCCAGGTCGGTGACCTGGATGCCGTAGATGCGCTCCATCACCAGTACTTTCGGCCGGCACCAGTCCCAGTAGACCTGGGGCACGTACATCATGTCCGAACCTTCGAAGTTGCGCCGCAGCTGGCTGGCGTTGGCCGCCTCGCGCAGCAGGTCGAGTTCGTCGTAGATGGTCTTTTCGTAGTCGCTGACCACGTCCACCGGGTGCAGCAGGCGGGCATCGGCCGAGACTCGCTCGGCGGCGCGGGCGAGGAGGAACAGCCACGCCAGGTCCTGGGCAATGATCGGCTTGAGGCCGGGGCGGATGACCTTCACCACCACTTCTTCGCCGCTCTTGAGCTGGGCGGCGTGGACCTGGGCCACCGAGGCCGAGGCCAGGGGCTCGATATCGAAGCGGCTGAAGACTTCGCCGATCTTCTTGCCCAGTTGCGCCTCGATCAGCTTGACCGCGGTCTGAGAGTCGAACGGCGGCACGCGGTCCTGGAGCAGCATCAGCTCGTCGGCGATGTCCTCGGGCAGCAGGTCGCGGCGGGTCGAGAGGATCTGGCCGAACTTGATAAAGATCGGTCCCAGGTCCTGCAAGGCCAGGCGCAGGCGTGCGCCGCGACTCAGGTCCAGGGTCTTGCGCGGGAACCAGCGCCAGGGCAGGGCAAAGCGCAGCGCCAGGAGGAACCAGGGCAGGGGCAATTCGAACAGCAGGTCATCGAGACGGTAACGGATCACGACGCGCTGGATGCGCAACAGACGGCGGACGGCAAGCAGCTTCATGCGTTATCGCTGGATTTGAGGGATCGGGAAAGGCGCTCGACACGCGCCTCGAGACGTTCCAGGTCGAGCTTTACCCGGTCCAGTTCGGCGAAGCGCGCTTCGGCCTCATGGGTGCCGACCAGGGCACGGGACTCTTCACTGAGGTATTCGGCAAGGTTCTGCTTCAGGCTGACAAAGCCCTGCTTGTACCAGCCGGCGCGGCTGCGCAGGTGACCGCTGAGCAGGGGCGTGGCGATCGGCCCGAGCCAGCGCGAGAGTTCGTACTCCCAGTCCAGCTCCAGGTCCTGGAGCACGCCGGCCAGGTCCAGCAGCACCGCGCTGTCGCCTTCCAGGTCGACCTCGGGGCTGTGGAGCGCGGCGGTCTTGTCGCGGCTCAGGGCCAGGTTCACTAGGCTCGAAGCCGGGGCGCGGAGAATGCAGTCGGCCTCGGCGGCCCAGTGCGCGGCCAGCAGCAGGCCTTCGTCGCTGGGCAGGATGAACAGCTTCAGGGCCGGGCTGGCGCAGTCGACTTCGATGACTTTGCCGGTCAGGTGGCCCAGGCGGCTCAAGGCCGTGCTGTCGAGGCGCAACACACGGTTGAGACCGTGTTCGACGCCGGCGAGAAGGCCGCTTAGGATCATCAGGGCTTGATGCCGCGATGCAGGGCGACGATGCCCGCGGTCATGTTGTGGTAGGTCACGCGGTCGAAACCGGCTTCCACCATCATCGACTTCAGGGTTTCCTGGTTCGGGTGCATGCGGATCGATTCGGCCAGGTAGCGATAGCTTTCCGAGTCGTTGGTGATCAGCTTGCCGGCCAGGGGCATGAAGGCGAACGAATAGGCGTCGTAGACCTTGGACATCAGCGCGTTGGTCGGCTTGGAGAACTCCAGCACCAGCAGGCGGCCCCCGGGCTTGAGGACTCGCAGCATGGAGCGCAGGGCGTCTTCCTTGTGGGTGACGTTGCGCAGGCCGAAGGCGATGGTCACGCAGTCGAAATGGTTGTCCGGGAACGGCAGTTTTTCCGCGTCGGCCTGGACGAACTCGACATTGCCGGCCACGCCCAGGTCCAGCAGGCGATCACGGCCGACCTTGAGCATGGAGGCGTTGATGTCGGCCAATACCACCTGGCCGGTGGGGCCCACCAGGTGCGAGAACTTGCGCGCCAGGTCGCCGGTGCCGCCGGCGATATCCAGCACCCGGTTACCCGTGCGCACGCCGGACAGCTCGATGGTGAAGCGCTTCCAGAGGCGATGCATGCCACCGGACAGCACGTCGTTCATCAGGTCGTACTTGGCGGCCACGGAGTGGAACACCTCGGCGACCTTCTCGGCCTTTTGGCTTTCCGGTACGTTCTTGAAGCCGAAGTGCGTGGTGGGTTCGGCATCGCTGCCTTTGCGCTGATCAGTCATGTCGCTGTCACCAGAAGAGAATGCGGGCATTCTAATCCCGGTGGCCGGCTTTGTCTTGGCAAGGGTGCATGTAAGATAGGCAACCGCCGGGACGTTTTGACGCATTCAGGGTCAGGAATCACCGGACAAGTCCCGATAGAGCAGGAGTCATTCGATGGCCCGTATTAGTGTTGAACGCGCCCATGGCCTGGGCAAGGCCGGTGCACGCGAGAAGGCCGACCAACTGGCGCAGAAGCTGGCCGGGCAGTATGGCCTGGAGCCGCAGTGGTCCGGCGATACCCTCAACCTCAAGCGTTCCGGGGTCAAAGGCGCGGTGCATGTGAGTGAAGAAACGATCCGCGTCGAGGTCGAGCTGGGCCTGTTGATGTCGGCCATGAGCGGCACCATCAAGGCCGAGATCGAAAAGGCCCTGGACAAGGCGCTGGTCTGATTCGCGGTCCTCGCGCCTGCAAGGATCAGGGCATCCCTGTCGCGGGTTAGGGTGCCCATTCTAATTTTTGTCATTACTTTGTGCATAAGCCCCCATTCCGGTGGGCAGATCCTCCAACCCTTCACGTGTGAGGTGCACCATGGCCAAAGTAAGTCTGAAGAAAAAATCCGACGGTCAGCCAACCGCCCTGGCTGAGGTGAAAGTGTATGCCCGCAAGATCTGGCTGGCGGGTCTGGGCGCTTATACCAAGGTCGGCCGCGAAGGCAGCGAGTACTTCAAGGAACTCGTGGAAGCTGGTCAAGACGTTGAAAAAGAAGGCAAAAAACTGATTGGCGCGCAACGTGAAGCGGCCAACAGCCAGATCGATAACGTAAAGAGCGAAGTCACCAGCCTCAAGGGCAAGGTGGAAGTGCAACTGGACAAGGTCGAGAAGGCCTTTGACAACCGTGTCGCCAGTGCCTTGAATCGCATCGGGATTCCGTCTAAACATGATGTGGAGACACTCTCTGCTAAGCTCGATGAGCTGACGGCATTGCTCGAACGTGTCGCGCGTAAACATTAAGGAGAACGGGATGGCTGGCAAAAAGAATACCGAGAAAGAAAGCAGCTCGTGGATCGGGAAGGTTGAGGAGTACTCCCGCAAAATCTGGCTTGCTGGTTTAGGCGTGTACTCGAAGATCGATACCGACGGCAGCAAACTCTTCGAGACCCTGGTGAAAGACGGCGAGAAGGCCGAGAAACTCACCAAGACCGCCGTCGACAAGAAAGTCGATGCGGCCAAGGACTCCGCCAGTTCGGCCAAGTCGCGCATCGCCGGGGTCAAGGACCGTGCGCTGGGCAAGTGGGACGAGTTGGAAGGGGCTTTCGACAAGCGCTTGAACAGCGCCATTTCGCGCCTGGGCGTACCGAGCCGCAATGAAGTGAAAGCGCTGCACAGCAAGGTCGATACCTTGACCAAGCAGATCGAGGCGCTCACCGGTCACTCGGTGCCCAAGGCCTCGGCGGGGACCGCAGCGGCCAAGCCGGCGGCGAAAGCGGCCGCCAAGCCCTTGGTTAAAGCAGCGGCTAAACCGGCTGCCAAGCCGGCGGCGAAAACCGCGGCGGCCAAGCCGGCAGCTAAATCAGTTGCCAAGCCTGCGGCGAAACCTGCCGGCAAGCCTGCGGCGAAACCGGCAGCAGCGGCGAAACCGGCGGCCAAGCCTGTGGCAGCCAAACCGGCCGCCAAGCCAGCCGCAAAACCAGCAGCGGCGAAAAAGCCTGCTGCCGCGAAGCCGGCTCCTGCTGCGGCAGCCAAGCCAGCTTCGGCTCCGGTATCGGCCGCCAACTCGGCCGCTCCGGCACCGGCATCCGCTCCAGCGGCTACGCCAACAGCACCGACGCCAGCTTCTCAAGCCTGAGTCGTCGCCTGCTGAACGAAAACGCCCGGCCTGTGAAGGTCGGGCGTTTTTGTGTGGGGCTGTCGAGCACCGCTCTTGTAGGAGTCGGCTTGCCCGCGAAGAGGTCGGCACTGGCGCTACAGAAGATAACGTTAGTCGTGATCTTCGAGATAACGCAACGCCATCTGCTCCGTCACCAACCGCGACGAGGGCAGCAGATGCGGGGCCACCAGCATCATGATCTGGTACACCACCAGCCGCACTTCACCCTCCCGCCCAAGAATCCGCTGGTAATCCAGGGAGAACAACAGCGTCAGGGTAATCTGCTCCACCAATTGCCCCAGGGCCTGGGTTTCACTCAGCAGCATGCCCTGCGCCTTCAGTCGCGCCAGCAACGACGCCAACGTCCGCTTGAGGGCATTGAGCAGGTTGCGGATGCCCTTGGCCAGCTTGGGCAAGCGCCCGGACAGATTGGACAGGTCCTGGAACAGAAAACGGTAATGGGCCAGCCGCTCGACGATCAGATGCAGGAAGAACCAGTAATCCTCGGGCGCCAGCCGCGCGTCGGCCGGTGGGTCGAGCAAGGGCGCCAGCTCGCCCTGGAAACGCTCGAACAAGCCCAGCACCAGCGGCTCCTTGCCATGGAAATGGTAGTAGAGGTTGCCCGGGCTGATCCCCATTTCATTGGCCACCTCCATGGTCGAAACGTTGGGCTCGCCTTTCTGGTTGAACAGTTGCAGGGCACATTCAAGTATCCGGTCGCGGGTCTTCATCCAGTCTTCTTAGGTCGTTCCGACCGTTCGCCACGGCTGTGGGGCAGCCGTGGCCGGTAATCGTCAACGCACTCGCACATAGGTGCCGGGTGCCGCTTCCATGGGTGGGTAATTGGCGTTGCCCAAGGTCATCTGGGTTTCACGTTGCGCTCCCGAACGCTCCTGGATCCAGCTCAGCCATTGGGTCCACCAGCTGCCTTCGACCTGTTTGCCGTCGTAGTACCAGGCCCGCGGATCACTGCTCAGCCTGGGGTTGTCGACGTAGTTGGCCTTGGGGTTGCTCGGCGGGTTGAGGATGCTCTGGATATGCCCGCTGTTGGACAGCACGAAGCGCCGATCGCCCCCCAGCAGCAGGGTCGAGCGATACACCGCGTCCCAGGGCGTGATGTGGTCGTTGATACCCCCGACGCTGAAGCTGTCGACCGTTACTTTTTGCAGGTCGATGGGCGTGCCGCAGACTTCCAGGCCGCCCGGATGGCTCAGCGGGTTGTGCTTGAAGAAGTCCAGCAGGTCGCCGTGAAAAGCCGCCGGCAGGCGGGTGTTGTCGTTGTTCCAGTAGAGAATGTCGAACGCCGGCGGTTCCTTGCCCAGCAGGTAGTTGTTGACCCAGTAGTTCCAGATCAGGTCGTTGGGCCGCATCCAGGCGAAGACTTTCGCCATGTCGCGGCCGTCGAGTACACCTTGCTGGTAAGAACGGCGCTTGGCGGCTTCCAGGGTCTGCTCATCGGCGAACAGCATGGCCGGGCTGTCCAGTTGGCTGTCGAGCAGGCTGACCAGGTAGGTGGCGCTGGATACCCGGCGCAGTTGTCGTTTGGCCAACAGGTGGCCCTGCAGAGCGGCGATGGTCAGGCCGCCGGCACAGGCACCCATCAGGTTGACCTCGCGGCTGGCGGTGATCGCCCGGCACACGTTCAGCGCTTCTTCCAGCGCTTCGACATAGCTGGACAGGCCCCATTCGCGATGACGCACATCCGGGTTGCGCCAGCTGACGATAAACACCTGCAGGCCGTTCTTCAGCGCGTACTGGACGAAGCTGTTGGATGGGCTGAGGTCGAAAATGTAGTACTTGTTGATCTGCGGCGGGACGATCAACAGCGGCTTGGCGTACTGTTTTTCGCTCATGGGCTTGTACTGGATCAGTTCCAGTTGCTCGTTGCGAAACACCACCGAGCCGGGGGTGGTGGCCACGGTCTTGCCGACTTCGAACGAGTGCTTGGTGACCTGGCTGGGCAAGCCGTTGTTGTGCAGCAGGTCATCCACCAGGTGGCTGATGCCGCGCACGATGCTGTTGCCGCCGGAGTTGAAGACTTCCTTGACCGCCAGCGGATTGAGCAGGGTATTGGACGGCGCCATGGCGTCGTTGAGCAGGGCGAAGACAAAGTGCGCGCGGGCGCGGTCATCGTCGCTCATCCGGCTCTCGTCGATCCAGTGCTTGACCTGTTTCTGCCAGGCCAGATAGGCCTGCAGGCTGCGGCGGTAGAACGGGTTCAGGCTCCAGGCCGGGTCGGCGAAGCGCGGGTCATGGGGGTTGGGCTTGTACGGTGTGTCACCGAGCAGCACCTTGCCCAGTTGTCCGCCCAGGGCCAGGGCATGCCGGGCGGTATGGATCGGGTTGCGCAGGCCGTGGGCGGCCACGCTGCGCAGGGTGGAAAACAGATCCCGGCCGCGCAGACCGGTAATCGCACTCTGTGCGTTGATGAACGCGGCGGGTGTGGGCATCGAGCCCGTCGCTGGTTTGTCTCGCATGAGTCAACACTCCTTCGTCATCAAGCTATCAACCAACACAGGGGACCGCGACGGACGGGGGCGTCGGTCGCTGACCTTGTGCGCCGCACGGACGTCCTGCCCGTGTGCGCTTACTACCAGGGAATACTCCTAGGTGCTTTTCAAAGGCGCCGGTTGTGGATGCATCACCGCCCGTTGGCGTTCTTCCTGGAGGAATTTCATGATGATCGGCGCGACGGCCTCGGCCCGGGTGATCAGGAATAAATGACCGTCGTCGATTATGTGTAGCTGGGCATTGGGGATTCGCCAAGCCAGCAGGCGCATATTGATCAGTGGAATCAGCGGATCGTCATCACCGGCCAGCACCAGGGTCGGCTGGCGGATCCTGTGCAGCCAGTGGATGCTGGTCCAGCCGAGGCCCGCGAACAGTTGCCAGTAGTAACCGAGCTTGCCGGCGGAGCGGACCTTGGCGGCATGCTCGGCGGCCAGGTGCGGGTCGCGGCGAAAGGCGCCGCCGTAGATGGTCGGGGCAATGCGGATCACGTGGGACGGCTGGATATAGCGCCGTGGACTGGCCATGTTCCACAACACCTTGGGCTTGCCCGGAACCATCACCGCACCGGCGGCGGTGGCGGCGAGGATCAGCTTCTTGCAGCGTTCCGGGTAGTCATGGGCGAATTGTTGCGCCAGGGCGCCGCCCCAGGACACGCCCACCGCGTTGACCTGGCCGTAATCCAGGTAGTCGAGCATGCGCGCGGTGAGCTTGGCCAGGCCGGGGAAGCGATAGGGCCGCTTGGGGGTCGACGAGCCGCCGACGCCGGGGACGTCGAAGGCGATGACTTCCAGGTCCGGGTCCAGGGCATGGACGAACGGAAACACCAGCTCCAGGTTGGCGCCGATGCCGTTGAAAATCAGCAAGGGCGTCATATGAGGCTTGCCGGGGCGAACCGCGGTGCGGATGGTCTGGCCATCCAGATCGATGGTTCGGAAGATAAACGGTTGCGGCATGCTCGAAGCCCTGTGGTTAAAACCTGTTTGCAGCCCCGGCTCCGTAGGAGCGAGCTTGCTCGCGGTGGTTGCCGGGACGCTGCGGGGTGTCAGGTTTCCCGCATTATCGTTGGCCTCCATCGCGAGCAAGCTCGCTCCTACAGGGTGAGGGCTGTTCTAGCGCTCGTGCACATAGGTGCCCGGTGCCGCCTCGCCGGCCGGGTAGGCCTTGCTGCCCAGGCTGGTCGGTGATTTCTTCAGTTTGCCCGAGCGCTCGGCCTGCCACGCTTGCCAGTGCAGCCACCACGAATCGGTGTGTTTGGTAGAGTTTTCCTGCCAGTCGTCGGCCTTGGCCGGCATCTCGGTGTTGGTCATGTAGCGGGATTTCGGGTTGCCCGGCGGGTTCAGGATGCTCTGGATATGGCCGCTGCTGGACAGCACGAACTCGACCTTGCCGCCGAACAGCTGCGCCGACTTGTAGCAGGACTTCCAGGGCGTGATGTGATCGTTGGTGCCGGCCAGGGCAAAGATATCGGCGTCGACCTTCTTCAGGTCGATCGGCGTACCGCACACTTCGAGGGCATTGGGGCGTATCAGTGGGTTGTTCTTGAACATCTCGATCAGGTCGCCGTGGAAGGCGGCCGGCAGGCGCGTGGTGTCGTTGTTCCAGAAAAGGATATCGAACACCGGCGGCTCGTTGCCCAGCAGGTAGTTGTTGACCCAGTAGTTCCAGATCAGGTCGTTGGGGCGCATCCAGGCGAAGACCTTGGCCATGTCGCTGCCTTCCAGCACGCCGGCCTGGTAGGAGTGGCGCTTGGCGGCTTCGAGGGTCTGTTCGTCGACGAACAGCGCGACCTGGGTGTCGAGGGTGGTGTCGAGCACGCTGACCAGCAGGGTCAGGGCGTTGACCTTCTTCTCGCCGAGGGCGGCGTAGTGGCCGAGCAGGGCGGTGCAGGTGATGCCGCCGGAGCAGGCCCCGAGCATGTTCACGTCCTTGCTGCCAGTGATGGCGGTGACCACGTCGACGGCTTCTTTCAGGGCGTCGATATAGGTCGACAGGCCCCACTCGCGCTGCGCCTTGGTCGGGTTGCGCCAGCTGACGATAAAGGTCTGCACGTGGCTGCGCAGGCAGAAACGCGCCAGGCTCTTGTCGGGGCTCAGGTCAAACACATAGAACTTGTTGATCTGCGGCGGCACCACCAGCAGCGGCCGCTCATGCACCTGCTCGGTGACGGGGCTGTACTGGATCAGCTCCAGCACATCGTTGCGAAACACCACCGCGCCTTCGGTGGTGCCCAGGCTCTTGCCGACCTCGAAGGCGCCCATGTTCACCTGGCTGGGCATGCCGCCGTTGTGCACCAGGTCCTTGGCCAGGTTCGAGAGGCCGTCGAGCAGGCTCTTGCCGCCGGTTTCGAAGAAGCGCTTGACCGCCGCCGGGTTGGCTGCGGTGTTGGTCGGGGCCATGGCCTCGGTCATCAGGTTGATGACGAAGTGGCCGCGACTGATGTCCTGTGGCGACAGCGAACTCTCGTCGATCCAGGCATGGAGCTCCTTGCGCCAGGCCAGGTAGGTTTGCAGGTAACGTCGGTACAGCGGGTTCTGGCTCCAGGCCGGGTCGTTGAAACGACGGTCATCGCTTTCCGGCTGCAGGCCGGACTTGCCCAGCAGCACGTTCTTCAATTCGACGCCGAAATGGGCGACATGCTTGACGCTGTGGATGGGTTGTTTGATGGCTTGGGTCAATACCATTCGTGCAGAAGTAAGAAGATCCTTTCTACGCAAGCCGACGACGGGGTTCAGGCCCAGGGTGTTTTCCGAGGCTTGCCGCTGCAGGTCATCGTTGTTCTTGTTACTCATCTACGACGCTCCATTGTCCTGAGACGAGTACCGGGTACAGCTGTGCAAATGGCACAGCGAATGCCAAGTACTACTGCTCGGGTGACCGTTGATTGCACATCGTTAAATGCACGGAACTTGCCAGCTCCATTGGTTACCCGAGTTTGATTTTTTTCGCAAGCGGGCCAATCGTTAGCCACGCCGTGGGGGATTGAATCAGATGTGATTAGAAAATGCCCCCCAAAACGACCAGAGGTCCGGATTAGAGCATCAGCCTGACGACGGACTCGGACGGGTCGCGGGATTTTCCGGCGGCTTTGAGTTCGGCAAGATAATCGGCCCACAAGTCATCCTGGCGACGGGCGAGCTCGTAGAGGTAGTCCCAGGTGAACAGTCCGCTGTCATGACCGTCGTCGAAGGTCAATTTCAGTGCGTACTGGCCGGCGGGTTCGAGTTGGCTCAAACCGACGTTGAGCTTGCCGAACTGGAGGATGGGCTTGCCGTGGCCCTGGACCTCGGCCGAAGGCGAGTGCACCCGCAGGAATTCGGCGCTCAGGTGGTATTCCTCGTCCGGACCGTATTTGAGGGTCAGGGTTTTCGAGGCTTTGTGCAGGTTGATGGCGGTGGGGAGTCGGGTGGTCATGGGAAGCCTGCGATCCGTCTGTGTAAGCGAATCCTGTAGGAGCAGGGCTTGCCCGCGAAGGGGGCCTTGAGGGCGCCAAAAGCTTCGCGGGCAAGCCCTGCTCCTACAGGGGCGCGATGTGCTCCTTAGAGGATATACCGCGACAGGTCTTCGTTCTTCGCCAATTCACCCAGGTGGCTGTTGACGTACTCGGCGTCGATGCGGATCGGCTCTTCGCTGTGGGTGCTGGCCAGGTCGCCGGCGCTGAACGAGACTTCCTCCAGCAGGCGCTCGAGCAGCGTGTGCAGGCGACGGGCACCGATGTTCTCGGTCTTCTCGTTGACCTGCCAGGCGATTTCCGCCAGGCGCTTGATGCCGTCCGGCATGAACTCGATGGTCAGCCCTTCGGTTTTCAGCAGTTCACGGTACTGCTCGGTCAGCGAGGCATGGGGTTCGCTGAGGATGCGCTCGAAGTCTTCCGGGCTCAGGGCCTTGAGTTCGACACGGATCGGCAGGCGGCCTTGCAGCTCGGGCACCAGGTCGCTCGGCTTGCTCAGGTGGAACGCGCCGGAGGCGATAAACAGGATATGGTCGGTCTTGACCATGCCCAGCTTGGTGTTCACCGTGCAGCCTTCGATCAGCGGCAGCAGGTCGCGCTGTACGCCTTCACGGGATACGTCGGCACCGCCGACATTGCCGCGCTTGGCGACCTTGTCGATTTCGTCGATAAACACGATACCGTGCTGTTCCACCGCTTCCAGGGCCTTGGCCTTCAACTCCTCGTCGTTGACCAGGCGCCCGGCTTCTTCGTCACGGACCAGCTTGAGCGCGTCCTTGACCTTGAGCTTGCGGCTCTTGCGCTTGCCCTTGCCCATGTTGGCGAACAGGTTCTGCAACTGGTTGGTCATTTCTTCCATGCCTGGCGGCGTGGCGATCTCGACGCCGAACGACTCGGCCACTTCGATTTCGATTTCCTTGTCATCCAGCTGGCCTTCGCGCAGGCGCTTGCGGAACAGCTGGCGGGTGTTGGAGTCCTGGGCCGGGGCGGCATCTTCGTTGAAACCCATGCGTGCCGGTGGCAGCAGGGCGTCGAGGATACGTTCCTCGGCGGCGTCTTCGGCACGATGGCGGACCTTGACCAGCTCCTGCTCGCGCAGCAGCTTGATCGCGGCGTCGGCCAGGTCACGGATGATCGATTCGACGTCACGGCCGACATAGCCGACTTCGGTGAACTTGGTCGCTTCGACCTTGATGAACGGGGCGTTGGCCAGTTTGGCCAGGCGCCGGGCGATTTCGGTCTTGCCGACACCGGTCGGACCGATCATCAGGATGTTCTTGGGGGTCACCTCGACGCGCAGCTCCTCGGGGAGCTGCATCCGCCGCCAGCGGTTGCGCAGGGCAATGGCGACGGCGCGCTTGGCATCGTCCTGGCCAATGATATGGCGATTGAGTTCGTGGACGATTTCGCGGGGGGTCATGGACATAATATGTGGGTCCTCAAGCGGGAACGGGCAGCCGGACAGGCTGGTTATTCCGCGAGGTCCTGCTCCTCGATGGTGACGTTGTGATTGGTGAAGACGCAGATGTCAGCGGCGATACCCAGGGCGGCTTCGACGATTTCCCGGGCCGACAGATCGGTTTTCTTCAACAGTGCGCTGGCCGCGGCCTGGGCGTAGCCACCACCGGAGCCCATGGCGATCAGGCCGTTTTCCGGTTCAACGACGTCGCCGTTGCCGGTGATGATCAGTGAAGCATCTTTGTTGGCGACCGCCAGCATGGCTTCCAGGCGACTCAGGGAGCGGTCGGTACGCCACTCCTTGGCCAATTCGACAGCGGCGCGGACCAGATGACCCTGGTGTTTTTCCAACTGGCCTTCGAAACGCTCGAACAGGGTGAAGGCGTCGGCGGTGGCACCGGCGAAACCGGCGATGACTTCGCCGTGGTAGAGGCGCCGGACTTTTTTCGCGTTGCCCTTCATGACGGTGTTGCCGAGGGAAACCTGGCCGTCGCCGCCCATGACGACTTTGCCGTGGCGACGAACTGAAACGATGGTGGTCAAGGGAGAATCTCCACGCAGCGGGGCGAAAATGCCTGATGGAAACTCATATGGGGGTGGTGGTGGGTTTTTCAACCGTGGGCGGGATGAGGGGATGAGTGGTGTAGGCGGGCGAGGTTTGTTTTGTCTGAACGATTGCTATCGCCAGCAAGCCAGCTCCTACAGTTCCGTGTCGTATATGAGGCTTATGTACGCCACAAAATTGTAGGAGCAGAGCTTGCTCGCGAAGGGGCCCTCAAGACCGCCAAAAGCTTCGCGGCGATCCGACAAGCAACGCTCCCACAGGCTTGGCGCCCGTCAGCGACTCTGGCGCTGTTGCAGCAGCAGATTGTTGAAACCGCTGCCAGCCAGTTGTTTCTGTGCCTTGGTCAGTTGTTCGCGATTGCTGAACGGTCCGACCAATACCCGGTACCAGGTCTCGTCCTTCACAGTCCCGGACTCCACCGCTACGGCCTGCCCGAGCAGGATGATCTGCGCCCGGACCTTGTCCGCATCGGCTTCCTTGCGGAACGAGCCGGCCTGCAGGAAGAACTGTGTCACCGCTGCCGGCTTGGCCACGGCCACAGCCACGGGCGGCGGCGGTGGAGGGGTAATCCCGGACAGCGCGGCCTGGGCCCGCGCGGTATCGATCTTCGCCGCTTCGGCCGGGGTCACCGGGGTGGTCGGCGTCGGCACGGTCTGCGGCGTCGGCAGGGTTTTCTCTGGCACGGCTTCCGGTGGCACGATGACTTCCGATTCCGGCAGCAAGGTGTAGAAGTCGTACTTGGGCTTGACCGGCTGGGTCGGGCTCGGTGGGGTCTTGTTGGCTTCGGCGATCTTGCTCGCCTTCAGCTGTTCCTGCTTGACCCGCTTGATGTCATCGCCCTTGCCCGGCTCCAGCTTCATCAGGAACACGATAAACGCGCCCACGCCGAGGCCGATCGCCAGCCACAACCAGCCCGGGATCGGCTTTTTCGCAGGAGCTTGGTAACGGCTGGCGCCACGTTTGGGTGCTGGGGTTTTCTTGGCAGCCAACTTACATACGCTCCAGGGTTTCCAGACCCAGCAACTCCAGGCCTTGCTTGAGGGTGCGACCGGTCAGCGCGGCGAGGCGCAGGCGGCTCTGTTTCTGTTCGGCGGTATCGGCGGACAGGATCGGGCAGTTCTCGTAGAAGCTGGAGAACAGCCCGGCGACATCGTACAGGTAGGTGCACAGCACGTGCGGCGTGCCTTTCTCGGCAACGCTGCCGAGCACTTCGCCGAACTGCGCCAGTTTGGCGGCCAGTTCGTGCTCGTGGGGCGCTTCAAGGACGATCTGCCCTTCAACCTGGCTGAAATCCGTGCCCAGTTTGCGGAATACACCGGCCACGCGGGTGTAGGCGTACAGCAGGTACGGCGCGGTGTTGCCTTCGAAGTTGAGCATCAGCTCGAAGTTGAAGCTGTAGTCGCTGGCGCGGTGCTTGGACAGGTCGGCGTACTTGACCGCGCCGATGCCCACCACGCGGGCGATGGTGCGCAGTTCGTCTTCGGCCAGCTCCGGGTTCTTTTCCTTGACCAGCAGGTAGGCGCGGTCCATGGCTTCGGTCAGCAGGTCGATCAGCTTCACGGTGCCGCCGTCGCGGGTCTTGAACGGGCGGCCGTCGGCGCCGTTCATGGTGCCGAAGCCCATGTGCTCCATGTCCATCGGGTGGCCGACGAAGCCGGCCTTGCGTGCCACCGCAAACACCTGCTGGAAGTGCAGGGCCTGGCGCTGGTCGACGAAATACAGCGCGCGATCGGCTTTCAGCACATTGCTGCGGTAGCGCACGGCGGCCAGGTCGGTGGTGGCATACAGATAGCCACCATCGGCCTTGACGATGATCACTGGCAGCGGTTCGCCTTCGGCGTTCTTGAACTCGTCGAGGAACACGCACTGGGCGCCGTTGCTCTCGACCAGCATGCCCTTGGCCCTGAGGTCGTTGACCACGTTGATCAGGTCGTCGTTGTAGGCGCTTTCGCCCATCACGTCGGCCATGGTCAGTTTGACGTTCAGCAGTTCGTAGATCTTCTGGCAGTGGGACAGCGAGATGTCCTTGAAGCGGGTCCACAGCGCCAGGCAATCCGGGTCGCCGGCTTGCAATTTGACCACCAGGCCGCGGGCGCGGTCGGCGAACTCCGGGGATTCGTCGAAGCGTTTCTTGGCCGCGCGGTAGAAGTTTTCCAGGTCCGAGAGTTCGTCGCTGGTAATCGGGTTTTCCTGCAGGTAGGCCATCAGCATGCCGAACTGGGTGCCCCAGTCGCCGACGTGGTTCTGGCGGATCACGGTGTCACCGAGGAACTCGAGGACGCGCGCCACGCCGTCGCCGATGATGGTCGAACGCAGGTGGCCGACGTGCATTTCCTTGGCCAGGTTGGGGGCCGAGAGGTCGACCACTACCCGTTGCGCCGGGCCTGCCTTGTGCACGCCGATGCTGGCGTCGGCCAGGGCGGCGTCGAGGCGCGCGGCCAGGGCCTGGGTGTTCTGGAAGAAGTTGATAAAGCCGGGGCCGGCGATCTCGGCCTTGCTCACGCTGTCGGCGACGGGCAGGGCGGCGATGATTTTTTCCGCCAGGTCGCGGGGTTTGAGACCGGCCGGCTTGGCCAGCATCATCGCGATATTGCTGGCGAAGTCGCCGTGGGTCTTGTCCCGGGTGTTTTCCACCTGGATCGCCGGCGTCAGCCCTTCAGGCAACACACCTTCGGTGACGAGTTGGGTGATGGCTTGTTGGATCAGCTGGCGAATGGTGTCTTTCATGGTCTTCTCTTTCGACCGCATGCGCGGCGGCGCTTCGATGCGCAGGTGGAAAAACTGGGCATTATCCGTTGCCGGGACGAGCTTGCCAACCGGTTACGGACTTGTGGCGTCTGGGCGGGCCTATTCGCGGGCAAGCCCTGCTCCTACAAGTTTGAGTCGTTCACAGTATTTGCGTACGACTCGGTCCTGTAGGAGCAGGGCTTGCCCGCGAAGGCGTCCGTCGGATCAATACAAATCTACGGGATCGACATCCAACGACCAGCGCACCTGCCGCCCGCTGGGCATTTGCTCCAACACCAGCAACCAACTGCTCAACAATCGGTGCAGCGAGGCCCGGCCATTGGCCTGCAACAACAACTGCGCCCGATAACGTCCGGCCCGGCGCTCCATGGGCGCCGGCACCGGCCCCAGCAGTTCGATGCCGCCCAGGTTCATCTCGGCCAGCAAACGCTCGGCCTCGCTGCAGGCTTCATCGAGAAAGCTCTCGGCCTGCCCCGGCTTATGGGCTTCGGCCCGCAGCAGGGCCAGGTGTGCGAACGGCGGCAAGCCAGCCGCCCGACGCTCGCTCAAAGCCTGTTCGGCAAAGGCGAAATAACCCTGCTCGGTCAGCTGAATCAACAGTGGATGGTCCGCCAGGTGCGTCTGGATAATCACCTTGCCCGGCTCTTCCGCCCGCCCGGCCCGGCCCGCCACCTGGACGATCAACTGGGCCATGCGCTCGCTGGCGCGGAAGTCGCCGGAGAACAGGCCGCCGTCGGCATCGAGGATCGACACCAGGGTCACCCGGGGAAAGTGATGGCCTTTGGCAAGCATCTGCGTGCCGACCAGGATGCACGGCTGGCCTTTCTGGATAGTAGCGAACAGCTGGTTCATCGCGTCCTTGCGCGAGGTACTGTCGCGGTCGACCCGCAGCACCGGGTAATCGGGAAACAGGATGCCCAGGCGCTCCTCGGCGCGCTCGGTCCCGGCACCCACCGGGCGCAGGTCGACCTTGCCGCACTGCGGGCAATTGCGCGGTACCCGCTCGACATAACCACAGTGATGGCAGCGCAGTTCGCCGGAGCGCTGGTGTACGGTCATGCGTGCATCGCAGCGCGAGCATTCGGACATCCAGCCGCAGTCGTGGCACAGCAGTGTTGGCGCAAAGCCGCGGCGATTGAGGAACACCAACACCTGCTGGCCGGCGGCGAGGGTCTGGCCGATGGCCTGCTGCATCGGTCCGGAAATGCCGCTGTCCAGTGGCCGGCTTTTCACATCCAGGCGCAGGAAGCGCGGCTGCTTGGCCCCGCCCGCGCGTTCGTTCAGGCGCAACAGGCCATAACGCCCGGTGTAGGCGTTGTGCAGGCTTTCCAGGGATGGCGTGGCCGAACCCAGCACAATCGGAATGTTTTCCTGGCGCGCGCGCACCAGCGCCAGGTCGCGGGCGTGATAGCGCAGGCCTTCCTGCTGTTTATAGGAACCGTCGTGCTCTTCGTCAATGATGATCAGACCGGGGTTTTTCATCGGGGTGAACAACGCCGAACGGGTACCGATAATGATGTCGGCTTCGCCGTCGCGGGCGGCGAGCCAGGCGTCCAGGCGCTCGCGGTCGTTCACCGCCGAGTGCAGCAGGGCGATGCGGGCGTTGAAGCGTTGCTCGAAACGCACCAGGGTCTGCGGCCCCAGGTTGATTTCCGGGATCAGCACCAGCGCCTGCTTGCCGGCTTCCAGGGTCTCGCGGATCAGTTGCAGATAGACTTCGGTCTTGCCGCTGCCGGTGACCCCGGCCAACAGGAAGGCATGAAAACTGTCGAACCCGGCGCGGATCGCTTCGCAGGCGGCGCGTTGCTCGCTGTTGAGCGGCAGCTCCGGTTGCGCCAGCCAGTGTTCGTGACGCTCGCTCGGCGCATGGCGGCGAACCTCCACACGCACCAGGTCCTTGGCCAGCAGCAGGTCGAGGCTGTCCTTGCTCAGCATCAGCTTGCTCAGTAGTTGATGGGCCACGCCGTGGGGATGCTGCGCCAGTGTCGCCAGGGCTTCGCGCTGGCGCGGGGCGCGGGCGATGCGCGGATCGTCGAGGCGGGCGCCGGGGACCATCGACCAGAAGCGGTCCTGGCGCGCTTCGGCCGGCTCGCCCTGGCGCAGCAGCACCGGCAGCGCCCAGCTCAGGGTGTCGCCGAGGCTGTGCTGATAATACTGGGCGGTCCACAGGCACAGCTTGAACAGCGCCGGCGGCAGCGGCGTGCTGGCGTCGAGCAGGGCCGTGGCGCGCCTGAGCTTTTCCGCCGGGACTTCACTGTGCTCGGCGATTTCCACCAGGATACCGATCATCTCCCGGCGGCCGAACGGCACCCGCAGGCGCATGCCGGGCTGCAACGCGCTACGCGGCACACCCTCCGGCGCCCGGTAATCGAACAGGCGGCGCAGTGGCGAGGGCAGGGCAAGGCGCAGGATGGCGTCGGGCACGCGGTTCTCTCTGGGAGGGGTTCGTGGAGGGCGCGAGCCTAGCAGACGGCTCGGGCAGTGTCTTCCCGACGGAGGGCACGCTGGCCACTTGCGCCGGGCAAAAGGTCTGGTATGATCGCCGGCTAAATTACGTGCGGTGTTCAACAATCGTGTTGAGCGGCGGCACGCCAGCCTGAGGAAGTCCCCATGAAAGCCGATATCCATCCAGCATACGTAGACATCGACGTTACCTGCAGCTGCGGTAACAAGTTCGTGACCCGTTCGACCCATGGCAAAGCTCTGCCAATCGACGTGTGCAACGAATGCCACCCGTTCTACACCGGTAAGCAGAAGACCCTGGACACTGGCGGCCGCGTACAGAAGTTCGCCGACCGTTTCGGCATGTTCGGCGCTGTCAAAAAGGCCTGAGGCTGATCGCTCCGGGAAAAATCGCTGGTTTTTCCCGGTCGATAAAAAAGGCGTCCCCCGTGGACGCCTTTTTTGTGGGCGCTGTTTGTATCAGCGGCCGCCGCATAAAAAATTGTAGACATTTTTCTGCATGATTGTGAACAGTTTATCCCTTGTGTTTCCTGGCTCTTGGGCCAAAGTCGTAGGGACAGGTGCTTGACACCTGTGACTGGTCAGTCTTGTGAGGACTTGGCGACACGCGTATCCTCGGCGGTCCGTCTGTCCCACAGTAAAAAGCGGAATGCCCACATGTCAGATTTGAAAACTGCCGCTCTCGAATATCATGCCAATCCTCGTCCGGGGAAGCTGAGCGTCGAGCTCACCAAAGCCACCGCCACCGCCCGTGACCTGTCGCTGGCCTACAGCCCTGGCGTCGCCGAACCAGTACGCGAAATCGCCCGCGATCCTGAGCTGGCCTACAAGTACACTGGCAAGGGCAACCTGGTTGCAGTCATTTCCGATGGCACCGCGATTCTCGGCCTGGGTAACCTCGGCCCATTGGCCTCCAAGCCAGTGATGGAAGGCAAGGGCGTGCTGTTCAAGCGTTTCGCCGGTATCGACGTGTTCGACATCGAAGTCGATTCGGAAAGCCCGCAAGCCTTCATCGACACCGTCAAGCGTATCTCCATCACCTTCGGTGGCATCAACCTGGAAGACATCAAGGCCCCTGAGTGCTTTGAGATCGAACGTGCTCTGATCGAGCAGTGCGATATTCCGGTGTTCCACGATGACCAGCACGGCACCGCGATCGTCACCGCGGCCGGCATGATCAATGCCCTGGAAATCGCTGGCAAGACCCTGCCGGAAGCCAAGATCGTCTGCCTGGGCGCCGGCGCTGCCGCCATCTCCTGCATGAAATTGCTGGTGAGCATGGGCGCCAAGATCGAAAACATCTTCATGGTTGACCGTACTGGCGTGATCCACGCTGGCCGTGACGACCTGAACCAGTACAAGGCGGTGTTCGCCCACGCCACTGAGAAGCGCACCCTGGCTGACGCCCTGAAAGGCGCTGACGTGTTCGTCGGTCTGTCCGGCCCGAACCTGCTGGACGCTGAAGGCCTGCTGTCGATGGCGGCCAACCCGATCGTGTTCGCTTGCTCGAACCCGGATCCGGAAATCTCGCCAGAGCTGGCTCACGCCACTCGCAACGACGTGATCATGGCCACCGGTCGTTCCGACTACCCGAACCAGGTCAACAACGTCCTCGGCTTCCCGTTCATCTTCCGTGGTGCCCTGGACGTTCGCGCCAAGCGCATCAACGAAGAGATGAAAGTGGCTGCCGCCAACGCCCTGCGCGAACTGGCCAAGCTGCCGGTGCCTCAGGAAGTGTGCGACGCCTACGGCGGTATCAAGCTGGAATTCGGTCGTGAGTACATCATTCCGAAACCAATGGATGCCCGCCTGATCACCCTGATCTCCGATGCCGTGGCCAAAGCCGCGATCGAGACCGGTGTGGCAACCCTGCCGTATCCGAAGAACTACCCGCTGAAAAGCGTGGATGATGTGTTCAACGGCTAAGCTGTTGTAGCGTCAAACAAAAAGCCCCGGCTCGAATGAGTCGGGGCTTTTTTGTGGCTGCCGTTTGAGCGGTGTGGGCAACCAGGCTGAACGCGGTCCTTTGTAGGAGCCTGGCTTGCCAGCGAAGAGCCCTTTGAGCCTTGCACCGTTCATGCGGACGCCATCGCTGGCAAACCAGGCTCCTGCAAGGGCGGCACTGTGGCCGCTCTCTCGGATCAGAACAGATCGATCGGCGCCGCCTCGTCCGCCGGCAGCGGACTGCCCGGGGCGCTGCCGCCATTGCCGATCTCGTTGACCGACGGCGGTGTGTCTTCGCTCTTGAACAGTTCGAAGTAGGCGTTCGGCGTGCCCGGGGTTGCCGCGCGACCGCTGATCGGATCCACCCGCAGGCTGAGGATGCCTTCCGGCTCCGCCTGGGTGTGCAACGGCTTGCCCTTCAGTGCGGCGCCCATGTAGTCCATCCAGATCGGCAGCGCCACGGTGCCGCCGAACTCGCGACGGCCCAGGCTTTCGGGCTGGTCGAAACCGGTCCAGACGGTGGTGATGTAGTCGGCGTTGTAACCGGTGAACCAGGCGTCCTTGGAGTCGTTGGTGGTACCGGTCTTGCCCGCCAGGTCGCCACGGCCCAGGGCCAGGGCACGACGCCCGGTACCGAGCTTGATCACGTCCTCGAGCATGCTGTTGAGGATAAAGGTGGTCCGTCCGTCGACGATCCGCTCGGCCACCGCTGGGGCTTGGGCAGCCGGTGCTGGGGCTTCACTGGTGCTGTTGACGGTGAACGACGGTTGGCTTGGTGCCGCGATGCCGCTGCTGGCCGCCGCGCCGGTCGGCACGCTTGGTGGATTGGCGACGAACAGGGTGTCGCCGTTGCGGCTTTCGATCTTGTCGATCAGGTAGGGGGTGATCTTGTAGCCGCCGTTGGCAAAGGTGCTCCAGCCGGTGGCAATTTCCATTGGCGTCAGGGTTGCGGTACCCAGGGCCAGGGACAGGTTGCGCGGCAGGTCCTGCTTGTTGAAGCCGAATCTGGCGATGTAGTCGATGGTCTTGTCGACGCCCAGGCTTTGCAGCAGGCGGATCGAGACCAGGTTACGCGACTTGTACAGTGCCTCGCGCAAGCGGATCGGGCCGAGGAAGGTGTTGGTGTCGTTTTTCGGCCGCCAGACCTTGTCCAGGTATTCGTCGACGAACACGATCGGCGCATCGTTCACCAGGCTGGCCGGGGTGTAGCCGTTATCCAGCGCGGAGCTGTAGATGAACGGTTTGAAGCTCGAACCCGGTTGGCGCTTGGCCTGGGTGGCGCGGTTGTAGTTGCTCTGCTCGAAGGCGAAACCGCCGACCAGTGCACGGATCGCGCCGTTTTGCGGGTCAAGCGAGACCAGGGCGCCCTGGGCCACCGGTACCTGGCTGAACTTCAGGCTGTTGTCGGCCTGGCGCTGGACGCGGATCAGGTCGCCGACCTGGGCTACGTCGGACGGTTGCTTGGGGGCGGCACCGAGGCTGTTGGTGTTGAGGTACGGGCGGGCCCACTTCATGCTGTCCCAGTTGACGATTTCCGGGCCGTTGCGGGTCAGCACGTGCAGGCTGGCCTTGTCCACCTGGGTGACGATGGCCGGGTCCAGGCCGCTGATGGTGCGCTGCTTGCCCAGCTCGGCGATCCAGGCGTCACGGGTCTTGCCCGGCAGCCGCGATTCCGGTCCACGGTAGCCGTGGCGCTGGTCGTAGGCGATCAGGCCTTCTTCAATCGAGTGGTTGGCCAGCTCCTGCAGGTTGCTCGGCACGGTGGTGGTGACGCGGAAACCTTCGGTGTAGGCTTCGCTGCCATAGCGACCGACCATTTCCGCACGGGCCATTTCGGCGATGTACGGCGCGTTCACTTCCGGCGTCGGTACGTGATAGCTGGCGTTGATCGGCTCGACGATGGCGGCCTGGTAGGCGGCCTCGTCGATCTTGCCCAACTTGTACATGCGGCCGAGGATCCAGTCGCGGCGCTCTTTGGCGCGCACCGGGTTGGCCAGCGGGTTGAACCGCGACGGCGCCTTCGGCAGGCCGGCGATCATGGCCATCTGGGCCAGGGTGATGTCACGGATCGACTTGCCGTAATAAACCTGAGACGCCGCTTCGATACCGTAGGCGCGGTTGCCCAGGTATATCTTGTTCACGTACAGCTCGAGGATCTCGTCCTTGGTCAGCTGGCGCTCGATTTGCAAGGCGAGAAGAATTTCGTTGGTCTTGCGCGAGAAGCTACGCTCGCTGGACAGGAAGAAGTTCTTCGCCACCTGCATGGTGATGGTGCTGCCGCCGGACTGGATGTGCCCGCTCTTGACCAATTGGGTTGCGGCGCGCATCAGGCTGCTGGGGTCTACGCCATAGTGGTTGGCGAAGTTGTCGTCTTCGGCGCTCAGCAGGGCGTTGATGAAATTGGGCGGAATATCTGCGAATTTAAGGGGCGAACGGCGCATCTCGCCGAATTCGGCGATCAGCTTGCCATCGCTGGTGTAGACCCTGAGCGGAATCTGCAATTGTATGCTGCGCAAAGTCTCGACGGACGGCAGGCCCGGACTAAGATAAAGAAAAGCGCCGCTCAGGACGAGCAGCAGCCCGCAGAACACGGCGACGAAAGACCACCCGAAAAACTTCAGCAGACGAATCAAGGCTTGTGGATTTCCAGATAAAAGAATGGGTTAGGCGTCAGGCTAAATTCGCAGCAAGCGCTGGTTCGGCGATTCGGAAAAAAACGCTGGGCATTATAAGCATTTTTGGGCGTGAGCGTCATTTGCGCTTATGTCAAGACTGCTATTAAATGCCCATCATCATAAAGGGTCCGTAAGTCGCGGATAGTAATAGGGAATCGGTAGTGCTTGGACTCTTTGGCAAAAAAGCGCATTCGCTCCTGGGGATCGACATCAGTTCCACCTCGGTAAAGCTCCTCGAATTGAGCCGCTCAGGCAATCGATATCGGGTCGAGTCCTACGCCGTGGAACCGTTGCCAGCCAATGCCGTGGTCGAAAAGAACATCGCCGAGCTCGAAGGCGTCGGGCAGGCCCTTGCACGGGTGCTGCTCAAGGCCAAGACCAATGTGCGCGGCGTGGCGGTGGCCGTGGCCGGTTCCGCGGTGATCACCAAGACCATCGAGATGGATGCCGGGCTTTCCGATGACGAAATGGAAAACCAGCTGAAGATCGAGGCCGACCAGTACATTCCCTATCCCCTGGAAGAAGTGGCCATCGACTTCGAGATCCAGGGTTATTCGGCGCGCAATCCCGAGCGTGTCGAAGTCCTGCTTGCCGCCTGTCGGAAAGAAAACGTCGAGGTCCGCGAGGCAGCCCTGGCCCTGGCCGGGCTCGAAGCCCAGGTGGTCGATGTCGAGGCCTACGCCCTGGAGCGTTCCTTCGGCCTGCTCGCCGCGCAACTGGCCAGCGACCACGAGAAGCTGACGGTGGCGGTGGTGGATATCGGCGCGACCATGACCACCCTCAGCGTCCTGCATAACGGCCGCATCATCTATACCCGCGAACAATTGTTCGGCGGTCGCCAGCTCACCGAGGAAATCCAGCGCCGCTACGGCCTGTCCAACGAGGAGGCGGGGCTGGCGAAGAAACAGGGCGGCCTGCCCGACGACTACGTCGCCGAGGTGTTGCAGCCCTTCAAGGATGCGGTGGTCCAGCAGGTGTCGCGTTCCCTGCAGTTCTTCTTTGCCTCCGGACAGTACAACGATGTCGACTACATCCTGCTCGCCGGCGGCACCGCGTCGATTGCCGGGCTCGATCACCTGATCCAGCAGCGGCTCGGTACGCCGACCCTGGTGGCCAACCCCTTCGCCGACATGGCCTTGAGCAGCAAGGTCAATGCCGGGGCCCTGGCCAGTGATGCGCCGGCCCTGATGATCGCTTGCGGTCTGGCCTTGAGGAGTTTCGACTGATGGCGCGGATCAACCTTCTGCCCTGGCGCGAGCAACTGCGTGAAGAGCGCCGCAAACGTTTCCTCACCGCCCTGGTCGGCGTATTGGTGGCGGCGGTCGGCGTGGTGTTGCTGACCGACCAGTACTTCAGCGGTGCCGTCGACCGCCAGGTCGCGCGCAATGCCTACATGAACAAGGAAATCGCCCAGCTCGACGGCCGGATCAAGCAGATCAGCGAGCTCAAGGCACGTCGCCAGCAACTGATCGAGCGTATGAAAATCATCCAGGACCTGCAGGGCAACCGCTCCATCAGCGGGCGGATCTTCGATCAACTGGTGCGGACCCTGCCGGACGGCGTGTATTTCACCGCAGTGAAGATGACTGACAAGACCATCGCGATCACCGGCGCGGCGGAGTCCAACAACCGGGTGTCGGACCTGATGCGTAACCTCGAGGCCTCCGATTGGCTGACCGCGCCGACGCTGACCGAGGTCAAGGCGACCACCGCCGGCGCGGTGGACCAGGCCAACACTTTCCAACTGAGCGTGCGCCAGACCCAGCCGAAACCAGAGGGGGTGGTTAAATGAATGTCTCCCTCTGGTTGGAAAACCTTCGCAAGGTCGATCTCGGCGACCTCGATATGCAGAACATCGGCTCCTGGCCGGCGGTGGTCAAGGTCGCTAGCGGCATACTGACCGCGATCCTGGTGCTGGCCCTGGGCTACAACTTCTACATCAAGGACCTCACCGATCAACTGGACCAGCAGCGCTTGACGGAAGTGACCCTCAAGGAGCAGTTCGCCACCAAGGCCCACCTGGCCGCGAACCTTGAAGCCTATACCCGGCAGATGGAGGATATGGAAACCTCCTTCGGCACCCTGCTCAAGCAGTTGCCGAGCGACACCGAGGTGCCGGGGTTGCTGGAGGACATCACGCGCACGGGGCTGGGCAGCGGGCTGGAGTTCGAGGAGATCAAGCTCCTGCCGGAAGTCACCCAGCAGTTCTATATCGAGCTGCCGATCCAGATTACCGTGACCGGCGCCTATCACGACCTGGCCACCTTCGTCAGCGGCGTGGCGGCCCTGCCACGGATCGTGACCCTGCATGATTTCGAGATCAAGCCGGTCGTAGCCTCACCGGCCGGCGGCACCAAATTGCGCATGAGCATCCTGGCCAAGACCTATCGCTACAACGACAAGGGGCTGCAGAAATGAGCCGCTTGCATGGGATCTGCCTGGCCCTGTTGACGCTGATGCTGGCCGGTTGCGGCAACAGCAACGACTTCAGCGACCTCGATGCGTACATGAAGGAAGTGCGCGCGCGGCCGGCGGGCAATATCGAGCCTACGCCGAAATTTCGCGCCTTCGAGATGTTCACCTACAGTGCCGCTGCGCTACGCAGCCCGTTCCAGCCGCCGATGAAGATCGATCTGGTCAATCGCCAGAAAGGTTCCCACGAGGTCAAGCCTGATCCGAATCGGACCAAGCAATTCCTCGAAGGCTTCAACATCGAGCAGTTCGAAATGGTCGGTACCCTCTCCAACGCCAGTGGCACCTTTGCCCTGGTGCGTGGGGCCGGCGGTGTCCATCGATTGAAAGTGGGCGACTACCTGGGCCGCAATGATGGCCGTATCGTGGCTATCACTGATTCCCAGGTCGAGGTGATCGAGATCGTTCCGGACGGCGAAGGCGCCTGGCTGGAACGACCGCGCTCCATCCCTTTGAAAGAGCACTCATAGTGGAATTCGATATGAACAGGATTATTTCATCCCTCGGCATTTCGCTATGGATAGCGCTGGTGTCGCCGATGGTGTTGGCGGCCAACCTGCAAAGCCTGGATGTGGCGGCGCTGCCCGGAGATCGGGTCGAGCTGAAGCTGGGCTTCGACAGCCCGCCCGCCGCGCCCCACGGCTACACCACCGACCAGCCGGCGCGTATCGCCCTGGACCTGACCGGTGTCACCAGCCAATTGGTCAAGAAGACCCGTGACCTGGGCGTGGGCAACGCGCGCAGCGTGACCGTGGTCGAGGCCAAGGATCGCACGCGGCTGATCATCAACCTGACCAAGCTGGCGCCTTACAGCACGCGTATCGAAGGCAGCAACCTGTTTGTGGTGGTAGGCCAGGGCGGCGGTTCGAGCGCTCCGGTCCAGGCCGGAGCGCCAAGGCCCGCCGCGGCGGTATCGGTTCCACCGCGAGCGGCGCCCAAGCCCTATGTAGCGGCAGGCCGGGCAATCCGCAATGTCGACTTCCAGCGCGGCGAGCAGGGTGAAGGCAATGTGGTCATCGAACTGTCCGATCCGACCATCAGCCCGGATATCCAGGAGCGTGGCGGCAAGATCAGCGTGGATTTCGCCAAGACCCAGTTGCCCGATCCCCTGCGGGTGCGCCTGGATGTGAAGGATTTCGCCACCCCGGTGCAGTTCGTCAACGCCAGCGTGGTCGCCGACAAGGCGAGCATTTCCATCGAGCCCAGCGGCGCCTTCGATTACTCGACCTACCAGACCGACAACAAGCTGACCATCAGCGTGCGCCCGCTCACCGTCGACGACCTGCAGCGGCGTAATGCCGAGCGTTTTGTCTACAGCGGCGAAAAGCTCTCGCTGAACTTCCAGGACATCGACGTGCGTTCGGTGCTGCAACTGATCGCCGATTTCACCAACCTCAACCTGGTGGCCAGTGACACAGTGCAGGGCGGTATCACCCTGCGCCTGCAGAATGTGCCCTGGGACCAGGCGCTGGACCTGGTGCTGAAAACCAAGGGACTGGACAAACGCAAGATCGGCAATGTGCTGCTGGTGGCTCCGGCGGACGAGATCGCCGCCCGCGAGCGCCAGGAGCTGGAGTCGCAGAAGCAGATCGCGGAACTGGCGCCCTTGCGCCGCGAGCTGTTGCAGGTCAACTACGCGAAAGCGGCGGATATCGCCAAATTGTTCCAGTCGGTGACCAGTGCCGAGTCCAAGGCCGACGAGCGCGGCTCGATCACCGTGGATGATCGCACCAACAACATCATCGCCTACCAGACCCAGGACCGCCTCGACGAACTGCGGCGCATCGTCGCCCAACTGGACATCCCGGTGCGCCAGGTGATGATCGAGGCACGGATCGTCGAAGCCAACGTCGGTTACGACAAACAGCTCGGCGCCCGTTGGGGTGGCAAGATCAGCGGCGGCAACTGGAACACCTCGGGCGGCTCGCCGACTCTTTCCAAGCTGACCGGCCAGAGCGCCAGCACCCCGTTCGTCGACCTTGGCGCCACCACCGCCACTTCCGGGATCGGCATCGGTTTCGTGACCAACAACACGACCCTGGACCTGGAACTCAGTGCCATGGAAAAAACCGGTAACGGCGAAGTGGTGTCCCAGCCCAAGGTGGTCACTTCCGACAAGGAAACCGCGAAGATCCTCAAGGGTACGGAGATTCCGTACCAGGAATCCAGCTCCAGCGGCGCGACCTCGGTGGCCTTCAAGGAGGCCTCGCTGTCCCTGGAAGTGACCCCGCAGATCACCCCGGACAACCGGATCATCATGGAAGTAAAGGTGACCAAGGATGAACCGGACTACCAGAACGTGCTGAACAACGTGCCGCCGATCAAGAAAAACCAGGTCAACGCCAAGGTCCTGGTCAATGACGGCGAGACCGTGGTGATCGGTGGCGTGTTCTCCAATACCCAGAGCAAAACCGAAGAGAAGGTGCCATTTCTCGGCGATGTGCCGTATGTTGGCCGCCTCTTCCGTCGAGACATCGTTTCGGAAGCAAAATCCGAGCTGCTGGTATTCCTGACTCCGCGTATCATGAATAACCAGGCGATTGCTGTGAGTCGTTGATTCTGTGCGAAATTTGATTCTTGTAGGGCCTATGGGGGCTGGAAAGAGCACCATAGGCCGATTGCTGGCCAAAGAGCTGCGCCTGCCTTTCAAAGATTCCGACAAGGAAATTGAACTGCGTACCGGTGCGAATATTCCGTGGATCTTCGACAAGGAAGGCGAACCCGGCTTTCGCGACCGCGAGCAGGCGATGATTGCCGAGCTGTGCGCGGCCGACGGCGTGGTCCTGGCCACCGGCGGCGGCGCGGTCATGCGCGGCGAAAACCGCCAGGCCTTGCACGCCGGCGGTCGGGTGGTCTACCTGCACGCTTCGGTGGAGCAGCAGGTCGGGCGCACGGCCCGTGACCGCAACCGGCCGTTGCTGCGCACCGCCGACCCGGCCAAGACCCTGCGCGACCTGTTGGCGATCCGTGATCCGCTGTACCGGGAAATCGCCGACCTGGTGGTGGAAACCGATGAGCGGCCGCCACGCATGGTGGTATTGGACATCCTTGAACGCTTGCAGCAGCTGCCTCCCCGTTAAAGCGCGGGAGGAAATGCGCTATCCTCGACCACCGACATGCTCGGTGTCGGTCATGGCTTGAAGCCATCGGGCCGCGTCGATACCAGACGCCGCCGACAATCGTTAATCCTGAGACTGGACGCACGCGTCCATCTTCACTGTGGGGACACATGCAGACACTTAAGGTCGATCTTGGCGAGCGTAGCTACCCGATTCACATTGGCGAAGGGCTGCTGGACCAGCCTGGGCTGCTGACGCCGCACATTGCCGGTCGGCAGGTTGCGATCATCTCCAATGAAACCGTCGCTCCGCTCTACCTCGAGCGTCTGACCCGCAGTCTGTCAGCCTATTCCGTGGTTTCGGTGGTGTTGCCCGATGGCGAGGCCTTCAAGACCTGGGAAACCCTGCAACTGATCTTCGACGGCCTGCTGACCGCCCGTCATGACCGCCGCACCACCGTGATCGCCCTCGGCGGCGGGGTGATCGGCGACATGGCCGGCTTTGCCGCGGCCTGCTACCAGCGCGGCGTGGATTTCATCCAGGTGCCGACCACCCTGTTGTCCCAGGTCGACTCGTCGGTGGGCGGCAAGACCGGGATCAACCATCCGCTGGGCAAGAACATGGTCGGTGCCTTCTATCAGCCCAATGTGGTGCTGATCGACACCACCACCCTCAACACCCTGCCGCCGCGCGAGCTGTCGGCGGGCCTGGCGGAAGTGATCAAGTACGGCCTGATCTGCGACGAGCCGTTCCTGACCTGGCTGGAAGAGCACGTCGACCAGTTGCGCGCCCTTGACCAGAGTGCCCTGACCGTCGCCATCGAGCGCTCCTGCGCGGCCAAGGCCGCGGTGGTCGGTGCCGATGAGCGCGAGTCCGGCGTACGCGCCACCCTCAATCTCGGGCACACCTTCGGCCATGCCATCGAAACCCACATGGGCTATGGTGTCTGGCTGCACGGTGAAGCCGTGGCGGCGGGTACCGTGATGGCGCTGGAAATGTCCATGCGGCTGGGCTGGATCAGTGCCCAGGAGCGTGATCGCGGTATTCGCCTGTTCCAGCGTGCCGGCTTGCCGGTGATTCCGCCGGAAGAAATGACCGAAGCCGATTTTCTCGAACACATGGCAATTGACAAGAAAGTGATCGACGGTCGCCTGCGCCTGGTGTTGTTGCGCCGAATGGGCGAAGCCGTGGTAACCGACGATTATCCGAAAGAAGTTCTACAGGCCACGCTGGGGGCGGACTACCGCACTCTGGCTCAGCTTAAAGGTTGATAGGATTCCGATGACCAGTTTGCATGCCGACGAGGCTTTCCTCGGCCATTACCAGTTAAGTCACGACCCTTTCGCTCCCCGGGTGCCTGGCTTCAAATTCTTCCCCGCCCAGCGCAAGCCGGTGCTCGGGCAATTGCACCACCTGGCCCGCTACAGCCAGTTGCTGCTGGTGGTCACCGGCCCCCAGGGCAGCGGCAAGACCCTGCTGCGCCAGGCGCTGGTGGCGAGTACCAACAAACAGTCGGTACAAAGCGTGGTGGTTTCCGCGCGCGGTGCCGGCGACGCAGGCGGTGTGCTGCGCCAGATCGCCCAGGCGCTGAGTGTCGCCCAGGCCGAGATCCAGGAGATCCTCAAGCAGGTGGTGCAACTGGCGCTGACCGGCCAGGAAGTCTACCTGCTGGTGGACGATGCCGAGTCGCTCGACGACTCCGCTGTCGAGGCCCTGCTGGCCCTGGCGGCCGGCGCGCCGGAAGGTCGCCCGCATGTCTTCCTGTTCGGTGAATCGTCGCTGATCGCGGCGCTGGAGCAGCACGGCGCGGAGGAAGAACGCTTCCACGTGATCGAATTGCAGCCCTACACCGAAGAAGAAACACGTGAATACCTGGCCCAGCGTCTTGATGGCGCGGGTCAGGGAATCGAACTTTTTTCCGCTGAGCAGATCACTGAGATTCACGAAAGCGCCGAAGGTTGGCCTGGCAACATCAACCAGGTCGCCCGTGACGCCATGATCGAAGCGATGATCGCCAGCCGCTCCGCGGTGAAGCGTCCAAGTATGGGGTTCAAGATGCCTAAGAAGCAGGTATTGGCGTTGTCCGCCGTGGTGGTGGTTGCCGTCGCGGCGGCCTGGATGATTCCGGGTCGCAACAAGGCGCCGGCCACCGCCGGCACAACCGCCAGCGAGCAGGCGCAGCTGCCATTGGGGCAGGCGCCGAAACCGAACGCCTCGGGTAATCCGACGGTGGAATTCGCCGGCAATTCGCAGCCGATGCCGCTACCGTTGGTCGGCCAGTCGCAGCCGGTGATGCGCGGTCCGCTGGCTGAAGCGGCGGGTGGCAGTATTGAAGGCGATGATGGCATCGCGCCTCCGGTTGACGGTGGTCCGGCCAAGCCGCCGACCGTCACCACCACCGCGCCGCCTGTCGGCGTGCCAGCAGGCCCGACACCGACTCCGGTAGCCAAACCGGTGCCGGCCCAGGCAGCGGCCGCCAAACCGGCCCAGACCCCGGTTCCGGTGCCCAAGCCGGTCGCCAAGGCGCCGGAGAAGGCCGTTGAGAAGCCAGCCGTGGTAGCCAAGGCCGCCGCGACCGGCCACAGCTGGTACACCGGCCAGGCGCCGGGCAACTATGTGGTGCAGATCCTCGGCACCAGTTCCGAGACCACCGCGCAGAATTTCGTCAAGGAACAGGGCGGCGAGTACCGTTATTTCAAGAAAGTGCTTAACGGCAAGCCGCTTTACGTGATCACCTACGGCAGCTTCGGCAGCCGCGATGCGGCCGTCAGCGCCATCAAGGCCTTGCCAGCGAAGGTTCAGGCTGGTAAACCTTGGCCTCGTACTGTCGCCAGCGTCCAACAGGACCTGGCCACAACTCGCTGAAGAATCGGCGGCCTTATCCAGGCCGCCTTCCCGGCACCTCAAAATTTCCGCAAGGGCATGCTGCTTCCAAAGCCGCGTGCCTTGTGGTGTCTGCGTCACAGTGGGTTTGAGTCGTCACGGTCAAAATTCAAAAATGTTTTGACTAGCACGAGATATCGCTTTAAACCTTTCATAAATGCGACATGAATTTTCGACATTTCGTCGCTAAATTTGTGAGCGTGAATGTCGGTGTGTACAATGACCTCCCTTTTGCCCCTGCAAAGCCGGCGTACGTTCGGCGTGGATGGTAAGCGGTTGAATTGAAAAGAAATTTGCCTCGATAAAGAGGCAGCCTGGTGAGAAAGTGTCTATGAAAGCAGGTCTGTACCAACCAGATGAATTCAAGGATAACTGTGGTTTCGGCCTGATTGCCCATATGCAGGGCGAACCCAGTCATCACCTGTTGCAGACGGCCATTGAGGCCCTGACCTGCATGACCCACCGCGGTGGGATCAACGCCGACGGCAAGACCGGTGACGGTTGCGGCCTTCTGATCCAGAAGCCGGACCAGTTCCTGCGCACTGTCGCCAAAGCGACATTCGGTAGCGATTTGCCCAAGCAATATGCGGTGGGCATGGTGTTCTTCAACCAGGACCCGGTCAAAGCCGAAGCCGCCCGCGAACACATGAATCGCGAAATCCTCGCGGCCGGCCTGCAACTGGTGGGCTGGCGCAAGGTGCCGATCGATACCAGCGTCCTCGGCCGCCTGGCCCTGGAGCGTCTGCCGCAGATCGAGCAGGTGTTCATCGGCGGCGAGGGCCTGAGTGACCAGGCCTTCGCCATCAAGCTGTTCAGTGCCCGTCGTCGCTCGTCGGTGGCCAATGCCGCCGACACCGATCACTACATCTGCAGCTTTTCCCACAAGACCATCATCTACAAAGGCCTGATGATGCCGGCGGACCTCACCGCCTTCTATCCGGACCTCAGCGACCCGAACCTGAAAACCGCGATCTGCGTGTTCCACCAGCGCTTTTCCACCAACACCCTGCCGAAATGGCCGTTGGCGCAACCGTTCCGCTTCCTGGCGCACAACGGCGAGATCAACACCATCACCGGCAACCGCAACTGGGCTCAGGCCCGGCGCACCAAGTTCGCCAACGACCTGATCCCCGATCTCGACGAGTTGGGCCCGCTGGTCAACCGTGTCGGTTCCGACTCCTCGAGCATGGACAACATGCTTGAGCTGATGGTGACCGGCGGTATCGACCTGTTCCGTGGCGTGCGGATGCTGATTCCGCCTGCGTGGCAGAACGTCGACACCATGGACGCCGACCTGCGCGCGTTCTATGAATTCAACTCCATGCACATGGAACCGTGGGACGGCCCGGCGGGCGTGGTGATGACCGAAGGTCGTCACGCGGTCTGCCTGCTCGACCGCAACGGCCTGCGTCCGGCCCGTTGGGTGACCACCAAGAACGGCTATATCACCCTGGCGTCGGAAATCGGCGTGTGGAACTACCAGCCGGAAGACGTGATTGCCAAGGGTCGTGTCGGTCCTGGGCAGATCTTTGCCGTGGACACCGAAACCGGCCAGATCCTCGATACCGATGCCATCGACAACCGCCTGAAGTCGCGCCACCCGTACAAGCAGTGGCTGCGTAAACACGCCCTGCGTATCCAGGCGACCATGGAAGACAACGACCATGGTTCGGCGTTCTACAACGTCGAGCAGCTCAAGCAGTACATGAAGATGTACCAGGTCACGTTCGAAGAGCGCGATCAGGTGCTGCGTCCGTTGGGCGAGCAGGGCTACGAGGCGGTCGGCTCCATGGGCGACGACACGCCGATGGCGGTGCTGTCCCAGCGCGTGCGCACGCCGTACGACTATTTCCGCCAGCAGTTCGCCCAGGTGACCAACCCGCCGATCGACCCGCTGCGTGAAGCCATCGTCATGTCGCTGGAGATCTGCCTCGGTGCCGAGCGCAACATCTTCGAAGAGTCGCCGGAACACGCCTCGCGGGTGATCCTCAGCTCGCCGGTGATCTCCCCGGCCAAGTGGCGCTCGCTGATGAACCTCGAGCGTCCGGGTTTCGCTCGCCAGGTCATCGACCTGAACTACGACGAGAGCGTCGGGCTGGAAGCGGCGGTGCGCAACATCGCCGACCAGGCTGAAGAAGCCGTGCGCGCCGGGCGGACCCAGATCGTCCTCAGCGACCGCCATATCGCCCCGGGCAAGTTGCCGGTGCACGCGTCCCTGGCGACCGGTGCCGTGCACCACCGCCTGACCGAGAAAGGCCTGCGCTGCGACAGCAACATCCTTGTGGAAACCGCCACCGCGCGCGACCCGCACCACTTTGCCGTGCTGATCGGCTTCGGTGCGTCGGCGGTCTATCCGTTCCTGGCCTATGAAGTGCTGGGCGACCTGATCCGTACCGGCGAAGTGCTGGGCGATCTCTACGAAGTGTTCAAGAACTACCGTAAGGGCATCACCAAGGGCCTGTTGAAGATCCTCTCGAAAATGGGGATTTCCACCATCGCGTCCTACCGTGGTGCGCAACTGTTCGAAGCCATCGGCCTGGCCGAGGAAGTGGTCAACCTGAGCTTCCGTGGTGTGCCGAGCCGGATCAAGGGCGCGCGTTTCGTCGACCTCGAAGCCGAACAGAAACTGCTGGCCGGCGAAGCCTGGAGCGCGCGCAAGCCGATCCAGCAAGGCGGCCTGCTGAAGTTCGTCTACGGTGGCGAATACCATGCCTACAACCCGGACGTGGTCAGCACCCTGCAAGCCGCCGTGCAGCAGGGCGACTATGCCAAGTTCAAGGAATACACCGCGTTGGTGGACAACCGTCCGGTGTCGATGATCCGCGACCTGTTCCAGGTGAAAACCCTGGAGACGCCGTTGGCGATCAGCGAAATCGAACCGCTGGAGTCGATCCTCAAGCGCTTCGACTCGGCGGGGATTTCCCTCGGCGCCCTGTCGCCGGAAGCCCACGAAGCCCTGGCCGAAGCCATGAACCGCCTCGGTGCGCGTTCCAACTCCGGCGAAGGGGGTGAAGACCCGGCACGTTACGGCACCATCAAGAGCTCGAAGATCAAGCAGGTGGCCACCGGCCGTTTCGGTGTGACCCCGGAATACCTGGTCAACGCCGAAGTGCTGCAGATCAAGGTGGCCCAGGGCGCCAAGCCCGGCGAAGGCGGGCAACTGCCCGGCGGCAAGGTCAACGGCCTGATCGCCAAGCTGCGTTATGCGGTACCCGGCGTGACCCTGATCTCGCCTCCGCCGCACCACGACATCTACTCCATCGAGGACTTGTCGCAGCTGATCTTCGACCTGAAACAGGTCAACCCGAAGGCGCTGGTCTCGGTGAAACTGGTGGCGGAAGCCGGCGTCGGCACCATCGCCGCCGGTGTGGCGAAAGCCTATGCCGACCTGATCACCATTTCCGGTTATGACGGCGGCACCGGTGCCTCACCGCTGACCTCGATCAAATACGCCGGTGCTCCGTGGGAACTCGGCCTGGCCGAAACCCACCAGACCCTGCGTGGCAACGACCTGCGCGGCAAGATCCGGGTGCAGACCGACGGCGGCCTGAAAACCGGCCTCGACGTGATCAAGGCGGCCATCCTTGGCGCCGAAAGCTTCGGCTTCGGCACCGCGCCGATGATCGCCCTGGGCTGCAAGTACCTGCGTATCTGCCACCTGAACAACTGCGCCACCGGCGTTGCGACCCAGAACGAGAAGCTGCGCAAGGACCACTACATCGGTACCGTCGACATGGTGGTGAACTTCTTCACCTACGTCGCCGAAGAAACCCGTGAGTGGCTGGCCAAGCTCGGCGTACGTACCCTTGAGGAACTGATCGGGCGTACCGATCTGCTGGAAATCCTCAAAGGCGAAACCGCCAAGCAGAACCACCTGGACCTGACGCCGCTGCTGGGCAGCGATCACATCCCGGCGGACAAGCCGCAGTTCTGCCAGGTCGAGCGCAACCCGCCCTTCGACAAGGGCCTGCTGGCCGAGAAGATGGTCGAGATGGCCCTGCCGGCGATCAACGACTTGAGCGGCGCGGACTTCTCCCTGGATATCTGCAACTGCGACCGTTCCATCGGCGCGCGGATTTCCGGTGAGGTCGCCCGTCGTCACGGCAACCAGGGCATGGCCAAGGCACCGATCACCTTCCGTTTCAAAGGGACGGCGGGTCAGAGCTTCGGCGTGTGGAACGCCGGTGGCCTGCACATGTACCTGGAAGGTGACGCCAACGACTACGTGGGCAAGGGCATGACCGGCGGCAAGCTGGTGATCGTTCCGCCTAAAGGCAGCATCTACAAGACTCAAGACAGTGCCATCATCGGCAACACCTGCCTGTACGGCGCAACCGGCGGCAAGCTGTTTGCGGCGGGTACGGCGGGTGAGCGTTTCGCGGTGCGTAACTCCGGTGCCCACACCGTGGTCGAAGGCACGGGCGACCACTGCTGCGAATACATGACCGGTGGCTTTGTCGCGGTTCTGGGCAAGACGGGCTACAACTTCGGTTCGGGCATGACCGGCGGTTTCGCCTACGTGCTCGACCAGGACAACACCTTCGTCGACAAGGTCAACCACGAGTTGGTCGAGATCCAGCGGATCAGCGGCGAAGCGATGGAATCCTATCGCAACCACTTGCAGCATGTGCTGGACGAATACGTCGAGGAAACCAACAGCGAATGGGGTCGCAACCTCGCTGAAAACCTTGATGATTACCTGCGTCGTTTCTGGCTGGTCAAGCCCAAGGCTGCCAACCTGAAATCGTTGCTTTCCAGCATCCGTGCGAACCCGCAGTGATATGCGCCTGAAGAGTTTGATGAGGTTTTTGTAATGGCTGAACGTCTGAGTAACGACTTCCAGTTCATCGATGTCGGGCGCAAGGATCCGAAGAAGAAACTGTTGCGTCAGCGCAAGAAAGAGTTCGTGGAGATCTACGAACCCTTCAAACCCCAGCAGTCGGCCGACCAGGCCCACCGCTGCCTGGGTTGCGGCAACCCGTATTGCGAATGGAAGTGCCCGGTGCACAACTTCATTCCCAACTGGCTGAAGCTGGTGGCCGAGGGCAATATCCTCGCCGCCGCCGAGCTGTCCCACCAGACCAACACCCTGCCGGAAGTCTGCGGCCGGGTGTGCCCGCAGGATCGTCTGTGCGAGGGTGCCTGCACCCTCAACGACGGTTTTGGCGCGGTGACCATCGGTTCGGTGGAGAAGTACATCACCGACACCGCGTTCGCCATGGGCTGGCGTCCAGACATGTCCAAGGTCAAGCCGACCGGCAAGCGGGTCGCGATCATCGGTGCGGGCCCGGCGGGCCTGGGCTGCGCCGACGTGCTGGTGCGCGGCGGGGTGACCCCGGTGGTGTTCGACAAGAACCCGGAAATCGGCGGTCTGCTGACCTTCGGCATCCCCGAGTTCAAGCTGGAAAAGACCGTGCTGAGCAATCGTCGCGAAGTCTTCAGCGGCATGGGCATCGAGTTTCGCCTCAACACCGAGGTGGGCAAGGATGTGACCATGGAGCAACTGCTCGCCGAATACGATGCCGTGTTCATGGGCATGGGCACCTACACCTACATGAAGGGCGGCTTTGCCGGTGAGGATCTGCCGGGCGTCTACGACGCCCTCGATTTCCTCATCGCCAACGTCAACCGCAACCTGGGCTTTGAAAAGTCGCCGGAAGATTTCGTCGACATGAAGGGCAAGAAGGTCGTGGTACTGGGTGGTGGCGATACGGCGATGGACTGCAACCGCACCTCGATCCGCCAGGGCGCCAAGTCGGTGACCTGTGCCTATCGTCGTGACGAGGCGAACATGCCCGGTTCGCGCAAAGAGGTGAAGAACGCCAAGGAAGAAGGCGTGAAGTTCCTCTACAACCGCCAGCCGATCGCGATTGTCGGTGAAGACAAGGTCGAAGGCGTGAAGGTGGTCGAGACCCGTCTCGGCGAACCGGACGCCCGTGGCCGTCGCAGCCCAGAGCCGATCCCGGGCTCCGAGGAGATCATCCCGGCCGACGCCGTGGTCATCGCCTTCGGTTTCCGTCCGAGCCCGGCGCCATGGTTCGAGCAGTTCAGCATCGAGACCGACAGCCAGGGCCGCGTGGTGGCTCCGGAGCAGGCCCAGTTCAAGCACCAGACCAGCAATCCGAAGATTTTTGCCGGTGGCGATATGGTGCGCGGTTCCGACCTGGTGGTGACGGCGATCTTCGAAGGGCGCAATGCCGCCGAAGGGATCCTCGACTACCTCGGTCTCTGATCGGTACCTGACCCACTGTAGGAGCGAGCTTGCTCGCGATGGACGTCAACGATGACGCGGGGCACCTGATGCCCCGCGGCGCCTGAGCCACCATCGCGAGCAAGCTCGCTCCTACAGGGGGGCGCATCGCCTGATGCCCGCGACAAATTGACCCGATAGACAAAAGGCACGGCTCTTGCCGTGCCTTTTGCGTCGCGCTCTGAGAAAATGCCCGCACTTTTTCTCCGGATGCCGACATGACTGCCCTGAAGAACGACCGTTTCCTGCGTGCCCTGCTCAAGCAACCCGTGGACGTCACTCCTGTGTGGATGATGCGCCAGGCCGGTCGCTACCTGCCGGAATACCGCGCCAGCCGCGCCAAGGCCGGCGACTTCATGAGCCTGTGCATGAACCCGTCGTTCGCCTGCGAAGTCACAATGCAGCCCCTGGACCGTTATCCGGGCCTGGACGCCGCGATCCTCTTCTCCGACATCCTGACCATTCCCGACGCCATGGGCCAGGGCCTGTACTTCGAAACCGGTGAAGGCCCGCGCTTCAGAAAAGTCGTCAGCACCCTGGCCGATATCGAGGCCCTGCCGATCCCCGATCCGCAGAAGGACCTGGGTTATGTCATGGACGCGGTCAGCACCATTCGCCGCGAACTCAATGGCCGCGTGCCGCTGATCGGTTTCTCCGGCAGCCCCTGGACCCTGGCCACCTACATGGTCGAAGGCGGTTCGTCGAAAGACTTCCGCAAGACCAAGGCCATGCTCTACGACAACCCACAGGCCATGCACCTGCTGCTGGACAAGCTGGCGCAGTCGGTCACTTCCTACCTCAACGGCCAGATCCTCGCCGGGGCCCAGGCCGTGCAGATTTTCGACACCTGGGGCGGCAACCTCTCGGCAGCGGCCTACCAGGAGTTCTCCCTGGCCTATATGCGCAAGATCGTCAGCGGCCTGATCCGCGAGCACGAAGGGCGCAAGGTGCCGGTGATCCTGTTCACCAAGAACGGCGGCCTGTGGCTGGAAAGCATCGCCGAGGCAGGGGCCGATGCCCTGGGCCTGGACTGGACCTGCGATTTGGGCGAAGCCCGTCGTCGCGTCGGTCACCAGGTCGCCCTGCAGGGCAATATGGACCCGACCGTGCTCTACGCCAAGCCCGAGGCCATCCGTACCGAAGTGGCGCGTATTCTCGCCAGCTACGGTGAAGGTTCCGGCCATGTGTTCAACCTCGGCCACGGCATCACGCCGGAAGTCGACCCGGAACATGCCGGTGCGTTTATCAACGCGGTGCACGAGTTCTCCGCGCAGTACCATCGCTGATCTTCCCCGCGTTTTCTCAATGACCCCGCCTCGGCGGGGTTTTTGCGTTTAGTCCTTCGCGTTTTTGCTTTTCCTGATGCTACCGGTTCATTCGGCGTCATATATTCGGATCGCCATCCGGACATCTGGTCGGATTGTCAAAATGCCATACCGTCTTCTTCCATGAGATGTCGGAGTATTCTTTTTCTGAACGTTAATACGGAGACATTTGTTCTATGTCTTCAAGGTTTGTCGCGTCTAGTTACAGAATCTTAGGCAAAATCGAGGCGCTCGTGTGAATAAGTGAAGTGCAGAGCTGTCGCGCGTCTTCATGGGATCTTTCCTACATATAAAAAAATGTAAGTTCGTACAATGCGTACTCCGACATTCAATGTGTGGAGCGGCACTCAAGACTCCAGATTTCTGATAGTCAATATTTTTGAATGTAATCGTTTATACGGCGCTGGCGTTTGTCCGGCGGACGAGGATGTCTTTGTAAGAATGGTTTTTGTAAGAAACCCAAGAAGTGACGCCGGTGGGGCGTGGAACTTTCGCGGTTGATCTTTGCAGTCAGGACGGCGGCTCGGATTGATTGAACACCGATGGAAGTAGAAAGGGAGTCGTTCATCTTGGAGGGATGTCCGGCAACCCGATAAACAGGATAAGTCTGGAGTTGAATCGCATGAAAAGAAAGATGTCGGCACTTGGCAAGGCGTCGGGGTGTGTCTCTTCCCTGGCGGTGATCGCGACCCTGGTCGCCTCACAGCATGTCGCCGCGCACGGTTATCTGAATGATCCGCCGTCCCGGGCGTTTGCCTGCCAGAAGGGCTTGAACAATGACTGCGGTCAAGCGCAGTACGAGCCGCAAAGCGTCGGTGAAACCACCAAGGGTTTCCCCAATGGCGGGGTGGCTGACGGCAAGATCGCCAGTGGTGGGATCGCGTTGTTCTCGCCCTTGGATATCCAGTCGGCGAGCCGCTGGTACAAGACCGAAATCACGGACCGTACGATCAACTTTGACTGGTACTACAGGGCCACTCACCCGGCGACCAAGTATGAGTACTTCATCACAAGGAACGGTTGGAACGCCAACCAGGCCCTGACACGCGCTTCGTTCGACCTGACTCCGTTCTGCTCCGTGGATGCGGGCGGGCGGTTGCCCACCGATCAGCCTCAGGGCAGTGACGGGCCAGCTCGCGAGAAGCACCCGTGCGAGATTCCTGCCGACAAGAGCGGGTATCACGTGATCCTCGGCATGTGGACCGTGGCTGACACCGGCGGCGCGTTCCACAACGTGGTCGACGTGAATATCGTGGCCGAGGAACAGGCGCCGGATGGTTGGAAAACCGTCGGTAATATCACACCGACCCAGGCCCTGTTGGCCGGCGACAAGGTCAAGGCCCGCGCCATGACCGGTGAGGGTGAAAGCGCGGCCTACAGCACTGAAATCACCATCGCCGATAACGAAGAAGGCAAACCGGAGAACTGGGCGTTCAAGCTGGCCGAGACGGTCAACCAGACCCAGACGCTGGTCCGTGCCGGTGTCCGTGGTGAAGAGGGCGCCATCACGCCGATCAAGGGTGTGAACAACCTGTTCGCCAAGGCCGAAAGCGGTGTGAATCGCTTCGAACTCGAAGTGCAGATGCAGGAAGACGCCGAGGCCAGCATGAGGATCTCCGCCGTCGCGACCAACCTTGAACTCAAGGAAGGACGGTTGGCGATGCCTTTCCCGGTACTCACGAACCGGAAAATGAACCTCGAGGCCACGGTCTTCGATGCGGCCAACAAGCCGGTAGGCGTTATGACGCAGTGGGTGGAGGCCGGTAGCACCTGGCTGAACGTGGACGTGAGCAGCGAGCCGGGTACCCATGAACTCAAGCTGGTCGGCGTGACTGAAGACGGTCGTACCACCCGCCAGGACCTGGTGTCCGTGGAGCTCGGCGGTGAGGGTGGCAGCCAGGATTACGACTTCAAATATCCGCAAGGTATTGCAAGTTATCAGCCCGGGACCAAGGTCTTGTCCAGGGACGGTAACGTCTACGAATGCAAGCCGCTCCCCGTAGGTGACTGGTGCAAGATCGACAGCCATCACTATGTACCCGGTGTCGGATCAAGCTGGACGGATGCCTGGATCGCTAAATAACCCCTGGCGTTCAGCGCCGGGCTGCTGGGCAGCCCGGCGTATTCGGTTTATGGGCGATATTGTTACCGGGTTTTGGGTGAGCGAAATTGTTTTACTCTAGAACGCAAATTTTTCTTCACTGGTTGTCAGCCGTCGTTATTTTATGGGCGCTGATCAGTGGCTTTTATATGGCCTTTTTGAGTACTTCGCCGGCGCTTAAAGCGGTCGTAGGTTCTTTTAATGTGTCTCTCACGGCGCTGTTTATTCCGTTTTTTATTATCAGGGTTTTTCTTTCTTTTTTTTCGAGAGGACAGACTGACCGAACACTTGCGCAGTGGACGGCTTTTTGGGTTCATAAAGTTATTTATCTGGTGACCGCCATCGTATTGGCAACCGGAGTCATGATGATGGACCGGGCCATCAATCTATTTGATCTTTTCTTGATACCCGCACCGGTTGAAAGTGTCGGGCTCATCGCTGTTTTCAAAAAAATCCACGATATTTCCTGCGTTGTTCTGGCGGTCTTGGTGGTTTTGCATATTGGCGCGGTTATCCGCCATGAAGTTTCCGGTCATCGAATACTCAGGCGGATGCTGTGGTGAGTGCGCGAACCTTCAAGGACCGAATGGGTGTCCTGAGCCTGGCGCTATGTGCGTTGCCGCTGGGTTATGCCGCGCTGTCGTTGTGGGGCGAGCGGGTCTTCCGTCAGACATTGCCGACGTTACCCACCGAGCAGGCCAACAACCGAGCCGCGCCTGCCGAACGTGCGCCGCTCAATCATGCCGCCGTTGCCACGGTGATGGGGCTGGCCGCCCAGGGGGCCTTGGCCCGCAGTGCCGAGCCCTTGAAGTTGCGGGCCAGCTTTGTCTCCAGCACGGGCGACTCCCGTGCGCTGTTGGCGGGGGCCGAGGGCCAGCGGATCTACCGGGTGGGTGAAAGCCTGCCGGGCGGCAGCGTCCTGCGCCGGATCGAGGGCGGCCGGGTGGTGCTCTGGCGCAATGGTCGCGAGGAGCTGTTGGCCCTGGATCCGCCGGGCCGTACCACCTTGCAGGTGCTCAAGGGGCCCGTTCCTGACGCCGTCGCCCCGACTTCTTCCCTTTATCTGCGACCGACGGCCACGCCGCGTCAGAGTGAGTAAATGAACAGATTTTTCGAGTCCGGCCGGTGCTGCCTGAAGCTCTTGAGCCTGATCGTCAGCCTGCTGCTGGCGTCGGGCGCACTGGCCGATGAGCCGCAATGGCAACTGGCGATGAACGATGCCGAGTTGCGCGACGTGGTGCGGGAAATGTCCTCGATTCTCGGCACCACGGTGGTCCTTGACCCCCGGGTGCAGGGGCGGATCACCGTCCTCTCCGAGCAGGCCCTGGACCGTGAAGGGGTACGCCGGTTGTTCTATTCGGTGCTCGACGCGCATAACTTCACGGTGATCGACGAAGGCGACCGCATTCTTATTGCCCCTGTGGCCGATGCCCGCACCCGCGCCAGCAGTGCCGACAGTGCCAGCGCCCAGGGCGGCCAGTTCGTCACCGAGGTGGTGGCGCTGGGCAGCAGCGTCGCGGCGGATATCGCCGGGCTGGTGCGGCCACTGGTCTCGGTCAACGGTTATGTCGGCCCGTCGGCGTCGGCCAATGCCCTGGTCATCACCGATAGCGCGGCCAACGTCCGCCGTATCGCGAAGATCGTCCGGCAGTTGGACCTGGGGCAGAAGAATGCCCATGAGGTCATCCAGTTGCGTCACGGGCTGGCGAATGAGCTGGCGCGGATGATGGAGCAATCCCTGGGGCGGCAAGGCGCTGAGTCGGGGAGCCAGGTCATCGCCGATTCGCGCAACAACCGTTTGGTGATCATCGGCACCCAGGACGTACGCAAGCGCCTGGCTGACCTGGCCCGCTCCCTCGATACCCCGTCGGCGGCCGTTACCGACAATGCACGGGTGATCCGTCTGCGTCACAGCGATGCCAAGCAACTGGCCGAGGTGCTCGAGGCCATGGGCCAGGGACTTGCTCAGGAAGCCGGCGCTGCCGCCAGCCGGGACGCGGCTGCCGCCAAGGCCCTGGTCAAGGCCGATGAAAGCCAGAACGCCCTGGTGCTGATCGCCGAGCCGAGCCAGATCCGCACCCTGGAAAACATTGTTCGCCAACTCGACCAGCCGCGTTCGCAGGTGTTGATCCATGCGGCCATTGTCGAGATTTCCGGCGATATCAACGAGGCCCTGGGTGTGCAGTGGGGCGCCAATACCGGGAGTGCCCAGGGCGGGGTCGTCTTTGCCGGAACCCATATTCCCGTATCGGATTTCAAGGGCACCGAAGCCAAGCTGCCCGATGGTGCCGTGTTGCGCATCGGCAACGACCGCTTCGGCATGCTGGTGTCCGCCCTGGCGAGCAATTCCCACAACAACGTGCTCTCCACCCCCAGTCTGTTGACCCTGGACAACCAGGAGGCGGAGATCCTGGTGGGTCAGAACGTGCCGTTCCAGAGCGGTTCCTACCAGACCGGTACGGATACCGAGCGGCCCTTCAATACGGTCACGCGCCATGATATCGGGATCAAGCTGAAGGTCCGCCCGCATATCAACGAAGGGGCGACCCTGCGTCTGCAGGTCGAACAGGAAAACTCCGAACTCGCCCCGAATACGGTGGTTCCCGGTGACCTGATCACCAACAAGCGCACCCTGAAAAGCACCATCCTCGCCGATGACGGCGAGATCATCGTGATCGGCGGGCTGATCAAGGACAGCGTCCGTGTCCAGGAAAGCGGTGTGCCGCTGCTGCGGGATATCCCCTACCTGGGGGCGTTGTTTCGCTGGAACAGCGAAAAGCATGAAAAAACCAACCTGATGGTATTCCTGCGGCCGACCATCGTCCGCTCCAAAGAGGATATCTCCGAAGTCAGCGAGCAGCGCTACAACAGCTTGCGCCAGCTCAGTCAACCCGCCGATGGGAAGAGCAACTCACTGCTGTTGCCGCGCGAGGCCCGGGAACTGTTCGATGGTTCTGGCAGCGAGCCGGCGATAGACCTGCGACGGCAGAAGGTCGGGGCACCATGAAGCCGCGCCTGCCGTTCGGCTTTGCCCGCCGCTACGGGGTCTTGCTGGAACCGCAAGGCGCGGGCGCGTGCCTGTCGATTCGTGCCGACACACCGTTGACCGCCGTGTCCGAAGCCCGCCGCCTGATCGCCGGCGTACTGCCGTTGCAAGTGCTCGACGAGCCGGTATTCGCCGCCCACCTTGCGGCGGCCTACAGCGATGGCCATAGCGCCGCGCAGCAGGTGGCCCAGGGCCTGGACGATGAACTCGACCTGATGAGCCTGGCCGAGCAACTGCCGCAGACCGCCGACCTGCTGGAACAGGAAGGCGACGCGCCGATCATCCGGCTGATCAACGCGCTGCTCGGCGAAGCGGTGCGCGAGAAAGCCTCGGATGTGCACCTGGAGACCTTCGAGCACAGCCTGTCGGTGCGCATGCGCATCGACGGGCAACTGCGTGAAGTGCTCAAGCCAAGGCGCGAGCTGGCCAACCTGCTGGTGTCGCGGATCAAGGTCATGGCCCGGCTGGACATCGCCGAGAAGCGCGTGCCCCAGGACGGACGGATTGCCCTGCGGCTGGCCGGGCACGAAGTCGATGTGCGGGTTTCCACCTTGCCCTCGGCCCATGGCGAACGGGTGGTCCTGCGCCTGCTGGACAAACAGGCCGGACGTCTCGACCTGCAACGCCTGGGCATGCCGCCGCAGACCCTGGAGCGCTTCCGGCATATTCTCGGCAAACCCCACGGCATTTTCCTGGTCACCGGCCCCACCGGCTCGGGCAAGACCACCAGCCTCTACGCGGCGCTGAGCAGCCTCAACGACCAGACCCGCAATATCCTCACCGTCGAAGACCCCATCGAGTATCACCTGCCGGGCATCGGCCAGACGCCGGTCAATCCCAAGGTCGAGATGACCTTTGCCCGGGGTTTGCGGGCGATCCTGCGCCAGGACCCGGACGTGGTCATGGTCGGTGAGATCCGCGACCGCGAAACCGCCGAGATCGCCGTGCAGGCTTCGCTGACCGGGCACCTGGTGCTGTCGACCCTGCACACCAACAGCGCGGTGGGCGCGGTCACGCGGTTGCTGGACATGGGCGTGGATGCCTATCTGCTGGCCTCGTCCCTGGTCGGGGTGCTGGCCCAGCGCCTGGTCCGTACCCTGTGCCGCGAGTGCCGGAGCGCCTATGTGGCGGATGCGGCCGCCTGCCGGCGCCTGGGTGTCGACTCGAACCATCCGCCGAGGCTGTTCCGGGCCACGGGCTGCGAGCACTGCCAGCAAGGCTATCGCGGTCGTATCGGGCTCTACGAACTGATCGGCATCACCCCGGCCCTGGCGGTACTTATCCACAACGGCGCCAGTGAGCCCGAGCTGGTCCGTGAAGCCCGGACGGCCTCGCGCAGCCTGTTCCAGGATGGCCAGCGGCTGGTTCTCGAAGGCAGCACCAGTCTCGATGAACTGCTGCGCGTGACCCAGGAGGACTGAGGATGCCGACGTTCGATTACCAGGCCCAGGATGCCAACGGTCGGCGCTGTCGCGGTCAGCAGGAAGCCGACAGCCCGCGCCATGCCCGCCAGTTGCTGCGTGAGCGCGGCCTGTTGCCCACGCAGCTGAAAAGTGCTCGCGGCCAGACGGGTGCGGGCAACGGCGCCCATCGTTCGGCCGGCTTGAAAGCCAGTGAACTGGCCTTGCTGACGTTGCAACTCTCGACCCTGATCCAGGCCGGCCTGCCCCTGGAAGAGGCGTTGCGGGCGGTGGCGGCGCAGAGCGAAAAACGTCGGGTCAGCAACCTGTTGGCGGCGCTGCGTAGCCGAGTCATGGAAGGTTATGACCTGGCTTCGGCGCTCGCCGGTTTCCCCAAGGCGTTCCCGGACATGTTCCGCGCGAGCATCGCCGCCGGCGAACGCTCCGGACACCTGGGCCCGGTGCTCGAACAACTGGCCGAGTACACCGAGGCCCGCCAGCAGGCCCGGCAGAAGATCCAGATGGCGCTGGTCTATCCGATGATCCTGCTGTTTGCCTCGCTGGCCATCGTCGCTGGATTGCTCGGCTATGTGGTACCGGATGTGGTGAAGGTTTTTATCAACAATGGCCAGGCCCTGCCCCTGCTGACCCAGGGCCTGATTGCCCTGAGCAGCGGCCTGCAGCGTTACGGCTGGCTGCTGCTGGTCGGGCTGGTGGCGTTGGCCTTGCTGGTGCGCTGGGTGCTGGCGCGGCCCGCCGTGCGCTGGCGCTGGCATGCCTGGTTGTTGCGGGCGCCGCTGATCGGCGGAGTCCTCAAGGCGATGGAAGCGTCCCGTTTCGCCAGCACCCTGGCGCTGCTCGGCAAGAGCGCCGTGCCCCTGGTGGACGCCCTGGAAATCGCCGCGGCGGTGATCGGCAACCTGCCGATTCGCGCGCGCATGGGCGAGGTCGCGCGCTCGGTGCGCGAGGGCGGCACCCTGACCCGTGGCCTGGAGCGCAGCGGCGATATCCCGCCGCTGATGCTGCACATGATCGCCAGCGGCGAGCGCGCGGGCGAGCTCGACCGCATGCTCGCCCGCGCCGCCGAACAGCAGGAGAAAACCCTCGCGGCGCGGATCGCCCTGGTGGTGAGCCTGTTCGAGCCGGCGATGCTGGTGCTGATGGGCGTCATCGTGCTGTTGATCGTCATGGCGATTCTGTTGCCGATTCTTAGCCTCAACCAACTGGTGAACTGATCTTATGAAAACCTCTGGAACACAGCGACAAGGTGGTTTCACCCTGATCGAAATCATGGTCGTGGTGGTGATTATCGGTGTACTCGGCGCGATGGTGCTGCCGCAGTTCATGAGTCGTCCGGACCAGGCCAAGGTCACCGCGGCCCGGGCCGATATCAAGGCTGTCGGCACCGCGCTGGAAATGTACCGCCTCGACAATTTCCAGTACCCCTCGACCCAGCAGGGCCTCGAGGCGCTGGTCAAACGGCCGCTGGGCGTGCCTGAACCGCGGAACTGGAACCCCCAGGGCTACTTGAAAAGCCTGCCGGTGGATCCCTGGGGCACGCCTTACCAGTACCTGAGCCCGGGCACCCGGACCAAGGGTTATGACCTGTATTCCTTTGGTGCCGACGGCGTGTCCGGCGGCGAAGAGTTTGCCGCCGATATCGGCAACTGGAGTGATTGATCCATGCCCACACGTTCCCGTGGTTTCACCCTGCTGGAGTTGCTGGTGTCCATGGTGGTGATCGGCGTGCTGGCCGGCATGATCGCCGTGAGCATGAACCCCAGCCCGGTGCGTCAGGCGCGCCAGGAGGCCGGTGCCCTGGTGCACCTGCTGCAACAGTTGCGTGAGTACGCGGTGGTCAACAGCCAGGAATATGGCTTGCGGATCGGTGCCGAGGGTTATCAGGTGATGGTCTTCGAGCGGCCCGACTGGCGCCCGGCGGGGGCGGCCTATCGCTTGCCCGACGGTCTGTATTTTCGCCTGGAGTTGGAAGGCCGCCCGCTGAAACTGGGCGACCGGGTGAACCAGCCGCAATTGCTGGTGCTGAGCAGCGACGAAATGAGTGCCTTCACCCTGCATTACGAATCCGCGCAGCGGCGCTGGTTGAGTGTGTCCGGTGACGGCCTCGGTGATCCGGCCATCGATGAAAGCTGAGTCGGGGTTTACCTTGCTGGAGGTGATGATCGCCCTGGCGATCTTTGCCGTGCTGGCGGCCAGCGTGCTGTCCGCCAGCCAGTTCGTGGTGCAGCAGAGCGGCACCTTGCAGGAGCGTTTGTTCGCCACCTGGCTGGCGGACAATCAGTTGAATGAACTGCGCCTGCAGGCGCCCCCGGCCAAGGGACGACAACAGCAAAGCCTGCGCTTCGACCAGCGCGAATGGCGCCTGGAGCAGATTGTCACGCCGACCTCGGACCCGCGCTTGCTCAAGGTCGAGATTATCGTGCGGCTGGGCAATGGTGGGCCGCCGTTGCACCACGCCAATGCCTGGCTGCGGGCCCGGAATGAATAGACAGGCCGGCTTTACCCTGGTCGAACTGGTGATTGCCCTGGCGATTTTCAGCCTGATCGGCCTGGCCAGTTATCGCCTGTACGAAGGCGTGCTGCTGACCCAGGCCCGGGTCAATGAGCACGAGCAGGGCTTGCGCAGCCTGCAGCGGGCGATGGCGGTGCTGGAGCGCGATGTCATGCAGGCGACTATCCCCAAAGAAGGCGTGGCCGTGACACTGGGCGGGGGACAGTTGAACCTGCAGCGCGGCAATGCGCGCAACCCGCTGGATGAGCCCCGCAGCGAGCGCCAGGAGATTGCCTATCGCCTGGAGGAGGGCACCTTGTGGCGTTATCGCCGTAGCCTTGATCTGCCCGAGACTCACAAGCTGCCGGTGCTCAAGGAGGTGCGTGCCTTGCAGTGGCGGCTGTATGTGGACAAGGCCGGTTGGCGCGCTGAGGGGGCGTCGACGCCGGGCCGTTCCCCGGTGCATCCGCGAGCGTTGGAAATCACCCTGTCCGTTGGTCGCTTCGAACAGATCCGTCGCGTCATCCTGTTGCCGGAGGGCTCATGAACCGCACCGGCCAGCGTGGCGTGGCGCTGATCAGTGTGCTGCTGATCATGACCCTGGCCCTGTTCGTGGTCGGTGGCCTCTTGCGCAGTCATACGCGGGCCCTGCAGAGCAGCGCGCAGCATATTCATCAGGTGCAACTGCGTCAGTGGGCGATTGCCGCGGAGAGTTGGGCGCGGGAGTTGTTGCAGGAGCCTGATCGGCTTGAGGAGAAGACCATCCATCTGGCCCAGCCCTGGGCGAGCCCATCGCTGCCGTCCGAGCTGCCGGGTGTCGAGGTGCGGATCGAGATCGAAGACCTGGCCGGGCGGTTCAACCTGACCCGCCTGCTCCTGCCCGGCAAGGCTGATGAAATCAGCCTGGAGCGCTGGGCCCGGTTGCTGGCGGCGCTGGAGATCCCGGCATTCGACCTGGCGTCGCTACGGGGTACCGAGGTCAGCGACACCAGCCAGCTGCGCCTGTTGCCCGGTGTCGACCAGGATCTTTTGCAGCGCCTGCAACCCTTCGTCGCGTTGCTGCCGCCCGAGGCCAGGCTGAACATCAATACCGCCTCGGCCACGCTGCTGGCGACGCTGGAAGGCATGACGGCGGCCAGTGCCCGGGACGCTGTCGCCCAGCGCCCGGCGCAAGGTTATGCCGATGCCCATGAATTTACCCGTGCGCCGGGGCTGGATGGGTTGGGTATTGCCAGCCATGGCCTGGGTGTCGACAGCCGCTGGTTCCGGGTCACGGTCGAGGTCGGCGCGGGCGCGGCGCGACTGCGGCTGGTCAGCGATCTGGAGCGGCCTCGCGACAGCCTTCGCCTGCGTGTCCTGCAACGCCGCTTCCTGGCCCCGACTCAAGGTGAAACCCTGTTATGAGCAATTGGCTTTATCTCACGGCCGAAGGCCTGGCTGGCTGTGACGCCGGCTGGCCGGTTGGCTATTGGCAGGCGGGCGGCGAGTACCGCGTGGTCACCCTGGCGGAGGCGGCGACGTTTCTGTCGGGGCAGTCGGTGCGGGTGATCCTGCCCATGGAAATCTGTAGCGGCTTGCGCAGCGAGCCCTGGCCCGGTCGACGCAAGCCCACGGTTCAGGCGTTGGCCTACGCCGTCGAGGAGCGCTTGGCCGAGGAGCTGGATGGATTGCACCTTGCGGTCGGTGCGGCGGACAAGGATTCACGCTACCCGCTGCTGGCGATCAACAAGGAGCGCTTCAAGGCGATCCTGGCGTTGTTGCGTGATTCGGGGCTGCAAGTGGAAAGCGTCAAGGTGGATGCGGACTTGCTGCCGGATGATCAGGCCTATGGCGTCTGGTGGGCTGGACGCTGGTTGGTGGGTGGGGCTATCGAGGCCCGACTTGCGCTGTCGCCTGAGGATCTGGAAGTACTGCGATCACGATTGCCGGATGGGTTGTGCTGGATGGGCGCTGATCGGCAGGCCGATATCGCGGCGTTGCTGGTGGCCGGTCATTCGCGCGGGCTGGACTTGCTGCAAGGTGAGTTTCGTCAGGTGCGGGCGCGTTGGCCATTGGGCACGCTGGTGCTGTCGGCGTTGGCGCTGTTCGCGGTGTCCTGGGGTTTTACCCTGGCCCGTGCCCATTATCTGGAAAGCGCTGCGGGGCAGTTGTACGAGCAGAGTGTGCAGCGCTTCCAGCGTTTGTATCCCGAGCAAACCCGGATTGTCGATCTGGCGGCCCAGCTCAAGGCCTTGCAGGGTCAGACCGATCAGCCCGGCAGCCAGATGGGCCGTCTGGTGCAACTGATCGAACAGGTGATCGGAGGCAGCAGCGTTGAGGTTCAGCGTATCGAATACCGGGCCAGCTCGGGCTGGACGTTGTTGCTGACGGCCGGCAGCTTCACCGATCTTGAGCGCTTGCGCGAGCGCGGCCAGGGCAGCGGTTTACCGATCAGGCTGGGCAGCGCCAGCAAGGACCGTGAGCGAGTGCAGGCGGTGCTGATGTTGGAGGAGAAGAACGGATGATCAGGTCATTGGCGGTACCGGCGGCGCTGATGCAACGGTGGCAGGGCCTCGGCCTTCGGGATCGACGGATGCTGATTGGATTGGGGGTTTTCCTGGCGGTGGTGAGTTTGTTCAGTGGGGGCTGGCAACCGGCGCAACAGCGTCTGGAAAGGGGTGAGCGCCTGTACCAGCAACGTCTGTTATTGGCCGCTGAAGTACAGCGTGCCCAGCCGACGGCTCAGCGCTCGAACCCATCGCGGTCCCTGTCGAACCGGCTAAGTGAAACGGTGGCGGCGGCAGGGCTGGAGTTGCAGCAACTGGACCAGGATGGCCAGTCACTGCGGGTCACCCTCAGTGGCAATGTATTGGCCTTGCTGCAGTGGCTGGACCAGACCGAGCAATCGGGCGCGGTGTTGCAGTCGTTGAGCCTGGAGAAGCGCGACAAGCTGCTGGTGGCGCAGGTTGCGTGGCGTGCTGATTAGGCTGTTGCATTACCCGGCAACGCCTGCAACCGTGCCAGCTTCAACGCCACCAGCAAGGCCACCACCAGCAGCGCACCGATAAACAGGCCGATGCCGTTCCAGCCGCCGTAGTGCCAGAACACCCCGCCCAGGGTCCCGGCCACGCTGGAGCCGACGTAGTAGCAGAACAGATAGAGCGACGAGGCTTGTCCCTTGGCCTTCAGCGCCCGACGGCCGATCCAGCTACTGGCCACCGAGTGAGCGCCGAAGAAACCGAAGGTGAACAGCAGGATGCCGAATACCACCACCGGCAGCGGGGTGACCAGGGTCAGGACGATGCCCACCAGCATCATCAGGATCATGCCCCAGAGCACCTTGCGCCGGCCGAGCTTGTCGGCCAGGGCGCCGATCTTCGCGGAGCTGTAGATGCCCGACAGGTAGACGATGGACAGCAAGCCGACGAATGCCTGGCTCATGTTGTAAGGATCGGCCAGCAGGCGGTAGCCGATGTAGTTGAACAGGGTGACGAAGCTGCCCATCAGCAGGAAGCCTTCGAGGAACAGCCACGGCAGGCCGGCGTCGCGAAAGTGCACGGTGAAGCCGTCGATCAGGCTGCGGGTATTGAACTGGCTGGCGCGGAAATTACGCGACGGCGGCAGGATCTTCCAGAACACCGTCGCCGCGATCAGCGCCAGGACACCGATCACCAGCATCGCCATATGCCAGCTGACAAAGTCGATCAGCACGCCGGTGATCAGTCGCCCGCTCATCCCGCCGATGGCGTTGCCGCCGATATACAAGCCCATCGCCAGACCGATGTGCTTGGGATGAATTTCCTCGCTCAGGTAGGTCATGCCCACCGCTGCCAGGCCGCTGAGGGAGAGTCCCACCAGGGCCCGCATCACCAGCACGCCCTGCCAGTTGGGCATCAACGCGCCGAGGATGGTGAACAGCGCGGCGCCGAACAACGCCACCACCATCACCGGCTTGCGCCCGAGGCTGTCGGAGATCGGTCCGGTGATCAGCAGGCCGATGGCGAGCAGGGCGGTGGCCACGGAGAGGATCAGGCTGCTCTGGGCGGCATTGATCCCGTACTCCTTGGACAGCACCGGCATCATCGGCTGTACGCAGTACAACAGGGCAAAGGTCGCGAAGCCGCCGGAGAACAGCGCCAGTACCGTGCGCATAAACGCCGGAGTGCCTTTTTCGATATAGGTGTCGTTGAGTTGGGCGACCACATCGTCCAGCGCAGTGGGGGGAATCTCGTGGGCGAAGGGAGCGACAGCAGTTTTCACGGGGGACCTCGGGGGGAGCAGCCGGTCAGGCAATGGAAAAAGCATATAGCTGGCTAACTATTCTTTCCAATATATTGTTCGACCTGTTTGATAGGTTTTACGACTTGATGAGGTATTCATGGAATTGCGGCATTTGCGCTACTTCATCGCGGTGGCCGAAGAACTGCATTTTGGCCGCGCCGCCGAGGTGCTGGGGATTTCCCAGCCGCCGTTGAGCCAGCAGATCCAGGCACTGGAGCAGGAGCTGGGGGCGCGGCTGTTCGACCGGACCAATCGTCGGGTCGAGTTGAGTGAGGCGGGTCGCCTGTTTCTGCAAGAGGCGCGGTTGGTGCTGGCGCAGGTGGACAAGGCGGCGGATGTGGCGCGGCGGGCGCAGTTGGGGGAATTGGGGGAACTGAAGATCGGGTTTACCTCATCGGCGCCGTTCAACTCGACAATTCCCCAGGCAATCTTTGCCTTTCGCCAGGCATTTCCGGCGGTGCATTTGAACCTGCGGGAGATGAGCAGCAAGACGGTGGCCGATGGTTTGATGGACGAGTCCATCGAGGTGGGCTTGATGCGGCCCTTGGCGTTGCCGGAGGCCTTGAGTGTCGTGGAGTTGATGCATGAGCCGCTGGTGGCAGTACTCAGTGCCAAGCATCCCTTGGCCGGCGGCAGCGAGGACGGGATGTATTTGTCCGAGCTGGCGCTGGAGCCCTTTGTGTTTTTCCCGCGCAGTTATGGCAGTGGTTTGTATGCGCAGTTGCTGACCTTGGCGCGACAGGCAGGATTCAGCCCGCACTTTGCCCAGGAGGCGGGGGAGGCGATGACCATTATCGGCTTGGTGGCGGCGGGGTTGGGGGTGTCGGTGTTGCCGGCGTCTTATCAGAGGATTCGGATTGATGGCGTGGTCTATCGACCGTTGCTTGATCCGGATGCGGTGTCGGCGGTGTGGCTGGTCCAGCGCAAGGACCAGAAGTCACCGATGGCCAAGGCGTTTATCGAGTTGCTGACGCGTCGAGCGGTGCCGCAGGCTTAAGGGGGTCTGAAGCCGAGCGCGGTCCTGTGGCGAGCGGGCAAGCCCGCTCGCCACAAGGGTGTAACCGTCTAGTGCAGCGGCAGATTATCCAATGACTGATCCAGCTCGGCTTTCGCCATTTCCACCAGATGCATGGCCGAGAACGCCAGCGCCCGCTTGGAGCCGCTGAGACCATCGCCGGATTCGTAGGCGGTGGCCGCTGCGCAGGTCAGCAACTCGGAGACGTGAACCAGGGATTCTTCCAAGCTTCGACCGGATTTGGTGTTAGGCAGCCGGATAGCGCCCGGCGATGCAGATGTTGGGCTGGGCAGATAGTGATCAAGAGCACGCTGGATGGCGGCCTGATCCTTGAACCGGTCGGCAGAAGGGAAGGCGTTGGGATCCTGGACAGGTGGTGCGGGAGTTGTTTTGCTCATGGTTGAGTCCCTATATCAATAATTGGAACTGCAACCCATCGCTTGCACGCAGAAGGGTGGCAGCTGTGCGCAGGTGTGCAAGACCGAGGATATAGGACTCGGCAGACCCGAAGGTCTCCCACGCACAGCCACCATAGCAATCGAGCGTCGAATACCAGTCTACTGAACGACGCGAATATTGTGGGAGCGGAGCTTGCCCGTGAAGCTTTTAGCGGCCTCAAGGGCCTCTTCGCGGGCAAGCTCCGCTCCCACAGACTCTTGCGATGCAGGGACTAAGCGCCGTTACTGGGACAGCGGCTGCGCCTCGCCTACACCGATCGCACGTGCCGACGGGTGGTCATGATGGGCCCGCAGTTCGGCGAGGATGTCCTGGTCCAGAAAGCTCACCCAGCGGATGTAGTTCCGGTGGATCTTGCCGTCCTGGTAACCCATGCCGCTGCTGTCGCGGTAGGCGATGGTGTAGCCGCTGGCGCTATAGTTGATGTCGATCTCGACGTGGAATTTCTCACGCACGGTGATCTCGGCCTGGACCTGGCCCGGGTTGACGCGCTGCACGGTCCACTCCCGTTTGGTCAGGGCGGTGACAATCGCTTGTTTCACCTCGTCCTGGCTGGCCTGGACCTGCGGGGTGAGGGTGCGGCTCGGGTTGACGATGGGTTTGCTGGTACAGCCGGCCATGGTCAGCAGGGCCAGGGTGACAAGTGCGGCACGAAGCAGGGAAGACATTCCGTTTTCTCCAGAGGTTTAAAAAAATCAACGCCAGCGGCGGAACACCAGGGACGTGTTCACGCCGCCAAAGGCAAAGTTGTTGTTCATCACATACTCGTTGCTCATCTGCCGGAATTCGCCGCGCAGGTAATCCAGCTCGCCGCATTGCGGGTCGATCTGGTCGAGGTTCAGGGTAGGGATGTAGCTGTCGCGGTTCATCATCTCGATGCTGAACCAGGATTCCAGCGCCCCGCAGGCGCCCAGGGTATGGCCGAGGAAACTCTTCTGCGAACTGATGGGCATGCGGCTGCCGAACAGGCTGCTGGTGGCCAGGGTCTCGGCGATATCGCCCTGCTCGGTGGCGGTGCCATGGCCGTTCACATAACCGATGGCGTCCGCCGTCAGGCCGGCATCTTCCAGGGCCAGTTCCATGGCCCGGCGCATGGTGCTCTGCTCCGGGCGGGTGGCGTGCTGGCCGTCGGCGTTGCTGCCGAAGCCGACGATTTCCGCATGAATATGCGCGCCACGGGCCAGGGCATGTTCCAGCTCTTCAAGCACCAGCATGCCGCCGCCTTCACCGATCACCAAACCGTCACGGCCGCTGTCGTAGGGACGCGGGCTGCTCTGCGGCGCATCGTTTTTCAGGCTGGTGGCGTAGAGCGCGTCGAACACCATGGCTTCGGTGGGGCACAGCTCCTCGGCACCGCCGGCGAGCATCAGCGGCAGGCGCCCGAACTTGATCGCCTCGTAGGCATAGCCGATGCCCTGGCTGCCGCTGGTGCAGGCGCTGGAGGTGGGGATCAGGCGCCCGGTCAGGCCGAAGAAGATGCTGATATTGGCCGCCGTGGTGTGCGGCATCATGCGCACGTAGGAGTTGGCGTTGAGCCCTTCGGCCACGGAGTTGATCAGCATCATGCCGAAGGCCTTGATCTCGTCGGTGCTGCCGGTGGACGAACCGCAGGCCACGCCCATGCGCCCGTCACGGATGATCTCGTTGCCCAGCAGGCCGGCATCGGCCAGGGCCATTTCCGCCGCGCCGACGGCGAAGCGCGAGACCCGGCCCATGCTGCGCAGTTGCTTGCGGGTCCAGTGCGACGGCACCGCGTAATCATCGATGGGCCCGGCCAGGCGTGTGTTCAGTTCGGTGAAGCGCTCCCACTCGGCCATGTAGCGGATGCCGCTGCGGTTGGCGCGGAAGTTGGCTTCGATGCTGGCCCAGTCGTTGCCCAGGGAGGTGATGCCGGCCATGCCGGTGACGACGACGCGCTTCATCAGCACAGGCCTCCGTTGACGGCCAGCACTTGCCGGGTGATGTAGGAGGCTTCCGCGGACATCAGGAAGTTCACCGCGCCGGCAACTTCTTCCGGGGTGCCCATGCGTTGCGCCGGGATCATTTTCAGCAGTTCTTCCACCGGCACATTGTCATCGAGCATGGCGGTGTCGATCAGGCCCGGAGCAACGCAGTTGACGGTGATCTTGCGTTTGCCCAGCTCGATGGCCAGGGCCTTGGCGGCGCCGATCAGGCCGGCCTTCGAGGCGCTGTAGTTGACCTGCCCGCGGTTGCCGATCAGCCCGGATACCGAGGTGATGCAGACGATTCGCCCCGGGGCGCGACGACGGATCATCGGCATCATTACCGGATGCAGCACGTTGTAGAAACCGTCGAGGTTGGTGCGCAGGACCAGGTCCCAGTCTTCTTCGGACAGGGCCGGGAAAGCGCCGTCACGGGTCAGGCCGGCGTTGAGTACCACGCCGTAGTAGGCGCCATGTTCTTCAACGTCGGCTTCCAGGCGGGTGCGACAGGCTTCCCGGTCGGACACATCGAATTGCAGCACGCGGGCCTGGCGCCCCAGCGCTTCGATTTCGGCCTGCACGGCTTCGGCATCGGCGCGGCCGCTGCGGCAATGCAGCACCAGGTCAAAACCGGCGCGGGCCAGGCGCAGGGCGATTGCACGGCCGATACCGCGGCTGGAGCCGGTGACCAGGATGGATTCAGTCATGACGCGACTCCTGTGATTCGGATAGATAAGCGGCGGCCTGGGGTGGACGGAACACGTTCAGGCGCGCGGTGGCATGGATGTCGGGACCGGTCAGGTGGCATTCGAACACGCCCATGCCGTTGTCGTCTTCCAGCGAGCGCAGGGCATGGATGCGCAGTTCGCTGCCGGCGGGAAAGTGTTCCACATTACAGTCGAATTTACGGGTGCCGAGCAGGAAACCCAGCTCCACCGGTTTGCCTTCGCCACGGGCGCGGCAACCGGCATAGGCGGCGACGCTCTGGGCCATCAGTTCGATCCCGACCCAGGCCGGCAGGCTGCCGTCCTCGCGGTTGAACAGGCCGTCCGGGCGCACGGTGAGGCGGGTGTGGATCTGTTCTTCGTCGCAGGACAGGACCTGGTCGATCAGGATCATGTCCCCGGCATGGGGCAGCAATTCGGCGAGCGGCCAATCGATCATGGGGCGTCTCCGATAATCAGGCTGACATTGTTGCCGCCGAAGGCAAAGGAGTTGCTCATCAGGCGGCGCAGTGGATGGGGTTTGAGGCGGTCGCCCGGCTTGACCCAGTTCAGGGGTGGCAGCGCCGGGTCGGCCTGGCCGTCCCAGAGGTGCGGCGGCAGGGCGGCGGACGGGTTGTCGGCACTCAGGCTCAACCAGCAGAACGCCGCTTCCAGCGCGCCGGCGGCGCCCAGGGTGTGGCCGGTCATGGGCTTGGTCGAGGAGCAAGGCGGGCTTGTCGGGAACAACGTGGACACGGCCAGGCTTTCCATGGCGTCGTTGTGCTGGGTGGCGGTGCCGTGCAGGTTCAGGTAGTCAATGTCTTGCGGTTGCAGGCCGGCCTGCTTCAGCGCTTTGCCCATGGCCTGCACGGCGCCCTGGCCGGTCGGGTCGGGGGCGGAAATATGGTGGGCGTCGCAACTGGCGCCAGCACCGAGCAGGGCAATGGCCGGGCCGTCGTCGGCGCGTTTGCTCATCAGGAACAGCACCGCCGCTTCGCCGATATTGATGCCGTTGCGGTTCAGCGAAAACGGATTGCAGCGCTGCGTCGACACGGCTTCGAGCGAGCTGAAGCCGCGGAGTGTCAGCTGGCACAGGCTGTCGACGCCGCCGCAGAGCACTGCGTCGCACAGGCCCAGGTCGAGCAGGCGCCGCGCACTCATCAAGGCCCGCGCGCTGGAGGTGCAGGCGGTGGAGATCACGTAGGCCGGGCCGCGCAGTTGCAGCCAGTCGGCGAGGAAGGCCGCCGGGGCGCTCAGTTCCTGTTGCTGGTAGTCGTAGCCGTCGGGGAAGTGCCCCTCTTTCAGATAGCTGGCGATGCCACGACTGGCCTCATCGATGCCCGAGGTGCTGGTGCCCAGGACGATGCCGATGCGTTCGCGGCCATAGGTGTCGATGGCACGCTGGATCGGCTCGGCGATTTGCAGGGTGGCTTCCATCAGCAGTTGATTGTTGCGGCTGGCCTGGGCGCTCAGTTCAGCGGGAATCGCTGCCAGTTCGCCTTGCACGGCGGCCACCGGCAGGATGCGTTCGGGCACCCAGCCGCTTTCCGGACGCATACCCGAGCAGTCGCCGGCAAACAGGTTGCGCGCCACGCTCTGCTTGTCGCGGCCCAGCGCGCAGATGACGCCGAGGGCGTTCAGGTAGGCGGTCATGGGGCAGCCTCGCTCAACGGACTGATTCGGTAGTGCAGACTCTCCGGCAGGCTCAGGGTGAAGTCCAGCGGCTGGCGATAGCTGACTCGCCAGCGGGCATCGAGGACGCGTTCCGCGCTTTGGCGTTGCGCGCTCGGGTAGTTGCCCGCGAGTTCGGTATCCGGGGTCAGGGCAAACAGCAAGGCGGCGAACAGTTCGCGAGCCTGGGGATTGGGCGGCAGCAGGCCGTCGGCCTGCCATTCACCGTCCTGCAGGCGCTGGCGGGCCAGGGGAATGCCCAGTGGGTCCATCAGTGACCAGCGCAGGCCGTGCGCCTCACGCTGGATCACCAGCAACCAGTCCTGGCGTTGCCCGGCCTGTTCACGCTCGATATGCAATTGCAGCGGTAACGCCAGCGTCGGCGCGTGCACGGGCAGCGGCGCGCGGCTGGCGCAGGCGCCCAGCAGCAGGAGGCAGCCGAGCAACAGGGCGCGGATCATTCGACGGTCTCGCCAAGGGGTTTGCGGGCGACCACATTGACCAGGGTTTCCTCACGCCGGCCCACGGGCGGCGGGCTCTTCAGGCGCAGGCGCTCCAGCAGCCCGAAGTCCTTGGACCGGCTCCACCACAGGTACGGGTAGGAGACGTTCCGCGGTGTGAATTCGAAACCCTGGTCGCTGATCATGTCCAGGTACTGCGCCGCGCTTTTCTGCACATGCATGGGGTGGCGGAACAGCCAGCGAATCACCCAGGTGTCGATATAGGCTTCGGTGGACTCGGCGAACAGCAGGTAGCCGCCCGGCTTGAGCACCCGATAGAACTCGGCCAGGGCGCGGTCCTGCTGCACCAGGTGGTGGAAGGTCTGGTGGCAGAAGAGGATATCGACGCTTTGCGAGGGCACGTCGAGGATCGCGCAGTCGCTGCCGATCAGCTCGACTTCCAGGCCACGGCGTTGCGCCTCTTCGCCGCTCAGCTTGAGGCTGTGGGGATCGGCGTCGAGGCCGATCAGTCGCGCCGGGGCGAAGGTTTGCTGCAAGTACTGGAAGGACTTGCCCTGGCCGCAACCGGCATCGAGTACCACCGGGTTGGCCGGCAGGGCCTCGCTGAACAGGCCACGCAGGTCGTTGATCGCCACCCGCAGCACGTGGTGCTGCCAGGTATGGCTGCGCAGGAACCAGAAGCCGAAGCGGGTTTCCGCGACGTAGGTGTCGCTCAGGTACGGATGGCTCATGTCGGGGTACTCGCACAGATTTCCGACAGCATCCGCAGGCGGCGTCGGGGTTCACTGACAAAAGGGTTGCGCTCGTCCCAGGCATAGCCGGCGAGGATCGCACTGATCATGGCGCGGATTTCCGGCGAGCTGCCGGGATGGAAGATCACATCCTGGAAGGTCCCGGCGTACCAGCCTTCGACGTAGCAGCGGAAGGTTTCGACACCGCGCTTGAGCGGCTCGGCGAACTGGGTCTGCCAGTCGACGCTTTCACCTTGCAGTTGGCGGTGCAGCAGGCCGGCGGCCATGCTCGCCGAACGCATGGCGATGGTCACGCCGGAGGAGAACACCGGGTCGAGGAATTCCGCCGCGTTGCCCAGCAAGGCGAAGCCCGGGCCGTGCAAGGTTTTCACGTTGGCCGAGTAGCCGCCGATGGTCCGCGCCGGGGTATCCCACACGGCGTTTTCCAGCACGGCTTGCAGGCTCGGGGTTTCTGCAACGAAGCCCTTGAGGCAGGCATCCAGGTCCTCGGTGCGTCCGGCAAAGTGCCCGGCGGCGGCGACCACGCCAAGGGAGCAGCGGCCGTTGCTGAACGGAATGGTCCAGAACCAGATATCGCGCTGTTGCGGGTGGGTGGTGATCAGGATCTTTTCCCGCTCGAAAGCGGGATGTTCGATACGGTCTTCGATATGGGTGAAGACCGCCTGGCGTACCGGGAAACTCGACGGTGCTTCGAGGTCGAGCAGACGCGGCAGCACCCGGCCGTAGCCGCTGGCATCGAGGACGAAACGTGCTTCGATCAAATACTCGCTGCCGTCTTCGCGACGGACCCGCAACTGCGGTTGTGGCCGGTCGAAATCAACGCTGACGACTTCCTCGCCGTAGCGGATTTCCACGCCTTGCAGGGCGGCCTGGTCCGCCAGCAGTTTGTCGAAGTCGGCGCGTTGGACCTGGAAGGTGGTCGGCTTGCCGTTGCTGAAGGTCTGGCCGAAATCGAAGGCGCTGTAGTGTTCGCCCCAGGCGAAGGCCGCGCCGTTCTTCAACTGGAACCCGGCGGCGTTGACGGCGTCGAGCATGCCGGCTTCTTCGACGAAGTCCAGGCAGTGCGACAGCAGGCTCTCACCGATGGAAAAGCGCGGGAAGTGCTGGCGTTCGACGATCAGCACGTCGTGGCCATTGCGTTTGAGCAAGGCGGCGGCGATGGCGCCGGAAGGGCCCGCGCCAATCACCACGACTTCTCGATGTTCCATTTCAATCGCTGGCACACAGGCTCCTTGCGGGGTTCGAAGGTTTCGAAGGGATAGGGCTCGGGTCGACAGTCGTGACCGAGTGATCAGCTTGCGGTGTCGCGGTCTTGTCAGTTGGGCGTGCGGCCCAGGGCGCGAGCAGGAAGCTGAAGGCCAGCCCCAGGCTTACGGCCAGGCCGAAGTTGCTCACCGCCGGGGTGCTGGAAATCGCCAGCAGGCCGAACGACAGCCAGGTGGTCAGGGCGGCCAGCAAGGTGCCCAGCAGGCTGACGGCGGCACCGCCGATCTGCTCGCGCATCAGGATGGCGTAGTCGACGCTGATGGCGGTCACCAGCAGCAGGCCGAACAGGCTGAACAGCGTCAGCGGCTGGCCGAGCCAACCGAGGCTGGCCAGGCTGCAAAGGGCGGCCAGCAATGGCAGGGCGATGATTCGCAGGGCGCCGCGCAGGCCGAACGGCAGGATCAGCAACAGCACGATCAGCACACAGGACGCCAGTTTCAGTTCGGCGGCGCTGACCTGGGTGGCAGCGAAGACCTTGTTCAACTCGCCCAGCCGGTCCACCAGCTTTACCCCCGGCAGGCCGTCGGTTTGCGCCCGCAGCAGGTCGGCGTTGTTCAGGCCGCGCAGGCTGACCATGCCGGCCACGCCGTCGGTTTGCACGCCGAGCCAGAGCAGGCGCCAAGGCTCGGACAGCGGGCCTTTGAGGGCGCTGTCGATATCCTGGATCGGCAGGGCTTGCAGCTGTGCCAGTTCGCTTTGCAAGGCAGCGGCCGGTACGCCGAGGTCGAGCAAGGGTTGCCAGAACCCCGGCAGTTGCTTGAGCGAGCCCTGCAACTGTTGTTGTTCCCGGGGCAGACTGACCACCTGGTCCAGTGACTGATAGCCCTGGAGCTTGCCTTGGCTCACCAGTTGATCGAGACGTTCGCCGAGTGCGGCCTGACGCTCCAGCAACTGCTGTTGATCGGCGCCGCGAACCAGGAAGAACTGGCTGGTGGGCTGGTAGCCGGTGATCCTTGCGACGGCCTGGGCCTCGGCCTGCAATTGCGGCGGCGCACCGACCCATTGGCGGATATCGTTCTTGCTGGTCAGGTGCCACAGGCCACCGGCGCAGAACAGCACCAGCAGCGCCAGCAACAACCGGCTGCCGACCTTGCGCAGCAATGCTTCACGCACCTTCAGCAAGACTTCGCAGACCCGCAACGGCCATTGCGCCGGACGCAGGTCGGTGCCCTTGAGCAGCGCCGGCAGCAGGCACACGGCGGTCAGGTAGGCGCCGAGCAAGCCGGCGGCGGAGAACACGGCAATCTGGGTCAGGGCCGGAAACGGCGTCCAGGCCAGGGCCAGGTAACCGATGCAACTGGTGGCCAGGCTCAGGCTCAGGCCGGGCAGGGTAATGCGCAGGGCCGGCCAGCTGTGCCAGGGTTTCAGGCTCCAGCTCTTGGACAGGTAATGCAGCGGGTAGTCCACGGCTACGCCGATCAGGCTGGCCCCCAGCACCAGGGTCATCACGTGCAGATGACCGAACAGCATCACGCAGGCCACCGTGCCGAACAGCATGCCCACCAGCACCGGGACGAAGGCCAGCAACACCCGCCAACGGCGGAAGGCCAGCAACAGCAGCAGGAGAATGCCGAAGGTGGCGCCACCGCCGACCCAGGTGATTTCCCGGGTGGCCTGTTGCTGGCCGGCGGCGGCATACAGCAGGCCGCTGGCGGCGAGCAGTTGGGCGTCGGCCTGGGCGGCTTCCTCGCGGCTGTGCTTGAGCAGTTCGGCGACCTGTATCGGCAGCTTCATGTCAAAAGCATTACCCCGGGTCCGGGCCCGCAACAGTACCCAGCTTTTACCGTCGGCCTCGGCGATCAACGTGCCGCTGCCGATATCGAATTGCACTGCGCCGGGTTTCGGCCGGCTGTCCTGGATACGTCCGGTCAGGCCGAGCCAGTCGTCCTGGCTCGGCACCAGGCTGATGCCGGCAAAGGGATCGAACAGCGACTGGACCCGTTGCTGGATAAACGCCGCCGGGTGGTCGATCAGTTGCTGTCGGTCAGCGCGGGTCAGCATCGCCAGGCGGCTGGCCAGCAGTTGTTGGCGCAAGGCCGGCAGGTCGGCCTGCAAGCTCCACTGCACGGTTTCGAACAGTCCGCTGGCCTGCCAGCGCTCGCCCAGCTGTTGCGCCAGGGCAATGGCTTTCTGGCGATCGGCCTGGCCCACCAGCACCAGCATTTCCCGGTTCAAGGGTTCCTGCATGCGCTGTTCGGCCTTGAGCTCCAGGGCATCGGGCGCCGAGCCCGGCACCAGTTCCATCAGATCGGCTGACACCGGCGCGCCATGCCGCCATTGCCAGCCGGCGAGCGCCAGCACTGCCAGCAGCAGGATCAGGAACAGGCGCGGGAGCAGGCGTTCACTCGGCAAAGTCATGCTGCTCCGCATCGCTCAGGGGCAGGGTGGCGCTGCTGTCCTGCATGCGCAGGACCGTACTGTCGCCCTGGGTTTCCAGCAGTTCGATGCGTTGCACCAGTTCGCCGCCGTCGATATTGATCCGGGTGAAGATCTGCTTGAGCAGCACCGAGCGCGGCACCAGGGTCAGTTGCCAGTGCTGGGCGTCGCCTTGCAGTTGCAGTTCGAAATCCCGTTGCAGTCCACTGCTGTCGCCTTGCAGCACGGCGATGAACAGGCGGTTCTGTTCGGCCCCGGCGCTTTTGTTCGGGACCATCTGCCAGCCGCTCGGGTCGCGTCGGGCGATGCCCTTGGCGCTGATGCGGTAGTCCTGCTGCAGCGGGGTCTTGAGCAGCCAGAGCAGGCCGTGGTCCTTGGCGAGAACGAAGGTGCCCTTGCTGGTCAGCGGTTGCGGCAGGGCGCGCAGGTGTTTTTCCTGGATAAAGCTGCCGTGGATCACCGAGGGCTTGGCCAGTTGCTCGCTCAGCTGTTGCAGGTCGAAGGCCGAGGCGTGGGCGGACAAAACCAGGCCGAACAAAAGGCTCAGCAGGCACGCGAACCTTGTAGGAGCCGGCTTGCCGGCGATGAGGCCCTTGAGCCTTGCGGTGATCTTGCGGACGCCATCGCCGGCAAGCCGGCTCCTACAGGTTTTGTGGCGTACCTGAATGTTCATGCGAGCACCTTTTCGACAGCGGCGACAAAGACCTTGGGCGAGGCCAGCTGCATTTCCCGGCTCTGGATATCCACCGCCACCTGCACGGTGCTGGCGCGGGTCAGGCGTTCGCCGCTGGCAAGATCAGTGATCAGGTAGTTGACCTTCAAACGGTTCTCCCACTCCACCAGGTTGGCCCGCACATTGATTTTCTGGCCGAACACCGCGCCGCGCACATAGCGCAGTTGCAGGTCGATCACCGGCCAGGCGTAGCCGGATTCGAGCATGTGCGTGTAGTTGTGGCCGATATGGTCCAGCAGCGCGCAGCGGGCGACTTCCAGGTACTTCACGTAATGGCCGTGCCAGACCACATGCATGGTGTCGACGTCGAAAAACGGCACCAGGATCTCGGTATCGACATGCAGTACGCCGCGGCTACGCATGCAGCCTCCAGTGTTGCTCGGCGATGCGTTTCAGGCACAGGCGCAGTTCGGCCTCCAGGGCGCGGTCTTCGATGACCGGGGGGAAGTCCTTTGCCAGGGCTTCGTGCATCGCCGCCAGGGCCGGCGGCAGCGGCCGCGCATCGCTGGCCTGGCTACGCAGCCAGACGCCCTGGTTGGCGGCGAGCAAGGTGGCGGCGGCGACCTGTTCGGTCAGTTCCAGCACGCGGATCGCATCGCGGGCGGCAATGGTGCCCATGCTCACCTTGTCCTGGTTGTGGCATTCGGTGGAGCGCGAGAACACGCTGGCCGGCATGGTGTTTTTCAAGGCCTCGGCGGTCCAGGCACTGGCGCCGATCTGCACGGCCTTGAAGCCATGGTTGAGCATCGCGCGTTCGGCGCTGGAACCGGACAGGTTGCTCGGCAGACCGTGGTTGTAGCGCACGTCCACCAGCAGCGCGAGCTGCCGATCGAGCAGGTCGGCGACGTTGGCCACCAGGGTCTTGAGGCTGTCCATGGCAAAGGCGATATGCCCGCCGTAGAAGTGCCCGCCGTGGAGCACGCGCTCTTCTTCGGCGTCGATGATCGGGTTGTCGTTGGCGCTGTTCAGTTCGGTCTCGATAAACGAACGCAACCAGCCCAGGCTGTCGGCCAGCACGCCGAGGACATGGGGTGCGCAGCGCAGCGAGTAGCGATCCTGCAAACGGTGCAGCGGCGCGGTCGGCGCATCGATGGCGAGGTCCTTGCGCAGCCAGGCGGCGACTTGCATCTGCCCCGGGTGCGGCTTGGCGGCGAACAGGCGCTCGTCGAAGTGTTCCGGGTTGCCTTGCAGCGCCACTACGTTGAGGGCGGTGATGCGGGTTGCCAGTTGCAGCAGGTAGTCGGCGCGGGCAAAGGCCAGGCAGGCCAGGCCGGTCATGACGGCGGTGCCGTTCATCAATGCCAGGGCTTCCTTGGGCCGCAGTACCAGCGGGTCCCAGCCGAGTTCGCGGTGCACGTCGCTGGCCTGGCGGCGCTCGCCGCGGAACAGCACTTCGCGTTCGCCGGAGAGGGTCGCGGCCACGTAGGACAGTGGCGTCAGGTCACCACTGGCACCGACCGAGCCCTCTTCGGGAATCAGTGGCAGGATGTCCAGGTCGAGGAACGCCTGCAGGCGTTCCAGCAGTTCCACACGCACGCCGGACACGCCGTGGCACAGCGACTGCAAACGCGCCGCCAGCACCGCGCGGGTGGCCTGGGGATCGAGCAACTCGCCGAGGCCGCAACCGTGGAAGGTGTAGAGGTGACGCGGCAGCGCTTCAACGTGTTGAAGCGGCACCGCCACCACGCAGGAATCGCCGTAGCCGGTGGTGACGCCGTAGATCACGCCTTCCTTGTCCAGCAACGAATCAAGGAACTGCGCGCCCTTGGCAATGCGCTGGCGGAACGCCGGGTCGCCTTGCAGTTGCGTCGGCACCTGACGGTTGGCCAGGGCCAGCACGTCTTCGATGCGCAGCGGGAGTTCGCCGAAGGTGACCGGCTCAAGCGGATGCGTTGTCATCGGATTTCCAGAAAGGGTAGAAGTTGAACCACTGGTACGGTGCCTGCAGGCAGTAATGGCCCAGGCGCTCGGCGTAACGGGCGGCCCACTGGGCGATCACCTGTTCGCGGTCGTTGCGTTTCCACTGCACGGCTTCGGTGAAGGGTTCGAGGGTGATGCGGTAGCGGCCTTGGAGTTTCACGCAGAACAGCAGGTTGACCGGGCATTTCAGCAGGCCGGCCAGGAGCCATGGACCTTGCGGGAACGCAGCGGGCTGGCCGAGGAAATCCACTCGTACATGGCGTCCGCCATGGAGTGGCACACGGTCGCCGGCAATCGCCAGCCACTCACCGCGATCCAGGCGCTGGCTCAGTTGCAGCATCACCGCCGGGTTCAGTTCGCTGACCTGGATCAGCCGCAGGTTGGTCGCCCCGGCTTCGCCCAGCAAGCGGTTGAAGCGCTCGGCGTGCTTGGTGTGCACCAGCACGTTCATGGTGACCTTTTCCCCCAGTTCGGCGAGGGCGCGGCAGACTTCCAGATTGCCCAAGTGCGCACCCACCAGCATCTGCCCGCGCTCGCCGCGCAGTTGATCGCGCAGCCGAGCCGGGTCGACGATCTCGAGCTGCTCAAGGCGCAGCTTGCCGTTCCACACATCGAGTTTGTCCAGCAACGAGTCGGCAAAGGCCATGAACTGCCGGAAGACATTCATGCGGGTCGGCCGCAGGGCGCTTTGAGCGCTCCAGTCGGCCAGGCGCTGCTGGTAGTGCCAGGCACTCTGCCGGGCGCTGCGGCCGAACAGGAAAAAGTACAGGACGATACCGTGCAGCACCGGGCTGAGCATCCGGCGGCCGAGGACCTTGACGCCGAAGGCGGTGAGTTTCATCAACCAGAAGCTGCCGCGTTCCTGGCGGTCGGCCCAATGCTTTTGTGCGTCGCTCATGCCCGCCACCGTCGCCAGAGGATGCTCGGCAGGCGCACCAGCATGCCGAAGAACAGCCGGGTGTGCATGCTGGAAATCAGCGCGTTGTCGTGGAACATCCGAAAGTGCGAGAGGCCGTCCAGGGGGTAGTGGACCTTGGTCGGCAACCAGCGCATGGGTTGGTTGCGCCAGGACAGGCGCACGAGAATGTCCGAGTCGAAGTCCATGCGTTTGCCCACCTTCACCGAATTGATCAGCGCCAGCACCGGTGGCAGCGGGTAGACCCGGAAGCCGCACATGGAGTCGCGGATCTGCAACGACAGGCTGTTTATCCAGACCCAGACATGGGTCAGGTAACGGGCATAGAGCCGGCCCTTGGGCACGCTGTCATCGTATTGCGGGTAGCCGCAGATCAGCGCTTCGGGGTGCTGGCGCGAGGCGTCGAGAAAGACCGCGATGTCCTGCAGGTCGTGCTGGCCGTCGGCGTCCACCTGCAGGACATGGCTGAAGCCCAGCCGGGCGGCCTCGCGCATTCCGCTCATGACCGCGCCGCCCTTCCCTTGGTTGACGGGTAGTTTCACCAGGGAAACGTGTTCGCGTTCGGCGAGTTGTTCCAGTACCGCCGCGCAGGTCGGGCTGCTGGCATCGTCCACCAGCACGCAGGGCAGGCCGGCGGCGAGCACCGCTTCGAGAACAGCGGGCACGGCGGCCTCATGGTTGTAGACCGGGATAACGGCGCAGGGCTTATGCATGGGCCGCCTCCAGCACGATGCGGCCGCTGGAGCAGGCGGCCTTGGTATTGCGAAAGGCGAAGTGCAGTTTGCTGCGTTCACGGTCGAAGCGCAGGCTCAGTTCGAGCTGGTCGCCCGGTCGCACCAGTTGCTGGAACTTCAGCACTTCCATGCCGGCGAATTTTTCCGGCAGTTCGAGTCGTTCGCGACCCAGCTCCAGCGCCCAATCCACTTGCACCACGCCGGGCAGCACCGGAGTGACCGGGAAGTGTCCGCTGAAGTAGGCCAGGTCCGGCGGCACGGCCAACTGCAACAGCCATTCGCCATCTGTTTCGTGTTGCGAAAGCACTTCCGGACCTTTGGGGCGCGGCGCCTGCAACAGGGCCTGGACTTCGGCTTGGGGCAATTTGCCCTGGGGGTTCAGCGGCAGCTGCCGCAGTAGCCGCCAGCGGCGCGGCAGCGCCAGGGTTTCGCAATGGCCGAGCAGATGTTTGCGCAGGGCCTCAGTCAGCGTACGCCGACCCTGGTTACGCAGGATATGCAGTCCCTGTTCGGAGAGCACCAGCAGCGCGCCGAGGTAGGCGCGGTTTTCCTGCACCACGCCCAGGCGCGCTTCGGCGACCCAGTCGTGCTCCACCAGGGCCTGTTCCAGCATCGGCAGGGAGATGCGTTTCTCTTCCAGTTTGACGATGCGGTCCAATCGGCCCAGCAGTTCAAAACGGCCATCGGCTTCGAAGCGTACGGCGTCCGCCGTTTGCTCGATATGACCGGCCGGCAGGTAAGGCGAAGCCACCTGCAAGGCACCGTCCGGGTCCTGGCTCAGTTGTACGTCGGCAAAAGGGCGCCACAGCGGATCGCCCTGGCGCCAGGCGATACCGCCGGTTTCCGAGCTGCCGAGAATTTCCGTCGGCCATTGTCGCAAGCGTTGTTGCAGACTGGACGCGGCCTCGGGCGGAAGTGCACCGCCGGAAGAAAACACCCGGCGCACCTGGCTCAGGGCCGGCCAGTCGAGGTTGTCGCCCATGCGCTTGAGCAGGGCCGGGCTCGCCACCCAGGTGAATTGCGGGTGTTCACGGCTGGCGCGTTGCAGGTCTTCCGGGAAGGCCAATTGCTTGCGCACAAAGGTCCGTCCGGCACACAGCGGCCAGAGCACACGGAACAGCAGGCCATAGATATGTTGAGTAGCGACACTGCCGATAATGCAGGCCTGCTCGAGGTCGGCGCCCCACAGCTGTTCCAGGGCCTGCACTTCATTGGCCAATTGGCGCAGGCTTTTGTCGATGCGCTTGGGTTCGCCACTGGAGCCGGAGGTGCACAGGCTCAGGTGGCAATCATCAAGATCGAGCACGGCCGGGCTCAAGGGTTCGCCGCAGAGCGCTTCGAGGGTGTGGCTATCCGTCAGCCACAGGTCGACATCCGCCGCCCAGCGTTGGTGGGTCTGCTCTTGCAGGTCGGCGGGCAACAGCACCCGAACGCCTGCGCGCCAGGCACCGAGCAGGGCGATGGCCAGTTCCCCGGCATCTTCCAGGTGCACGGCGATATGCTTGACGTCACGCGCCTGCAAGCCGGCCGCCAGGCTTAACGCCCGCACTGACAGCCCGGCATGATCCAGCGACGGGCCCAGGGTGACCGCTCGCGGTCCATGCGACTTGAGCAACAACTGCTCAAGGTTTATCCAGTTCATGCGCGGCCTCTTACCCGTTGTCGTACCAGCCACTCAATGGCGAACAGCAAACCCATCAGCCCATAGGAAATCAGGCCGGTGTACAACATCCACCAGTTCAGCGGCGCCCAGAGGGTCAGGGCGGCGGCGATCAGGCCGTTACAGAGAAAGAACAGGCTCCAGACGCGGGTCACCTGCCTCGTATAGTTAATGGCCACATCCGGCAACTGCGGCTCCCGCAGACGGGCCAGTCGCTCGACTATCGGTGGGCCGAATTTCAGGCTCAGGCCGAACAGCCCGAGCATGAAGGCGCTGATCAGCACCGGGTACCAGCGCAGCAGCAGCGGGCTGTTCAGCAACGCCAGCAAGCCGCAGAAGGCGATGGCACTGAGGGCCATCCACAGGCTGCCGGGGCGCCGCTCATCGGTCAGGACCCGGGCCAGCCACAGGCCGCCGAGCAACAGCCCGAACTGCCAGGGGGCAAAGTGCTCCATGCCGAAATACACCGCAAAGGGGTACAGCAGGCCCGCCAGGAGCAGGCCCAGGCCGATCAGGCGTTTCATGCGGCCGGTTGCACCAGGCGAAAGACCGCCTCGACCACATCGTTGACGGTGCGCACCGACTTGAACTCCTCGGCGGCGATTTTCTTGCCGGTCTGACGCTTGATATGGTCGATCAGGTCCACGGCATCGATGCTGTCGATTTCCAGGTCCTGGTACAGGTTGCTGTCCAGGGTGACGCGTTCGGGTTCGAGTTCGAAGAGTTCGACCAGGGCATCGCGCAGGGTGTTGAAGATGTCGTCACGGGTTTGCATGGTACGGCCTCACGCTGCCTGTTTTGCCGTGACGAAAGCCGCAAGGCTGGCCACGCTGGAGAAATGGTCGCGGGTGTCCTTGGCGTCCGCATCGATCTTGATGCCGTAGCGCTTCTGGATCGCCAGGCCGAGTTCGAGGGCATCCACCGAATCCAGGCCCAGGCCTTCGCCGAACAGGGTTTGCTCGTTGCCGATGTCTTGCGCGCTGATGTCTTCCAGGCCCAGGGCCTCGATGATCAGCTCTTTGATCTCAAGGTGCAGGGCGGGGGTTGGATCGCTCATCTGAGGCGAGCTCCTTAATGAAGTAATGGTGCAGATAATCGTTGAGTTTGCGCGAGGCCTGGGGCGCGGGGCCCTGCGCGGCAAAGCCTTGTGGGTCTATATCGGCGCCGACACTGAAACTGAAGTGCACCCGGCGTTGCGGAATGCGATACCAGGGTTCGGCCTTGGTCAGGGTGGTGGGGCTGACCTTGATCACGACCGGGGTGATGATTCTCGCACCCCGCAGGGCAATCGCGGCGGCGCCGCGATGAAAGGCGGGTGCCGTGCCCGGTGTGGTTCGGGTGCCTTCGGGAAAAACGATCAGGGTCTGGCCGTCTCGCAGGGCGCTGGCGGCGGCTTCGAGCATGTCCAGGCTGCCGTCGTTGCTGATGTATTCGGTGGAGCGTACCGGCCCGCGGGTGAAGGGGTTTTGCCAGAGGCTCTGCTTGACCACGCAGTTGGCATGGCGCACCAGGCCGATCAGGAACACCACATCGATCAGCGACGGGTGGTTGGCGATGATCATCTGGCCGGGGCGACCGAGTTTTTCCGCGCCTTCGACTTCATAGGTCAGTACGCCGGTGCGGGCCATGAAGCGGATGAACAGCCAGAACAGCCGGCTGACCGTTTGTCGCGCGCGCAGGCGCTGACGTTCGGCATCGCCCGGCAGGCAGCCGAGCAAGGGGAATATCACCAGTCGCAGGCACAGGCCGCCCAGCCCGAACAGGGCGAAGCTCAAGGCGGTGGCCAGCAGACGCCAGTAATAGGCGTCGCAAGGTTTGGTCATGGTCGGCGTTGCCAATTCCATACCCGGGACTTCCATTGGTGTTGGCAGGAGGCGTGTTGGCCGAGCAGGGTACGCAACAGATCGAGGGCATGGGGCCACTCGGTCGGCGGTTGTTCGTCCGTGGCGCTCGCGAGGGACAGTTGCCACTCGTCGCCCGGGGTCAGCAGCAGGCCGAGGGCGTAGGGAAACGGCACGTCGTCGATCCAGCGGCGGTAGGCTTCGGGCGGTTGTTCTTCGGTGATCACCAGCAGGACCGCCGGGGCGCCTTCATCGAGCAGCGCGGCGGCCTCAAGCATGCCGTGCTCCAGGCCATCGCCGTTGGCGGCCAGGGCGGTCATTTCGCAAGTCGAGCCACGCAGGATCGACCAAAGGCCAATCACCGCGTTGTGCACCGACAGGCTGAACTGGGTCGGCGACAATGGCTGATCGGCCGCCAGGTCGCTGAGGATCTCGAAGGTGCGCGGGGTTTCGCCGTGTCGGGAGATGAACACTAGGGGCAATTGCGCGTGCCCTTCGGCCAGCGGCCAGCCGACGCTGAACGCCATGCGCGCCATACGGCCGAGGCGGCGGCGCTGCATGGCCGGCAGGAAAGACACATCCGGAGCCGCATCGCTGGGCGCGGGCACGCAGGGCTGGCGGCTCCAGGCCTGCCAGTCGTCCACACTTTCCAGGCCCGGGGCCCAGGCGCGCCATTGGGCGATGTTGAAATTGATCACTGAATGTCTTCCCGCCCCTGCGGGCTTCCTTGAACGCTATGGTTGATCCCTGAACCCCTACCAACCCTGGCGTGGCGCGATGGCCAAGTGGCGCGCATTATCCCGGTGCACAAGGCCTGTAGCAAATTTTTGGTCACATTTTGCACGATTAAATTTGCAGTTATGCGAAGGGAGAGCTAGCAACTGGCTATTATTCGTATTTTTTCGGATACGTATGTCAGAGCTTTCCCGGCTTAAAGGGAAAATACCCTGGATTGGTGAAGTTATTGCGGTGTGAGAGGTAGTCCTCGTCCTGCCAAGGTGGCGCGGCAGCGGTCAAGCCCTCTACACTCGGTGATTCATTGATACACGGAGGTCTTGTCATGCGGCGTGTGGTGTTCAATCAGAAAGGCGGGGTCGGTAAGTCGAGCATTGCCTGCAACTTGGCGGCGGTCAGCGCCAGCGAGGGCTATCGGACCCTGTTGGTGGACCTCGATGCCCAGGCCAACTCCACGCAATACCTCACCGGGCTCACCGGCGAGGATATTCCCATGGGTATCGCGGACTTCTTCAAGCAGATCCTCTCGTCCGGGCCGTTCTCGAAGAAAAACCAGGTGGATATCTATGAGACGCCTTTCGACAACCTGCATGTGATCACCGCCACGGCCGAGCTGGCGGATCTGCAGCCCAAGCTTGAGGCGAAACACAAGATCAACAAGCTGCGCAAACTGCTGGACGAGTTGTCGGAAGATTACGACCGCATTTACCTGGATACGCCGCCGGCGCTGAACTTTTATGCGGTGTCTGCGCTGATTGCCGCCGATCGCGTGTTGATTCCCTTCGATTGCGACAGCTTCTCCCGCCAGGCGCTGTATGGCCTGCTGGCCGAGATCGAAGAGTTGAAGGAAGACCACAACGAAGGTCTGCAAGTGGAAGGGATCGTGGTCAACCAGTTCCAGGCCCGGGCGAGCCTGCCGCAGCAGATGCTCGACAGCCTGATCGCCGAGGGCTTGCCGGTGTTGCCGGTGTACCTCGCCAGTTCGGTGAAGATGCGCGAGTCCCATGAAGCCAACAAGCCACTGATCCACTTCGACCCGCGGCACAAGCTGACCCAGCAGTTCGTCGAGTTGCACACCCTGCTGGAGAAAAACGCTTAACGCCCCTTTGCGTTTTGCGCCTGCCGGCTGTGCGAGCCTCAGATACCTTGGCTGCGCAGCCAGGCCATCAACTGCGGCAGGGGAAAGGCGCCGCTCTGGCGCGCTACTTCCTGGCCATTTCTGAACAGGATCAGGCTGGGAATCGAACGAATCCCCAATTGTGCCGAGAGTTGCGGGTTGGCCTCGCTGTCGAGCTTGGCCAGGCGACATTTGTCGGCCAGTTGGGCGGCCGCCTGTTCGAACACCGGGGCAAAGGATTTGCACGGCCCGCACCAGTCCGCCCACACATCCACCAGCAACGGCAGGTCGCCCTTGATCTGGCTGGCGTAGTCGCCCTGTTTCAATTCGAACGGTTTATCCAGCAAGACCGCGGCTTTGCAGCGTCCGCATTTCGGCTGGTCGCCCAGGCGTTCGGCGGGGATGCGGTTGAGGCCGTTGCAATGGGGGCAGGGGATCAAGAGGGGGGCGGACATGGAGGGGTTCCCGGGTAGTGGCCAATGAACTTGAACTGGAGTCTGGGGCGCGCTTTATCAAGGGGGCCACGGGTGTGTTGCATGTCCTCACATATTCAAACGACGCGTTTTACCTTCAGGATCTAGCCTCAGGGAATGAGCCGTCGGTCAGATTTTGGCAATAGCAAATTGCGATAAACTGGTTTGACGGATAATCTTCATAGCAAGATGCGATAAGGATATTGCATGCGTGTGATTACCGAGAAGCGGATTCGGGAAGCCAAGGCAAGATGGCCTGACACTGCCAGTGCGTTGGATGCCTGGTGCCGAAGGATCAAGGGGAGCAGTCCTGAAAACTTTTCGGCGCTCAAGGCGTTGTTCCCCGCGACAGACAAGGTGGGTCGCTTGCATGTGTTTGATATTGGCGGGAACAAACTGCGCCTGATTGCGGGTGTGCATTACGGTGCCCAGCAGCTATATATCAAGCATGTGCTGGATCATCGCGAATATGACAAGGGTAAATGGAAGGAGACGTGTTGATGAATGCTGTCATCAAGCAGGCTTCCGAGCACTGGCCGTTCGTGGAGCCACTGCTGCGCAAACCAAAAAACGAGGCCGATTACGATGCCCTGGTGGGCATTCTCGACGAGTTGCTGGGCGTCATTGGCGAAGACGAATCGAACCCGCTCATGAGTCTGGTGAACATCATCAGTGATTACATAGAGGCCTATGACAAGGAGCACTGGCCGATGCCGGTGGCCAGTGGGGCCGATGTACTGCGGGAGATGATGCGTGAACATGGCTTGAACCAGAGCGACCTGCCCGGGGTCGGGCCGCAATCGGTGGTTTCCGAGATACTCAGCGGCAAGCGTCAGCTCAACCTGCGCCAGATCCGCTGGTTGGCCGAGCGTTTTGGGGTGCGGGAGCAGACCTTTATCTGAGCCGGCTCACGACGAACAACTGATCTCCAGATGCTTGCCCCACTCCGGTGGCCGCTCGGCGTAGCGCTCCATGCCCGCTTGTTCCTCGAACGGCTTGCTCAGTACTTCGTGGAGTTGCCGTACCTCTGAGTAGTCACCATTTTCCGCCGCATCGATGGCCTTCTGCGCCAGGTAGTTGCGCAGGATATACAGCGGGTTGGCCGCGTGCATCCGAGCCTTGCGCCGGGATTCATCCTGGTCCGGCTCGCGGGCGACCCGGGCCTTGTAGCGATCGGCCCAGGCGTCGAAACCCTTGAGATCGATAAAGTCATCCCGCAGTCGCGCCGTGGCCAGGGCGGCAGACTCATCCCCCAGGCGGCGGAAGAACAAGGTGTAGTCGACCCCGCCGGCCTGCATCAGTTGCAGCAGGTTTTCCACCAGCTTCAGGTCGTCGTCTTCGGCGCTGGTCAGGCCGAGGCGGCGGCGCATCAGGTCCAGGTAGTGGGCCTGGTACAGCGGCAGGAACAAGCCCAACGCCTCGCGCAACGCCTCGACACTGATGAAGGGCGTCAGGGCCTGGGCCAGTGCACTGAGGTTCCACTGGCCGATGGGCACCTGGTTGCTGAACGAGTAGCGGCCCTGGTCATCGGAGTGGTTGCAGATGAAGTGCGCATCGAAATCGTCGAGAAAGGCGAACGGACCGAAATCGAAGGTGATACCCAGGATCGACATATTGTCGGTGTTCATCACGCCGTGGCAGAAACCGTAGGCCTGCCACTTGGCGATCAGCTCGGCATTACGCTCGACGATCTCGCGGAACATCGCCAGGTACGGCTCCGGCTGTTCCAGGCATTCGGGAAAATGCATGGCCAGCACGTGCTCGCCGAGCTGCTTCTGCTGCTCCGGCTGCTTGGTGTAGTAGAAGTATTCGAAATGACCGAAGCGCACATGGCTGGGCGCCATGCGCAGGACCATGGCGCCGCGTTCCTGTTTCTCGCGCCACACTGGCGTGTCGGAGCCGATCACGCACAGCGCGCGGCTGCTGGGAATACCCAGGGCATGCAGGGCCTCGGAAGCGAGGAACTCGCGGATCGACGAGCGCAGCACCGCGCGGCCGTCACCCATGCGCGAATACGGCGTTTGCCCGGCGCCCTTGAGGTGCAGGTCCCAATGCTCGCCCGCGGTGTTGTAGACCTCGCCCAGCAACAGCCCGCGACCGTCACCCAGGCGCGGGTTGTAGGAGCCGAACTGATGCCCCGAATAGACCATGGCCCGCGGCTCGGCTTCGGCCCAGAGCTTGTGCCCGCCGAACAGCTCGGCGAACACCGGTTCCTCGGCAATGGCCGGGTCCAGGTCGAGCAGGGCCATGGCCGCCGGACTCACCGCCACCAGACGCGGATTGTCGAGGGGCTCGGGCAGGATATGGGTGGAAAACGCATCCCCCAGGCGGGCGAAGCGGTTATCGAAGGTCAGTTCGTCGAGGGCTTTCAAACGGCCGGCTCCAGCAGAATGTCCGAGTATTCTGCTGGGATTAGCCGGCAGACGCCAGCGGCCTCATACAAACGGCATGAACGCCGCGCTGGTCGAGTTTCAGTCGAGCTTGTCCGGCGGTGGCAACTGCTCCGGCTCGGCCGGCGTCTTTGACACGGGCCCAGGCGCTTCGCCTTCCACCGGCACCAGCTTGTATTCCTGGCCCTGCAGGTTCTTGAGGTAGACCTCCATCTGCCGGAACGAGATGTTGATGTGTTCTTTCTTGAACTCGCGGTTGATAAAGCGATTGACCTCGTCGACCACCGGGTTGCGGTCACCCAGGTCGCGCACGTGCATGCGCAGTTCGTGGTCCAGGGTACTTTCGCCGAAGTTCAGGAAGTACACGTGGGGCTCGGGTTCCTTCAACACTCGGGGGTTATCGCGGGCGGCCTTGAGCAGCAGCTCCTTGACCCGGTCCAGGTCCGAACCGTAGTCGACGCCGAGCTTGAGGGTCACGCGGGTGACGGTGTCGGTCAGCGACCAGTTGATCAGTTGTCCGGTGATAAAAGTCTTGTTCGGGACAATGATGTCCTTGCGGTCGAAGTCGGTGATGGTGGTGGCGCGGATACGGATCTTGCTGACCGTGCCCGACAGGGTGCCGATGGTGATGGTGTCGCCGATCCGCACCGGACGTTCGAACAGGATCATGATGCCGGAGATGAAGTTGGCGAAGATTTCCTGCATGCCGAAACCCAGGCCCACCGACAGCGCCGCCACCAGCCATTGCAACTTGTCCCAGCTCACGCCGAGGGTCGATAGGGTGGAGACGAAGCCGATGCCGGCGATCACGTAGGACAGCAGGGTGGTGGTGGCATAGGCGCTGCCTTGGGCCAGTTCGAGCTTGGACAGCACCAGCACTTCCAGCAGGCCCGGCAGGTTGCGCGCCAGGGCGAAGGTGATGCCGATGATCGCCAGGGCCCCGATGACGTTGCCGATGCTGATGGGCACCATGCTCATGGTCGCGCCGGTGCCGCTGGTGTATTCGTAGAGGGTGATGTTGTCCAGGTAGGAGAACACGCTGATCAGGTCCGCCCAGACCCAGTACAGCGCCGCCACGAAACCGCCGAGCAGGGCCAGGCGGATCAGGCGCATGGATTGTTCGTTGACCTGTTCGATGTCCAGGGTCGGCTCTTCGATCAGCGGTTCGCCATCGCCGGCCTCCTTGGCCGCCTGGCGTTTGCTCAGGGCGCGCTGGTAGGCCAGGCGCCGGGCCGCAACCCCGAGGCCGCGAGCGAAGGTCGCTTCGATCACCAGCCAGAGCATCAGCAGGTACAGGGTCTCGATCAGTCGGTCGCTGAGTTTCAGGGCGGTGTAGTAGTAGCCGAAGCACACGGCGATAAACAGCGCGATGGGCATGGCGGTGAAGATCACGCCGACCAGTTTGCGGAACAGCGAGGCACTGCCGCGGTTTGGAGTGCCCAGCAGCAGGCGACTGAGCAGCCAGGCCATCAGGCCGTAGCAGGTCAGGACCACGGCGATGCCCAGCACGTCACCGGCCAGCGAGGCCGGTTGCAGCTCGGCGACGGAGACGATGGCCACCAGGGCCAGGACCACGAAACCGAGTCGGCGCACCCAGCCCTGGAGAAATTCGACCTGGGGTTTTTCCCAGCGGAAATGCAGTTCGGCCACGCCACCCGGCGCCAGAATCCGGTAGGCGGTGTAGAACACCAGCCAGGCCAGGGCGATTTGCAGCAGCGCGGCGCCGAGGCTGGCGTTCTGGCCGCGGGCATCGATCTGCAGGGCATAGCCGCACAGGGCCAGCCCGAGGGCGACCGGCATCGCCAGGGCGACGTTGACCAGGATCGCCAGCGGCGTGTGCCATTGGCTGTCGCGTTTGAAGTGGCCGATATCCTTGTGCACCTTGCTCAGGCGCGCATACAGCGACTTGCGCCGCCACAGCAGGGCACCGATCAGCAGCAGCAAGGGCAGGAACAGCAGTGGATGCTGGGCCAGGCCGTCGGTCAGCTCACTGAAACTGGAGGCCCAGGGCAGGGTAGTGACCTGCTTTTGCAGGCGTGCCGGTACGCTTTCGATCCAGTCCAGGTCCAGGGGCTTGTTGCTCGGGATCCAGAACATCTGCTCGTCCAGGGTCGCGCGCAGGCTCTGGGCGGTGCTGAGCAGTTGTTTCTGGTTCAGTTGCAGGGTGATGGATTCGTTGAGCAGGGCGCTCAGTTCGCGGTTCAGGCGCTCGAGCAAGTCGCTACGGGTCACCGCCAGGTCCAGCAGGGTCCTGCGCAGTTGCGCATTGACCTGGTCCGGCGGCTGGGTCGCCAGCAGGTTGTCGACATAGGTGGCCGGGCTGCTGATCAGTTCGCGCTGCTGGTTGACCTCGAACTGGTAGAGGCGGATATCGGCGATTTCATCGGCCAGGTTCTTGTCCACTTGCAGTCGTGGCAGGGCCTGTTTCTGCTTGTAGAGAATCTTCGACAGCAACAGGCTGCCCTTGAGCACGCTGATCTGTTCGTCCAGGGCCTGGTCGCTCTGGGTCACGCTGTCGAGCTGCTGTTTGGTCTGCAGGTTCTGCTGGGTCAGTTCGTTGAGACGGTCGGTGCTTTTGAGCAGGTAGTCGGAGAGCTTGAGGTTGGTGGCGCTTTCGGTGGCCAGTACGCTGCTGTCGCCGGCCTTTTGCGCTTCGATGGATTGCTGGGTGACGGTCTGCTGGGACTGGGCCAGGCGCTTCTGGTTGATCAGCGACTGCATGTCCTGGATTTCCTGCTCCAGGCGCGCGGTTTTTTCCATCAGCAGGTCGTGCTGGCTGTTGCCCAGGTCCTGCAATTGGCTGTTGCCGGCCAGTTCCTGGCGGCGCAACAGGATCAGCGCGTTGATCGAGCCCAGCTCGGCGGTCAGCTGGTTGCGCTGGTCGCTGTTGAGGGTCTTGCCGTTGTCCTTGCCCTGCTTGAGGGTGTTGTTGATCTGCTGGATGCGTGTCTGGCTGGTGCTGATTTCCGACTGCGCGCGCTCGGGGCGGGTCTGGGCGGTGATGATCAGGCTGTTGGCATCGGCCAGGGCTTTTTGCAGATCGCCCTGTTGGGTGGTGCGCTCGGTCAGCAGCTGTTCCAGCTGCGACACCGACTGGTTGGCATAACGCTGGGCCACCGGGATCACCTTGGTGACTTTCAGGCGCGCCAGTTCACGCTGGTTTTCGACGGTCTGGCGCGGCGCGTCGGCGACTTGCTGCTTGGTCGCGGCCAGGCGCTTTTCGTAGTCGTCCTGATTCGACAGCCAGGTCAGCGTCTGCTGCAGCACCGCTTGCAGGGCCTTTTGATCGGCGTCGGCGAGCTTGCGGTCGGCGATCTTGTCCAGGCTTTGCTGGACCGATGCACTGGTGGGCGGTTCGGCTGCTTGCAACGCGCCGACGGAAAGACTCAGGCCCAGCAGGGCCATGGCAAGAAAAGTGCGCAAGGAAGACATAAGTACCGGTCGAGCAGCGTGAAGAAAGTGGGCAGTTTAGAGGAAGAGACCCGGACCCGGGCGACTTCCTTCGGGGAATCTGACGCCGACTTTGCCGATCTTGTTCCCGTCCATGACCGCGACAGTCCACAAGGTGTTGTTCCACTCCACCTGGTCGCCGACGATGGGCGCGCCGCCGACCTTGTGGGCGATGAAGCTGCCCAGGGGGGTATTCGGGTCGACGCCTTCGAGTTTCAGGCCATAGAGGGCCGAGACCGCGCCCAGCTGGGCGTCGCCTTCGAGCACGAAGTCGCCGAAGAAGCGCAGGTCGAGGCCGCGCTGCGGCGCCTGGCTGAACAGCTTGCCGAGGGCAGGGAGGTTGTGTTCATGGCCGATCACGCAGAGCAGGTCATCGACTTCCAGGGTGGTACTACCCGACGGATGGAGCAGTTGCTGGCCACGGAACAGTGCGGCGATACGCGTACCCTCGGGCATTTTCAACTCGCGCAGGGCGGCACCGATGCACCATTTTTCAGCGCCCAGGCGATAGACGAACAGCTCCCACTCGCTGGTGACATGCACTTCCAGGGCGGCCCGGGAGATCGGCGCCGGTTCTGGTGGCACCGTGACCTTCAGCAGCTTGGCTACCCACGGCAGGCTTGTGCCTTGCACCAGCAGCGACACCAGCACGATAAAGAACGCCAGGTTGAAGTAGAGCTGTGCGTGGGGCAGGCCGGCCATCAGCGGGAACACCGCAAGAATGATCGGGACCGCGCCGCGCAGGCCGACCCAGGAAATAAACGCCTTTTCCCGTCCATGGAAGGCCTTGAACGGCAGCAGGCCGACCAGCACCGACAGCGGCCGGGCGAACAGGATCATCCACAGGGCCAGGCCGAGGGCCGGCAGGGCGATGGGCAGCAGGTCATGGGGCGTGACCAGCAGGCCCAGCACCAGGAACATGCCGATCTGCGCCAGCCAGGCCATGCCGTCAAGCATATGCAGAATGCCGTGGCGACTGCGCACCGGGCGGTTGCCGATCACCAGGCCGCACAGGTACACGGCGAGGAAGCCGCTGCCGTGCAGGGCGTTGGTCAGGGCGAAGACCACCAGGCCGCCGCTGATCACCAGGATCGGGTAGAGGCCGTTGGCCAGGTTGATACGGTTGACCAGTTGCAGCATCAGCCAGCCGCCACCGAGGCCGATGATGCCGCCGATGCCGAATTCGCGAATCAGATGGCCGAGCAGGCTCCAGTGCAGGCCGGTCTGGCCGCTGGCGAGCATGTCGATCAGGGTCACGGTAAGGAACACCGCCATCGGGTCGTTACTGCCCGACTCGATTTCCAGGCTGGCGGTGACCCGTTCGTTGAGGCCCTTGCCGCCCAGCAGCGAGAATACCGCGGCGGCGTCCGTGGAGCCGACGATGGCGCCGATCAGCAGGCCCTGGATGATATTCAGGTTGAACAGCCAGGCGGCGGCCATGCCGGTCAGCCCGGTGGTGATCAGCACCCCGACCGTGGCCAGCGACAACGCCGGCCAGAGCGCCACGCGGAAACTCGCGACCCGCGTGCGCAGGCCGCCGTCGAGCAGGATCACGGCGAGGGCGAGGTTACCGACCAGGTAGGCGGTGGGGTAGTTGTCGAAGATGATGCCGCCGCCGTCGACGCCGGCGGTCATGCCCACGGCGAGGATGATCACCAGGATCGGGATGCCGAGGCGCGAGGACAGCGAGCTCACCAGAATGCTTGCGCCTACCAGCAACGCGCCGATCAAGAACAGGCTGTTGATGGTCGTCGCATTCAAAGGCAGTACTCCAGGAAAGCTTGCAAAGGCTGGGCGCAGACTGACCATGCAGTCTGCGTGCCAGCGATTCTAACCTGTTGAAATGTACCGCTGTCAAAAGCTTTAGAACCAGGCGTCCTGCATCGACAGGCAGGTATCGTCCCGCGCTTCGAGAATGGCCAGCTCATGATGGCAGCCCGGGACTTCCCAGGTGAGGAAGTAGCGCGCGGCTTGCAGCTTGCCTTTGTAGAAGGGCAGGTCCGTCGGATTGCCCTTGATCAGGCCTTCCTCGGCCCGCACGGCTTGCTCCAGCCAGCGCCAGCCAATCACCGTGTGGCCGAACGCCTTGAGGTACAGCGCCGAGTTGGCGAGGCTGCTGTTGACCTTGCCCTGGGCCAGGTCGGTCAGCAGGCCGAGGGTCACGCTTTGCAGGCGTGCGACCAGATCCTCCAGCGGCTGGCGCAGGGTATCCAGGGAGGAATAGGCGGCGGCGCGCTTGGCGGTGTCGGCGATCAGTCGGATCAGCTGCTTCAAGCCGGCCCCGCCGTTCTGCGCCAGCTTGCGCCCCAGCAGGTCGAGGGACTGGATGCCGTGGGTGCCTTCGTGAATCGGGTTCAGCCGGTTGTCGCGGTAGTACTGTTCCACCGGGTATTCGCGGGTGTAGCCGTGGCCGCCGAGAATCTGGATCGCCAGTTCATTGGCCTTGAGGCAGAACTCCGAGGGCCAGGATTTGACGATGGGAGTCAGCAGGTCGAGCAGTTCATGGGCCTGGCGGCGCTCTATCTCGGAGGTCAGTGTGGTGGTGTCATCGAACAGCCGCGCGGCGTACAGGCCGAGATCGAAGGCGCCTTCGACGTAGGCCTTCTGGGTCAGCAACATGCGCTTGACGTCGGCGTGCTGGACGATCGAAACCGGCGCGGTGCTCGGGTCCTTGCTGTCGGGCAGGCGGCCCTGGGGGCGTTCCCGGGCGTACTCCAGGGAATACAGGTAACCGGCATAGCCGAGCATCACCGCGCCCATGCCGACGCCGATCCGCGCTTCGTTCATCATCTGGAACATGTAGCTCAGGCCCTGGTGCGGCTTACCCACCAGATAGCCGACACAGTTGCCGTTATCTCCGAAGTTCAGCGCCGTGGAGGTGGTGCCGCGCCAGCCCATCTTGTGGAACAGCCCGGCCAGCAGCACATCGTTGCGCGGGCCGAGGCTGCCGTCGTCGTTGACTAGGAACTTGGGCACGATAAACAGCGAGATGCCCTTCACTCCGGGCGGGGCGTCCGGCAGTTTTGCCAGGACCATGTGCACGATATTTTCCGATAGCGGGTGGTCGCCGCCGGAAATGAAGATCTTGTTGCCCTTGAGCCGGTAGCTGCCGTTGGCGGCCGGTTCGGCGCGGGTGCGGATATCCGACAGCGAAGAGCCGGCGTGGGGCTCGGTCAGGGCCATGGTGCCAAAGAAGCGGCCGTCGATCATCGGTTGCAGGAAGTGGCGCTTTTGCTCGTCGCTGCCGAAGCTCTCGATCAGGTTCGCCGCGCCCATGGTCAGGAACGGGTAGGAGGTCGAGGCGGCGTTGGCCGACTGGAAGTGGGCGAAACAGGCCTGGGACAGCAGGGTCGGCAGTTGCATGCCGCCATCTTCGAAGCTGCGCGCGGCGTTGAGAAAGCCGGCCTCGAGGAAGGCGTCGACAGCGGGTTTCACTTCGGGGATCAGGATGGCTTCGCCGTTTTCGTAGCGCGGTTCGTTTTCGTCGTTCTTGCGGTTGTGCGGAGCGAAGAATTTCTCGGCGATGGTGCGGGCGGTGCCGATGGCGGCGTCGAAGGTTTCCCGGGAGTGTTCGGCGAATCGCTCGCGCTGGGTCAGGCCCTCGGCATCGAGGACTTCGTACAGCTCGAAAGCCAGATTGCGGGAACTGAGCAGCATCTCGGACATGGCGGCCTACCTGTGGGGGAGTGCGCCGAGTCTAGGCGGCTGAATAAGCGGTGCCTAGCAAGATTGATGTGGGTGATGGAGGGGCAGAATTCAGGGAGGTGTGTTGTCTGGGCCGGCCTATTCGCGGGCAAGCCCTGCTCCTACAGTCCTGTGTCGTACACAAAATCAGGGAATGACAAAAAACTGTAGGAGCAGGGCTTGCCCGCGAAGGCGATTTTCCGCTGGGTGAAGTCGTCAGGCCTGGCACCCATTGCGCAGCCAGACCTTCCGCCCGCCTTAACCGATGGTCATCAAGCTGGCGTTACCGCCCGCCGCCGCGGTGTTGACGCTCAACGCCCGCTCGATCACCAGGCGCTCCAGCGCAATGCCGGTCTCGCCCTGAGACAGGCCGTGAACGCCGACAATCGCGCCGCTACGTTGGGCAATCTGCTGGCAGACCCCGCGCAACTGGTCGGAATGGCCGTGATGCAGCACCGCGTCGAACAGCACCTCGTCCTTGGTCCAGTCGGCCACGCGCTGGATGCGCGCCTGCACTTCTTTCGGCAAGCGCCCGTAGAGCGCCTTGGCCGATTCGCCTTCCGGCCAGACCGCCGAGCCGCCCACGGCCAATACCGCCGCCAGTTGCGTCAGCAGGTCGCCTTCGATGTCCGCCAGGCACAGCACATGCTCGCGGGGCAGGATGGCGTAGCTGTTGCGCTCGCCGGTCGGGCCGTTGAGCACTCGGGTAATCCCGCTTTGCGACTGCGCCGCAAAGGCCGCGCACAGCGCATCGAGGTCCGCCAGCTTCTGGCTCTCGGCCCAGGCCTTCAGGGCGTGAAGCGGCTTGAGCAAAGCTTCGCGCAGACGCAGGTCCGGTGCGGCCAGGGCATCGCCCCGAGCAAAGGACTGTTCGATGGCATCCGTCGGCCGAGTCGACAGCAGGCGATACAGGTACAGCGGCCCACCGGCTTTCGGTCCGGTGCCCGACAAGCCTTCGCCACCGAATGGTTGCACACCGACCACGGCGCCGACGATATTGCGGTTCACATAGACGTTACCGGCGTGGACATTGTCGATCACCTTGGCAATGGTCTCGTCGATGCGGGTATGCACGCCGAGGGTCAGGCCGTAGCCGGAGGCATTGATCTGGGCGATCAACTGGTCGATGTCCTTGCGCTTGTAGCGCACCACGTGCAGCACCGGGCCGAAGATCTCCCGCTGCAGTTCGTCGAGGCTTTCCAGTTCGATCAGGGTCGGCATCACGAAGGTACCGCGCTTGCATTCCTCGCCTTCGGCGATGGCCACCTGGTAGACGGTGCGGCCTTTGTCGCGCATGGCCTGGATATGTTTCTCGATACCGGCCTTGGCTTCGGCATCGATCACCGGGCCGATATCCACCGACAGGCGTTCCGGGTTGCCCAGGCGGCATTCCGCCATGGCGCCCTTGAGCATTTCGATCACGCGGTCGGCGGAATCTTCCTGTAGGCACAGTACACGCAGGGCCGAGCAACGTTGGCCGGCGCTGTCGAAGGCCGAGGACACGACGTCGATCACCACCTGTTCGGTCAGCGCCGAGGAGTCGACGATCATCGCGTTCTGCCCGCCGGTTTCGGCGATCAGCGGAATCGGTCGGCCCTGGGTATCCAGGCGACCGGCGACATTGCGTTGCAGCAGGCGCGCCACTTCGGTGGAACCGGTGAACATCACCCCCTTGACCCGCTCATCGCCCACCAGCCGTGCGCCGACGGTTTCACCGCGGCCAGGCAGCAGTTGCACCACGCCTTCGGGAATCCCGGCTTCGAGCAGCAGGCGCACGGCCTGGGCGGCGATCAGCGGGGTCTGTTCGGCGGGCTTGGCGAGTACCGGGTTACCGGCCGCCAATGCTGCAGCCACCTGGCCGCTGAAGATCGCCAGCGGGAAGTTCCACGGGCTGATGCAGACCACCGGGCCCAGCGGGCGGTGGGCGTCGTTGCTGAAATCGTTGCGCGCCTGCACCGCGTAGTAACGCAGGAAGTCCACGGCTTCACGGACTTCGGCGATGGCGTTGGCGAAGGTCTTGCCGGCTTCGCGGACCAGCAGGCCCATCAGCGGCTGGATCTCGCCTTCCATCAGGTCGGCGGCGCGTTCCAGGATGGCCGCCCGTTCGGTGGGCGGGGTGGCCTGCCAGATCGGCGCGGCGTTCAGGGCGCACTGCACTGCGTTGTCGGCGTCTTCGGCGGTGGCTTCCTGGACATAACCGACCAGGTCGCGATGGTCCGACGGGTTGAGCACTGGCACCGGGGTTTCGCTGCTGGCGACACAGCCCAGCAGCGGCACGGCTTTCCAGTCATTGTGGGCGCTGGCCAGCAGGGCACAGGAAAGCGATGCCAGGCGATGCTCGTTGGCCATGTCGATGCCGGCGGAGTTGGCCCGGTCACGACCGTAAAGGTCACGCGGCAGCGGAATACGCGGGTGTGGCAGGCCGAAGCCGCCTTCCAGGGTCGCCATCTGCTCGATGCTGGCCACCGGATCGGCCACCAGTTCCTGGATCGAGATGGACTGGTCGGCGATACGGTTGACGAAGGAGGTGTTGGCGCCGTTTTCCAGCAGGCGACGGACCAGGTAGGCCAGCAGGGTTTCATGGGTGCCGACCGGCGCATACACCCGGCACGGACGGTTCAGCTTGCCTTCGGAAACCTTGCCTACTACCTGTTCGTACAGTGGTTCGCCCATGCCGTGGAGGCACTGGAATTCGTACTGGCCCGGGTAATAGTTCTGCCCGGCGATATGGTAGATGGCCGACAGGGTGTGGGCGTTGTGGGTGGCGAACTGCGGGTAGATGACTTCCGGTACCGACAGCAGCTTGCGTGCGCAGGCGATGTAGGAAACGTCGGTGTAGACCTTGCGGGTGTAGACCGGATAGCCCTCCAGGCCTTCGACCTGGGCGCGCTTGATCTCGCTGTCCCAGTACGCGCCCTTGACCAGGCGGATCATCAGGCGATGGCGGCTGCGACGGGCCAGGTCGATGACGTAGTCGATCACATAGGGGCAGCGTTTCTGGTAGGCCTGGATCACGAAGCCGATGCCGTTCCAGCCGCCCAGCTGCGGTTCGAAGCACAGGCGTTCGAGCAGGTCGAGGGACAGTTCGAGGCGGTCGGCCTCTTCGGCGTCGATATTCAGGCCGATATCGTATTGCTTGGCCAGCAGGGTCAGTGCCAGCAGGCGCGGGTACAGCTCGTCCATCACCCGTTCGTACTGGGCGCGGCTGTAGCGCGGGTGCAGGGCCGACAGCTTGATCGAGATGCCCGGGCCCTCGTAGATGCCGCGACCGTGGGAAGCCTTGCCGATGGAGTGGATGGCCTGCTCGTAGGACGCCAGGTATTTCTGCGCGTCGTGCTCGGTCAGGGCCGCTTCGCCGAGCATGTCGTAGGAATAGCGGAAGCCCTTGGCTTCGAAGCGGCTGGCGTTGGCCAGGGCTTCGGCGATGGTTTCGCCGGTGACGAACTGTTCGCCCATCAGGCGCATGGCCATGTCGACGCCCTTGCGGATCATCGGTTCGCCGCTCTTGCCGATGATGCGGCTCAGGGACGAGGTCAGGCCGGTTTCGTTATGGGTGGCGACCAGCTTGCCGGTCAGCAGCAGGCCCCAGGTGGCGGCATTGACGAACAGCGACGGGCTGTTGCCCAGGTGCGGTTGCCAGTTGCCGGTGCTGATCTTGTCGCGGATCAGCGCGTCGCGGGTACCTTTGTCCGGGATACGCAGCAGGGCTTCGGCCAGGCACATCAGCGCCACGCCTTCCTGGGACGACAGGGAGAACTCCTGCAACAGGCCCTGAACAATCCCGGCACGGCCGCCGGCGCTCTTCTGGTTGCGCAGTTTTTCGGCAATCGAGGCGGCGAGCTTGTGGGTGGCCTCGGCCATGGCTGCCGGCAGGCGTGCCTGCTCCAGCAGCATCGGCACCACTTCCGGTTCCGGGCGACGGTAGGCGGCGGTGATGGCGGCGCGCAGTACCGATTGCGGGAGGATGCTTTCGGCGAATTCGAGGAAGCACTGATGGGCGTGGTCGCTCGGAACGTCACCGCTGTCATCGGCGTCGCCACGGGACGAACCGTTGATTTCACCCGGGGTTGCACCGCTCTCGAGCTTTTCCAGGTAATTGAAAATGGCTTGCTTGATCAGCCAATGGGGGGTGCGGTCAATCGAGTGGGCCGCGGCCTTCAGGCGCTCACGGGTCGGGTCGTCGAGTTTGACCCCAAGGGTGGTCGTAGCCATTTTCTTATCCTCATGGTTACCACGATGGCGTGGCATCAGCTGGCAGAAAGAGTAGCGCTGGCTCGATCGAGGTGCAACCGGGTGCAACCCTTTTTTTGCAGGAAAAAACGGCGGCAGATCAGGAATTATTTTCCCACTTGTACTTGGCGCCTTCAGTCCGGGGTTTTCCGGGCGACAGGGGCATTTCTCGCACTGAAAAAGGGCGGGAAATCGTCGGAAAATACGCAAAATTCAATAGGTGCAACTTATTCGGGCGAAATGGGTTGCACCTTATTCGGTTTGTTGAATAGCATTCGCCGCCGCAGTGCAACCTCCTACGTGCGGTAGGTCGTGGCTGGCGATTTTCCTGAGGAAATATCGGTCATAAATGCCTGCTGCGTTTAATCGTCTGACAAACATCATGCTTTGCGTCGGTCGGACCGTCGCTCAATAAAAACAATGCCAGGGATTTTTCAATGAGTGTAAGCAACCCCACCCTGATCACGTTCGTGATCTATATCGCCGCCATGGTGCTGATCGGCCTGATGGCTTATCGCTCGACCAATAACCTCTCCGATTACATTCTCGGCGGCCGCAGCCTTGGCAGCGTTGTCACCGCGCTATCGGCCGGCGCTTCCGATATGAGCGGCTGGTTGCTGATGGGTTTGCCCGGTGCGATCTACCTGTCGGGGCTGTCGGAAAGCTGGATCGCCATCGGCCTGATCGTCGGGGCCTACCTGAACTGGCTGTTCGTCGCCGGGCGCCTGCGGGTACAGACCGAGCACAATGGCGATGCGCTGACCCTGCCGGACTATTTCTCCAGTCGTTTCGAGGATCACAGCGGCCTGCTGCGGATCATTGCCGCGCTGGTGATCCTGGTGTTCTTCACCATCTACTGTGCGTCGGGCATCGTTGCCGGGGCGCGGTTGTTCGAAAGTACTTTCGGCATGTCCTATGAGACGGCCTTGTGGGCCGGCGCGGCGGCGACCATTGCCTACACCTTTATCGGTGGTTTCCTGGCGGTCAGCTGGACCGATACCGTGCAAGCCACGCTGATGATCTTCGCGCTGATCCTGACGCCGATCATCGTGCTGCTGGCCACCGGTGGCGTCGACACCACCTTCCTGGCCATTGAAGCCAAGGATCCGGCCAACTTCGACATGCTCAAGGGCACCACCTTCGTCGGCATTCTCTCGCTGATGGGCTGGGGCCTGGGCTACTTCGGCCAGCCGCATATCCTGGCGCGCTTCATGGCGGCGGATTCGGTCAAGTCGATTGCCAAGGCCCGGCGCATTTCCATGACCTGGATGATCCTCTGCCTGGGCGGCACCGTGGCGGTGGGCTTCTTCGGCATCGCCTACTTCTCGGCGCATCCCGAGGTGGCCGGCCCCGTGGGTGAGAACCATGAGCGGGTGTTTATCGAGCTGGCGAAGATTCTGTTCAATCCGTGGGTTGCGGGTGTGCTGCTGTCGGCGATCCTGGCGGCGGTGATGAGCACTTTGAGCTGCCAGTTACTGGTGTGCTCCAGCGCCCTGACCGAGGATTTCTACAAGACCTTCCTGCGTAAGTCGGCTTCCCAGCGCGAGCTGGTCTGGGTCGGTCGCGCCATGGTGTTGTTGGTGGCGCTGGTGGCCATCGCCCTCGCGGCCAATCCGGAAAACCGCGTGCTGGGCCTGGTGAGCTACGCCTGGGCCGGTTTTGGTGCGGCGTTCGGTCCGGTGGTGCTGATCTCGGTGATCTGGAAGGACATGACCCGCAATGGCGCATTGGCCGGGATTCTGGTGGGGGCAATCACGGTGATCGTCTGGAAGCACTTCAACCTGCTGGGGCTGTACGAAATTATTCCAGGCTTTATCTTCGCCAGTCTGGCGATCTATATCGTCAGCCGAATGGGTGCGCCCTCGGCGCTGATGCTACGGCGCTTCGACGCGGCAGAGAGGCAATTCCGCCTGGAGCACTGATCGAAGGGGGGCTGAAGCCCTGAACGCTTGGCGGCCCGCCTCCCTGGAGGCGGGCCGTTTTGCTTTAAGCGCGTAGCGCTTGTTGCAGGTCTTCGAGGATATCCTCGATCGCCTCGATGCCAACGGACAGGCGGATCATTTCCGGTTTCACGCCGGCCTTGGCCTGCTCTTGCTCGTTCATTTGCCGGTGGGTGGTGGAGGCCGGGTGGCAGGCCAGGGACTTGGCGTCGCCGATATTCACCAGGCGCTTGAAGATCTGCAGTGCATCGTAGAAACGCACACCGGCTGCATAGCCTCCCTTGAGGCCGAACGAGAGGATCGCCGAAGGCTTGCCCTTCATGTATTTGAGCGCCAGTTCATGGTGCGGGTGGTCCGGCAGGCCGGCGTAACTGACCCAGGCCACTTGCTCGTGGGCCTTGAGGAACTGCGCCACCTTGAGCGCGTTCTCGGTATGCCGCTCCATGCGCAAGGCCAGGGTTTCCAGGCCTTGCAGTAGCAGGAAGGCGTTCATCGGCGCCAGGGCCGCGCCGGTATTGCGCAATGGTACGGTGCGGGCTCGGGCGATAAACGCCGCAGGACCGAATTTTTCCGTGTAGACCACGCCGTGATAGGCGGCCTCCGGGGTGTTCAGGCCGGGGAATTTTTCCGGGTAGTCGGCCCAGGGGAAGGTGCCGGCATCGACAATCACCCCGCCCAGGGAGTTGCCGTGGCCACCGACGTACTTGGTCACCGAGTGCACGACGATATCGGCACCAAACTCGATCGGCTTGCACAGGATCGGCGTCGCCACGGTGTTGTCGACCATCAGTGGTACGCCGCGGGCATGGGCAACCTCGGCGAAGCGCTGGAGATCGACGATATTGCCCGCCGGATTACCGATACTTTCGCAATAGACCAGCTTGGTGTTCTCGTCGATCAGTTCGGCGATGGCTTCGGGTGAGTCGTCGCGGGCGAAGCGCACATCGACACCGAAACTCGGCAGCAGATGGGCGAAGAGGGTGTAGGTGCCGCCGTAGAGCTGCGGCGTGGAGACGATATTGTCGCCGGCACGGGTCAGGGTCTGGATCGCGTAGTGGATCGCGGCGCTGCCGGCGGACACCGCCAACCCGGCGATCCCGCCTTCGAGGGCGGCGAGGCGCTGTTCCAGCACATCGTTGGTGGGGTTCATGATCCGGGTGTAGATATTGCCCGGGACATCCAGGTTGAACAGGTCGGCGCCGTGCTGGGCGTTATCGAATTCGAAGGCGACGTTCTGGTAGATGGGCACGGCCACGGCCTTGGTGGTCGGGTCCGACTTGAAACCGTGATGGAGCGCAATCGTTGCGTCTTTCATAAAGTCTCGACTCAGTGGAATTCCATTAATGAGCACTGCCAGGCAGGTGCGGTCGCTTAATGGTCTCGTGTGTCTGAGTCGCCAATGACCTTGGGTGCTGCGCCCGTGGTCGGACCGCAAACCGGCGCGCCAGTGTCCGATACTGGCGCGCAATCGGCAAGTGGCCGGATTAAGCCAACTCGTTGTCCGCCTGATTGACGAAGATCAGCACCCCGAGGATAGCCATGTAGAACTTGAAGGCCGGCTCCTGGCCATTCCAGGTCTGCGATTGCCACATCAGGAACCATTCGCCGCCGACTACCATGAAACCGAAGAACCAGACCAGGAAGCCGACGGTTGCGCCGCCGATGACCCACTGCTTCGCCTGGGCGAAGCTGGCGGCGTCGCGTTTGCGCGCTTGCCAGAGTGACCACGCGCCACGGGCCAGCAGCGCCGCGGTCAGGCCTTCGCCGAAGATGATCAGCCAATAGGCGGCGTGCCAGAGCGCGGGGGTGGTGATCGCGCGGTACATCGCGGCATTGTCCGGGAAGGTGGTGTCCATGCTCAGTACATGGCGGACAAAGGCGAAGTTGGAACCGTAGTCGGTGACATTGTTGAACGTGACCATGAAGGCGAAGGCCGCGAGGGCCAGGGTGAGGACAATCTTGGCGTAGCGGCTGGTCATTGCTCGGATCCTTCTTTCCGATAGGCGGGAAAACGACCTTATCACTGCCCGACCCCGGGAATATGTCAGACACTTCCGATGCCGCCGGTACGCTGCGACCTGACGTACGCCCGGGCACAAGGTAAACTTCGCCTCCTTCGCAGGAGTCGCCATGAACTACCGTCACGCCTTCCACGCCGGCAATCACGCCGACGTCTTGAAACACCTGATCCTGACTCGTCTGATCGCCCTGATGGCGCGCAAGGAGCAGCCGTTCGCCTATATCGACAGTCACGCCGGCATTGGCCTGTACGACCTCAAGGGCGACCAGGCCAGCCGCACCGGCGAATACCTGGAGGGGATCGCCCGCTTGTGGGGCGAGCAGGCGTTGCCCGCGGTGACCGCCGACTACATGCGTGTGCTGCACGAGATGAACCCGGATGGCGAATTGCGCTACTACCCGGGCTCGCCGGAGCTGGCGCGACGCCTGACCCGTGAGCGCGAGCGGATCCTGCTCAACGAGAAGCACCCGGAAGACGGCAAGCTGCTCAAGGACAATATGAAGGGCGACCGGCGCGTGGCGGTGCACCTGGGCGAAGGCTGGCATGTGGCGCGGGCCTTGCTGCCGGTAGCAGAGAAGCGTGCGGTGCTGCTGATCGATCCGCCGTTCGAACAGCTGGATGAGATGCAGCGCTGTGCGGCATCGCTCAAGGAAGCCATCGGGCGTATGCGCCAGACGGTGGCGGCGATCTGGTATCCGATCAAGGATCAGCGCGCCCTGAAGCGCTTCTATCAGGATCTGGCCGGTAGCGGTGCGCCGAAATTGCTGCGGGTGGAATTGCTGGTGCATCCGCTGGATACGCCGGCGAGCCTGAACGGTTCGGGCCTGGCGATTGCCAATCCGCCGTGGGGGCTGGAAGAGGAGCTGCGGGAGTTGTTGCCGTGGCTGGCGCAGAAGCTGGGGCAGACCCAGGGTGATTGGCGGATGGATTGGCTGATTGCCGAGTAAGTCGGCGGCTTTGGGTTTTCCCCGATGTTCTGAGCACATCGGAACCTGTGGGAGCGGAGCTTGCCCGCGAAGCTTTTGGCGCTCTTGAGGGCCTCTTCGCTGGCAAGCCAGGCTCCTACAGGTCTGTGGTGTCCGCAAAACCTGTGTCCGACGCCGGGTGCTGAATCAGATCGGGCAGGTCACGCCCGTGCCGCGAATCCCGCAATAGCCTTCGGGGTTCTTCGCCAGGTACTGCTGGTGATAGGCCTCGGCATAGAAGAAGGTCGGCGCTTCGTCGATTTCCGTGGTGATAGTGCCATGGCCGGCCTTGCTCAGTTCGGCCTGGTACAGCTGCTTGCTCTTCAGTGCCGCTTCCAACTGATTCGGCTTGGTGGCGTAGATCACCGAGCGGTACTGGCTGCCGATGTCGTTGCCCTGGCGCATGCCCTGGGTCGGATCGTGCAGTTCCCAGAACAGCGCGAGCAGTTGCTCGTAGCTGACGATTTCCGGTTCATACACCACCAGTACCACTTCGCTATGGCCGGTCAGGCCCGAGCAGACTTCTTCGTAGGTCGGGTTCGGCGTGAAGCCGCCGGCATAACCCACCGAGGTGCTGTACACCCCTTCACGTTGCCAGAAGCGTCGTTCCGCGCCCCAGAAGCAACCCAGGCCGAAAATCGCGAATTCCACGTTGCCGGGGAAGGGCCCCAGCAGCGGGTTGCCGTTGACGAAATGGTTTTCCGGCACGCTCATCGGGGTTTCGCGGCCAGGCAGAGCTTGTTCTTTGGTTGGGAGCACGTTTTTGTTCACCAGTATTTCCGAGCGCAAGACCATGTCACAGTCCTCTCAGTCAGGTTGGGATAAGCGATACAGTAGGATAGACCGACAGTGTGCCCGAGTGTTACAGCGCTGTCAGGCCAAAGGGCCGCGCGGGTAACGTTTGAGCTGCTGGATCAGGTCGAGACCGGGGATCGGCCGGTCGAACAGGTAGCCCTGGCCGACATCGCAACGGTGGCGCCGCAGGAAGGTCAGTTGCTCGTAGGTCTCGATCCCTTCGGCCACCACCTTGATCTTCAGGTTGTGGGCCATGGCGATCACCGCGGAGGTGATTTCCATATCGTCCTGGTTGTCCGGGATTTCATGGATGAAGCTGCGATCGATCTTGATGATGTCGATCGGGAATTTCTTCAGGTAGCTCAGGGACGAATAGCCGGTGCCGAAGTCGTCCATGGCCAGGGTCAGGCCAAGCCTTTTCAACTGGTCGAGTTGCTGGTGGGTGTCTTCGGTGGCTTCCAGCAGCAGGCCTTCTGTCAGCTCAAGCTCCAGCAGGGCCGGCGCCAGCTGTTCTTCCTTGAGGATACTGGCGATGGAGGCCACCAGGTCCGGGTCGGAGAACTGCTTGGGCGACAGGTTGATCGCCACCTGCAGCTTGCCCAGCCCGGAGGCGGTCAGTTGCTTGCTCATGCGGCAGGCCTGGCGCGCGACCCATTTGCCGATCGGGATGATCAGGCCGGTTTCTTCGGCGACGCTGATGAACTGGTCCGGGCGGATCATGCCGCGTTCCGGGTGGTTCCAGCGCAACAGCGCCTCCATGCCCAGCAGGCGGCCGCTGCGCAGGCAGAGCTTGGGCTGGTAGAACACGTCCAGCTCGTTCTGGGTCAGGGCCCGGCGCAGGTTGTTCTCGACGAACAGCTTGTAGCTGGCCTCGGCGTTCAGCGCCTCGGTAAAGACCTGGACCTGGTGCTTGCCGTTGGCCTTGGCCTTGTGCAGGGCCAGGCCGGCGTTGCGCATCAGGGTCTGCGGGTCGCGGCCGTGCAGCGGCGCGCTGGCCAGGCCCACGGAGCCGGTGACGCTGATCAGCTGGTTGTCGACGAACATCGGCTTGTCGAGGGTGGTCAGCAGCTGGCTGGCGATCTGTTGCCCGGTTTCCAGGTCGGTATCGTCCAGCAGCACCGCGAATTCGTTGCTGGCAAAGCGCGCCAGGCTGCCGCTCGGGCTCAGGCTGTTGCGCAGGCGTCGGGCCAGGCTGATCAGCAGTTTGTCGCCGGTCTGGTGGCCGAGGCTGTCGTTGATCCGCTTGAAGTTGTCGATGTCCACCAGCAGCAGGCTGATGGGCGAGTCGCTGTCGCGGGCGAAACGCTCGTCGAGGTTGCGGATGAACGCCGGGCGGTTGCCCAGGTTGGTCAGGTTGTCGGTGTAGGCCAGGCGCTCGATGCGCTGTTGCGCCAGCTTGCTCTGGGTGATGTCTTCGTAGATGCCGATGTAGTGGGTCAGTTCGCGGTTGTCACCGTAGACCTTGGAAATCGACAGCTGGCCCCAGTAGGGCTCCAGGTTCTTGCGTCGGCTCTTGAACTCGCCTTGCCAGCTATTGCTCTTGGCCAGGCTCGAGGGCGCGTCGAACAGCAGCTCGCTGAGGTTCTCCAGGGCCGGCAGCTCGGAGAGCTTCTGGCCGTGGACTTCCTCGGTGCTGTACTGGGTGATGGCGGTGAAGCTGGGGTTGACGTATTCCACCACGCCTTCGCTGCTGACCAGCAGGAAGGCGTTGGCGCTCTGTTCCACGGCGCGCTGGAACAGGTGCAGGGCGCTGGTGGCGGCCCGTCGGTTGTGGTTGTTGATGACCTGGGCGAACTGGTCTGCCAGCTCACCGGCAAAGGCGATCTCATCGGACTGCCAGGCGCGGCTCTTGCCGGTCTGTTCCAGGCACAGCACGCCGACCACCTGGCCGTCGATGCGGATGCTGGCGTCGAGCATGGCATTGGTATCCCGCGGGCGCAGGCTTTCGGCCATTTCCCGGGTGCGCGGGTCGCGGTTGGCATTGTGGGCGTCGATGGCGCGGCTGGTGTGCAGGGCTTCCAGGTAGTCGGGGAAACCACTGACATCGATGATGTCCGGCAATACGTATTGCTGGCGATCGCGGTGATAGGAGCAGATCGGTACCAGGCGACTGCCTTCGAGGTTCCAGATGCTCGCACAGTCGATTTCGTAGATGTCGCAGGCGCAGCGGGTGATCAGTTCGGCGGCTTCGAGCAGGGACTTGCCGGCGCTGTAGCGCTGGCGCGCCAGGCGCAGGATCAGGTCCTGCTGGGCGCGTACCCGGTCGAGGTGGAGCAATTGTTCCTGCTGGGCGCGCTGGTTCAGTTCCAGGGCAATCTGCAGGCGGCTGTTCTGGGTTTCCAGGTCGGCGGCCGGCAAGCTCGGCTCCTGGCCGAGCAGGCCCTCGACCACCAGCAGGTAGCCGCGCAGCAGGTGACGGTTGTGTTGTTTGTAGGCTTCACCGACTTCCAGCAGGCTCAGTGGCCCCTGGGTGGTGTGCAGGGTGTAGCGAATCAGGTAATGCGGGCTGTCGACCAGTTGCTGCTGGATGGTGTCGTGCAGCCGGTAACGGGCTTCCGGTTCCATCAGGCTGGCATAGGGCGAGCCGACCAGGGCGCAGAGTTCAATGGCCGGTTGGCCGAACTGGCGCTCGCAATTGGGATCGAGAAACAGCAGTGCCCAGCTTGCTTCATTCAGCCGTTCGAAACGCAGCATGCCGAGCCGCGAGGGCACCGGCAATTGCGTTACTACCTCGGCCGCCAATCTATTGGCGACATCCGGTTGGCTTTTCATTGAGAGCTCGCTTCAAGAGTACGGGTCACGCTGGGTACAAACCGTTTTTCTGGCGTGTTGGGCAAGGTTGCATTAAGCAGGTCAGGCTGACAAGCACAACAGTGGCTCCGTGCCTTCAATGTATCGGCCGAGGAGGGGATTTCTTCAATTAACGGGCGTCGCCACCCGTCTATTTCAAGGGGCGCACGGTGTTTGCTGAATCGTTTATGGCATTGCCCGGAAAACAGGCAAAAAAAGCCCCGCCAATTGGCGGGGTTGAGGTACGAGCGTGGCGCTCGGAAATCGGTACGCGGGCCCGGTCTCCTCAAGGGAAGAGACCGGGGTCGCGGTTACAGCAGGATAGTGCGGATATCCGCCAGCAGGTCGCTCAGGCGCTTGGTGAAGCGCGCGGCGGCTGCACCGTTGATCACCCGGTGATCGTAGGACAGCGACAGTGGCAGCATCAGCTTGGGCTGGAAGGCCTTGCCGTCCCAGACCGGCTGGATGGTGGCCTTGGAGACACCGAGGATCGCCACTTCCGGCGCGTTGACGATCGGCGTGAAGCCGGTGCCGCCAATGTGCCCGAGGCTGGAAATGGTGAAGCAGGCGCCCTGCATGTCGTCGGCGGAGAGCTTCTTGGTCCGGGCTTTTTCAGCCAGGGAAGCCGCTTCGGCGGCGAGTTGCAGCAGGTTCTTCTGGTCGACGTTCTTGATCACCGGAACCAGCAGGCCATCCGGCGTGTCGACGGCGAAGCCGATGTTGACGTACTTCTTGCGGATGATCGCCTTGCCGCTTGGGGCCAGCGAACTGTTGAAGTCCGGCAGTTCCTTGAGCAGGTGAGCGCAGGTCTTGAGCAGCAGCGGCAGGATGGTCAGCTTGACGCCAGCCTTCTCGGCCACGGCTTTCTGGGCCACGCGGAACGCTTCCAGCTCGGTGATATCCGCCGAGTCGAATTGGGTCACGTGCGGCACGTTCAGCCAGCTGCGGTGCAGGTTGGCGGCGCCAGCCTGCATCAGGCGGGTCATCGGCACTTCTTCGATTTCGCCGAAGCGGCTGAAGTCCACGACCGGGATCGGCGGGATGCCGGCACCGCCGGTGGCGCCAGCAGGTGCGGCGGCCGGTGCTTCCTTGGCTTTCTGCATCATCGCCTTGACGTAGGCCTGCACGTCTTCCTTGAGGATGCGACCGTGGGGGCCGCTGGCGCTGACCGCGTTCAGCTCGACGCCGAATTCACGGGCCAGTTGGCGTACCGCCGGGCCGGCGTGAACCTTGGCACCCGGGTTGGCCGGAGCGGCTACCGGGGCAGCGGCTGGAGCCGGCGCAGCAGCAGGTGCGGCTTCAGCCTTGGCCGGTGCGGCAGGTGCAGCCGCTGGAGCAGGAGCGGTTGGCGCGGCAACGCCCTTGACCTTCAGCTTGAGGATCAGGTCGCCGGTACCGACTTCGTCGTCGAGCTTGATGGAAATGCTTTCCACCACGCCGGCGGCCGGCGATGGGATTTCCATGCTGGCTTTGTCGGATTCGAGGGTGATCAGCGATTGATCGACCTCGACGGTGTCGCCGGCCTTGACCGAGACTTCGATGATCTTGGCCTTGCCCGCCGAGCCGATATCCGGCACGTGGATGTCCTGGACGCTGTCGGCAACCGGAGCGGCCGGTGCAGCCACTGGCGCCGGAGCGGCAGCAGGTGCGGCGGCGGCTTGGGCCGGTGCTGGAGCAGCGGCCGACGCCGCGCCCGCGACTTTCAGGACCAGGATCAGGTCGCCGGTACCGACTTCGTCGTTGAGCTTGACGCTGATGCTTTCCACGACACCGGCGACCGGCGATGGGATTTCCATGCTGGCCTTGTCGGATTCGAGGGTGATCAGCGATTGATCAGCTTCGATGCTGTCGCCGACCTTGACCGAGATCTCGATGATCTGGGCCTTGCCCGACGAACCGATGTCCGGCACGTGCACTGGCTGGGCCGAGGCGGCGGCAGGTGCGGCGCTCGGAGCGGCAACTGGTGCGGCGGCCGCAACCGGTGCCGCCTGGGCGGCAGGGGCTGGTGCAGCCGCAGGCGCCGCAGCAGCGGCACCTTCGACTTCCAGTTCCAGCAACTCGTCGCCTTCTTTCAGGCGGTCGCCCAGCTTCACTTTCAGGCTCTTGATGATGCCGGCTTTCGGCGCGGGCACTTCCATGCTCGCCTTGTCCGATTCCAGCGTCAGGATGCTCTGGTCGGCTTCGATGCGGTCGCCGACCTTCACAAACAGTTCGATTACTTCACCTTCACCGCTGCCGATGTCAGGTACGCGAATGAGTTCGCTCACAGGGTGTCTCCTCAGCAGTCCAGTGGGTTGCGTTTTTCCGGGTTGATCCCGAACTTGACGATGGCGTCCGCCACCACCTTGGGTTCGATCTCACCACGGTCAGCCAAGGCTTCCAGGGCTGCCAACACCACGAAATGACGGTCGACTTCGAAGAAGTGACGCAGCTTCTTGCGGCTGTCACTGCGGCCGAAACCGTCGGTACCCAGGACTTTGAATTCCTTGGATGGGACCCACTGACGAATCTGTTCGGCAAACAACTTCATGTAGTCGGTAGAGGCGATCACCGGACCTTTGCGGCCGTTGAGGCATTCTTCGACGTAGCTCAGCTTTGGCTTCTGGCCCGGGTGCAGGCGGTTGCTGCGCTCCACGGCGAGGCCGTCGCGACGCAGTTCGTTGAAGCTGGTGACGCTCCACACGTCGGCGCCGATGTTGAATTGCTCACGCAGGATCTTCGCCGCTTCACGCACTTCGCGCAGGATGGTGCCGGAGCCCATCAGTTGCACGTGGTGGGCCGCTTCCTTGGTGTCTTCCTCGAGCAGGTACATGCCCTTGATGATGCCCTCTTCAACACCGGCCGGCATGGCAGGTTGCTGGTAGGACTCGTTCATCACGGTGATGTAGTAGAAAACGTCCTGCTGCTCTTCGGTCATCTTCTTCATGCCGTCCTGGATGATCACCGCCAGCTCGTAGCCGTAGGTTGGATCAAAGGTACGGCAGTTCGGGATGGTGCCCGCGAGGATGTGGCTGTGACCGTCTTCGTGCTGCAGGCCTTCGCCGTTCAGCGTGGTTCTGCCTGCGGTACCGCCGATCAGGAAGCCACGGGTGCGGCTGTCGCCGGCGGCCCAGGCCAGGTCGCCGATGCGCTGGAAGCCGAACATCGAGTAGAAGATGTAGAACGGCAGCATCGGCTGGTTGTGGCTGGAGTACGAAGTGCCGGCGGCGATGAAGGAGCTCATGGCGCCCGCTTCGTTGATGCCTTCTTCGAGAATCTGGCCCTTCTTGTCTTCCTTGTAGAACATCACCTGGTCTTTATCGACTGGCTCGTAGAGCTGGCCGACGGAGGAGTAGATGCCCAACTGACGGAACATGCCTTCCATGCCGAAGGTACGGGCTTCGTCCGGGATGATCGGGACGATGCGCGAACCGATTTCCTTGTCCTTGACCAGCTGCGCGAGGATCCGCACGAAGGCCATGGTGGTGGAGATTTCACGGTCGCCCGAGCCGTCCAGGATAGCCTTGAGGGTGTCGAGTGGCGGCGTCGGGATGTTGAAGCTTTGCGCGCGGCGCTGTGGCACGAAACCGCCCAATGCGGTACGGCGCTCGCTGAGGTAGCGGGCTTCGGCGCTGTTGGGTTCCGGCTTGAAGAACGGCAGGTTTTCCAGTTGGTCGTCTTTGACCGGAATGTCGAAACGATCGCGGAACAGCTTCAGGCTTTCGACATCGACCTTCTTGGTGTTGTGCGCGGTGTTCTTCGCTTCGCCGGCACCGGTGCCATAACCCTTGATGGTCTTGGCCAGGATGACGGTCGGTTGTTCCTTGTGGTTGACCGCTTCGTGGTACGCCGCGTAGACCTTGTACGGGTCGTGGCCGCCACGGTTGAGTTTCCAGATCTCGTCGTCGGACAGGTCGGCAACCATCGCCTTGAGTTCCGGCGAGTTGAAGAAGTGTTCGCGCACGAACGCGCCGTCTTTGGCCTTGTAGTTCTGGTACTCGCCGTCGATGACTTCGTCCATCCGGCGTTGCAGGATGCCGTCGACGTCCTTGGCCAGCAGTGGGTCCCAGAAACGGCCCCAGATGACTTTGGTGACGTTCCACTGGGCGCCACGGAACACGCCTTCGAGTTCCTGGATGATCTTGCCGTTGCCGCGAACCGGGCCGTCGAGGCGCTGCAGGTTGCAGTTGATGACGAAGATCAGGTTGTCCAGCTTCTCGCGGCCGGCCAGGGAGATGGCACCCAGGGATTCCGGCTCGTCGCACTCGCCGTCGCCCAGGAAGCACCAGACCTTCTGCTTGCCTTCAGGGATGAAACCGCGAGCTTCCAGGTACTTCATGAAGCGTGCCTGGTAGATCGCCTGGATCGGACCCAGACCCATGGATACGGTCGGGAACTGCCAGAAGTCCGGCATCAGCCAAGGGTGCGGGTAGGACGAGAGGCCCTGACCGTCGACTTCCTGGCGGAAGTTGTTCATCTGTTCTTCGGTGATGCGGCCTTCCATGAACGCACGGGCGTAGACGCCTGGCGAGGTGTGGCCCTGGAAGTAGATCAGGTCGCCGCCGTGTTCGTCAGTCGGGGCCTGGAAGAAGTAGTTGAAACCGATGTCATACAGGGTGGCGCTGGAGGCGAAGCTGGAGATGTGACCGCCCAGGTCAGAATCTTTCAAGTTCGTGCGCATTACCATGGCCATCGCGTTCCAGCGCACCAGCGAGCGAATGCGGCGTTCCATGAACAGGTCGCCAGGCATGCGTGCTTCGTGGGTGACGGGAATCGTGTTGCGGTAAGGCGTGGTGATGGCGTAGGGCAGTTGCGAGCCGCTGCGGGTCGCGAGTTCGCCCATACGGGTCATCAGGTAGTGAGCACGGTCTTCGCCTTCTTTGTCGAGAACCGATTCCAGGGCGTCCAGCCATTCCTGGGTTTCGACGGGATCGAGGTCTTGCATGGCTTGCTCCAGGGCGGAAAGGCTTCCAGAATCGGTTGCCTGAGTTTGCGACTGGCCTTGTGGGCAGACGACATAAATTCTTGGATGTCCGGAGGTTGTACCGGAGTCCTGTAGTTTTACTACAAATCGTCGACCATTTCAGCCTTTCGAATGTATAGACGAGTAGTAAAACTACAGATCGACGAGTAAAAACTTCCTGCTATGTTGTGAGCGTAATCGATATTGTTGGTTGGAAAATAATCAAGGTGACCACCTTTTTGAGGCTGGCTGCCAAAAAATAACCATTATCAGCTATTTCTAACTTTTGTTCGACAGTCCTTTCCAGAGCGTGTTTCTCGCTATCACAGACTGCGGCTGATTGTTCGATCACCAAGGATAGACCATGAGCCTTCCAATGTTGGCCGACCTGCCGGCCATTCTCCTGCCTGCCGCCAGTCGTGCCGAGCAGTCGTTTCGTGCCGCCGTCGCCGCCCTGGAGGATGATCACGGGCTGGCTGAATGGACCGCGCCACGCTGGGCGCAGTTCTCCCGGGTCAGCGCGGCCAGCGACTTCTTTATTGAACAATCGCTGCGTGACCCTTTGATGTTGCTGGAGCTGGCGCAGTTCGGCGACCTGGATCGCGGCTTCGCGCCGGGGGAGATGTGCGGGCAGATCGCCGCGGCGTTGCAGCAGGTCGAAACCGAGGACGAACTGGGCCGCGCCCTGCGCCGGCAGCGCACGCGCCAGCAGGTGCGGATCATCTGGCGCGACCTGACTCGCCAGGCGGACCTGGTGCAGACCTGTCGTGACCTTTCCGACCTGGCCGACGCCTGCATCGACCAGGGGTATCACTGGCTGTATCCACGGCATTGCCAGCAGTTCGGCACACCCACCGGGCGGCGCAGTGGCGAGCCGCAGCAGATGGTCATCCTCGGCATGGGCAAGCTCGGTGCCGTGGAGTTGAACCTGTCTTCCGACATCGACCTGATCTTTGCCTACCCGGAAGGTGGCGAGACAGTCGGGACCAAGCGCCCGCTGGACAACCAGGAGTTTTTCATCCGCCTGGGCCAGCGACTGATCAAGGCACTCGACCCTATCACCGTCGACGGCTTCGTGTTCCGCGTCGACATGCGCCTGCGCCCCTATGGCTCGGCCGGCGCGCTGGTGTTGAGCTTCAACGCGCTGGAACAGTATTACCAGGACCAGGGGCGCGACTGGGAGCGCTACGCGATGATCAAGGCGCGGGTGGTGGCCGGCGACCAGGTGGCCGGCGCGCAGTTGCTGGATATGCTGCGGCCCTTCGTCTATCGGCGCTATCTGGACTTCTCGGCCATCGAAGCGTTGCGCACCATGAAGCAGTTGATCCAGCAGGAAGTCCGGCGCAAGGGTATGGCCGAGAATATCAAGCTGGGTTCCGGCGGCATTCGCGAGGTCGAGTTCATTGCCCAGGCCTTCCAGCTGATTCATGGCGGGCGTGACCTGAGTCTGCAGCAGCGCCCGTTGTTGAAGGTACTGGGGACCCTGGAAGGCCAGGGTTACCTGCCGCCGGCGGTGATCGGCGAGTTGCGCAGCGGCTATGAATTCCTGCGCTACACCGAACATGCGATCCAGGCGATTGCCGACCGCCAGACCCAGATGCTGCCCGATGGCGAGAAGGATCGCGCGCGTATTGCTTTCATGATGGGCTTCGACAGTTGGGAGGCGTTTCATGAGCGGTTGATGTACTGGCGCGGGCGGGTCGACTGGCATTTCCGCCAGGTGATCGCCGATCCGGACGAAGAAGATGGCGCCGACTGTGAAGTGATGGTCGGCGGCGAATGGCTGCCGCTGTGGGAAGAGTCCCAGGATGAAGAGGCGGCCTGCCGGCAGTTGCAGGAAGGCGGTTTCAAGGATGCCGCCAAGGCCCTGAAGCAACTGACGGCGCTGCGCACCAGCCCGCAGTTGCGCGCCATGCAGCGGCTCGGTCGGGAGCGGCTCGATGCCTTTATCCCGCGCTTGCTGGCCCAGGCGGTGGAGCATGCCGATCCGGACCTGGTGCTGGAGCGGGTGCTGCCCCTGGTGGAAGCCGTGGCCCGGCGTTCGGCTTACCTGGTGCTGCTCACGGAAAACCCCGGTGCCTTGCGTCGCTTGCTGACCTTGTGTGCCGCGAGCCCCTGGATTGCCGAACAGATCACCCGCTTCCCGATGCTGCTCGACGAGTTGCTCAACGAAGGCCGGCTATTCAAGCCGCCCCTGGCGCCGGAGCTGGCCGCGGAGCTGCGTGAGCGCCTGACGCGGATTCCGGAAGACGACCTCGAGCAGCAGATGGAAGCCTTGCGCCACTTCAAGCTGGCGCATCGTCTGCGGGTCGCGGCCTCGGAAATCTCCGGCAGCCTGCCGTTGATGAAGGTCAGCGACTACCTCACCTGGCTCGCCGAAGCGATCCTCGAACAGGTGCTGGCCCTGGCCTGGCGCCAGACCGTCGGCCGCCATGGTTCGCCACGACGTGTCGATGGCAGCTTGTGCGACCCGGGCTTTATTATTGTCGGCTACGGCAAGGTCGGTGGTATCGAACTGGGCCATGGTTCGGACCTGGACCTGGTGTTTATCCACGACGGCGACCCGAATGCCGAGACCGATGGCGCCAAGCCTATCGATACCGCGCAGTTTTTCACCCGCCTGGGTCAGCGGATCATTCACCTGCTGACCACCCAGACCAACTCCGGCCAGCTCTATGAAGTGGACATGCGCCTGCGTCCGTCCGGGGCTTCGGGGCTGCTGGTCAGTTCCCTGGGCGCTTTCGAGCGTTACCAGCAGAACGAAGCCTGGACCTGGGAGCACCAGGCGCTGATCCGCGCCCGGGTGCTGGTAGGTTGCAACGAGGTCGGCACGGCGTTCGAGAAGGTACGCGCGGCGGTGCTGGGGCGTGAGCGGGATTTGCCGACCTTGCGTCAGGAAGTCAGCGAGATGCGCGCCAAGATGCGCGACAACCTGGGGAGCAAGGCCACCGCGGCGGGCACGGCGGCCAATGCCTTCGAGGCCACGGCGCCCTTCGATATCAAGCAGGATGCCGGTGGTATCGTCGATATTGAATTTATGGTGCAATACGCGACATTGGCTTGGTCGAAAGCGCACCCGGCGTTACTCCGCTATACCGACAATATCCGCATTCTCGAAGGGTTGGAGCAGGCGGGCCTGATCCCCGCCACGGACGCCCACCTGCTGCGCGAGGCCTACAAGGCCTATCGCTCCGCCGCCCACCGCCAGGCGTTGCAGAAGGAGGCGGGGGTGATCACCGGCGATCAGTTCGCGGTCGAACGCCGCGATGTCATGCGGATATGGACCGAGCTGGGGCTAAGCTGATTGATATTTTAGAGGCGGGGAGGCATAAGCCTCCCCGCATCGTTTGTGGAAGCCTATGAATATTCTGATCGTTGGGCCCAGCTGGGTCGGTGACATGGTGATGGCTCAGACACTGTTCCAGTGCCTGAAGCAGCGTCATCCGCAGTGCGAGATCGATGTGCTGGCCCCGGAATGGAGCCGCCCGATCCTCGAGCGCATGCCCGAGGTGCGGGCCGCCTTGAGCTTTCCGCTCGGCCACGGCGCGCTGGAACTGGCCACGCGGCGGCGCATCGGCAAGTCCCTGGCCGGCCGGTACGACCAGGCGATCCTGTTGCCCAACTCGCTGAAGTCGGCGCTGGTGCCGTTTTTTGCCGGCGTGCCGAAGCGCACCGGCTGGCGTGGCGAGTTTCGCTATGGCCTGCTCAACGATGTGCGCAAACTGGATAAGGAACGTTATCCGCTGATGATCGAGCGATTCATGGCCCTGGCCTATGAGCCGGGTGAAAGCCTGCCGACGCCGTATCCGCGGCCGAGCCTGCGGATCGACCCGGCCAGCCGCGAGGCCGCGCTGGCCAAGTTCGAGCTGAGCCTGGATCGCCCGGTACTGGCTCTGTGCCCGGGGGCCGAGTTCGGCGAATCCAAGCGCTGGCCGTCGGAGCATTACGCAAAAGTCGCCGAGGTGCGGATTCGTGAAGGTTGGCAGGTCTGGCTGTTCGGTTCGAAGAACGATCATGGGGTCGGTGAAGACATTCGTCAGCGCCTGATTCCCGGGCTGCGCGAAGAGGCGGTCAACCTCAGTGGCGCCACATCCCTGGCCGAGGCCATCGACCTGATGTCTTGCGCCGATGCGGTGGTTTCCAACGATTCGGGGTTGATGCACGTCGCTGCCGCGTTGAACCGCCCGCTGGTGGCGATCTACGGCTCGACTTCGCCGGGTTTCACCCCGCCGTTGGCGGACCAGGTGGAGATTGTCCGCCTGGGCCTGGAGTGTAGTCCCTGCTTCGACCGGACCTGCCGCTTCGGCCATTACAACTGCCTGCGTCAGCTTGAGCCGACCCCGGTGAACGAAGCCTTGCAGCGTTTGCACGGCACTGCGGTCGAGGTCCACTAATTGCGCGTATTGCTGGTCAAGACCTCTTCCCTGGGCGATATCATTCATGCCTTGCCGGCCCTTACCGATGCCGCGCGGGCGATTCCCGGCATCCGTTTCGACTGGGTGGTCGAGGAAGGCTTCGCCGAACTACCGAGCTGGCACCCGGCGGTGGACAAGGTGATTCCGGTGGCGATCCGCCGCTGGCGCAAGAATATCTGGCAGACCCTCAAGAGTGGCGAGTGGCGGCGGTTCAAGGAGAGCCTGCGGGCCAAGCCGTACGATCTGGTGATCGATGCCCAGGGCCTGGTGAAAAGCGCGTTGCTGACCCGTTATACCAAGGCCCCGGTGGCCGGTCCGGACAAACAGTCGGCCCGCGAACCCCTGGCCAGTCGTTTTTATTCGCGGCGCCTGGCGGTGTCGCGCAATCAGCATGCGGTTGATCGCATGCGCCAGTTGTTTGCCTTGGCGCTGGGTTATGACCTGCCCAGGGGTATGGGCGACTACGGCCTGGATGCCGACAAGCTGGTCGAGTTGCCGCGCAAGCCTTTCGTGGTGTTCCTGCATGGCACCACCTGGGACACCAAGCACTGGCCGGAAGCCTATTGGCGCGAACTGGCCGTGCGCCTCGGTCAGTTGGGTGTACCGGTGAAACTGCCCTGGGGCAATGCCGAGGAAAAGGCCCGGGCCGAGCGGATTGCGCGCAACCTGAAGCATGTCGTGGTGCTGCCCAGGCTGAACCTGGCCGGGGTTGCGAAGGTACTGGCCGCCGCCACTGCCTGCGTGGCGGTGGATACCGGCCTCGGTCACCTGGCCGCCGCGCTGGATGTGCCGACGCTGTCGCTGTTCGGTCCGACCAGCTCGATCCTGACCGGTGCCTACGGCCGGTCGCAGATTCATCTGGCGAGCAACTTCCCCTGCGCGCCTTGTCTTCAAAAGAAATGCACCTACGTTCCGACAGCGGAGGACCAGCAGCGCTTCGATCTGAAGCGCGAGTTGCCTCTGTGCTTCACCCGTTTGAATCCCGAACGGGTGGCAAGCCGATTGAGCGCGCTGTTAATGGCTGAGGAGCGGCACTGATGCAATTGGCTTTTGTCCTGTACAAGTACTTTCCGTTTGGCGGATTACAGCGTGACTTCATGCGCATTGCCCTGGAATGCCAGCAGCGCGGGCACCAGATCCGCGTCTACAGCCTGTTCTGGGAGGGCGATATCCCGCCCGGCTTCGAAGTGGTGATGGTGCCGGTCAAGGCGTTGTTCAATCATCGGCGTTACGCCAGGTTCAGTGCCTGGGTAAAGGCCGACCTGGCCAAGCGGCCAGTGGCACGGCTGATCGGCTTCAACAAGATGCCTGATCTGGACGTCTATTATGCTGCCGACGGTTGCTTCGAAGACAAGGCGCAGAACCAGCGTCATTCGCTCTATCGCCTCTGGGGCCGCTATCAGCATTTCGCCGAGTATGAGCGGGCGGTGTTCGCCAGGGAGGCGAAGACTGAAATCCTGATGATCTCCGAAGTCCAGCAGCCGTTGTTCGTCAAACACTACGACACCCCGCCGGAGCGTTTCCACCTGCTGTCGCCGGGCATTTCCCTGGACCGTCGGGCGCCGGCGAATGCCGCCGAAATCCGCGCCGAGTTCCGCCGCGAGTTCAAGCTGGCGGACGATGAGCTGCTGCTGGTGCAGATCGGTTCCGGGTTCAAGACCAAGGGGCTCGATCGCAGCCTCAAGGCCCTGGCCGCGTTGCCGCCGGCCCTGAAAGAACGCACCCGGCTGTTTGTCATTGGCCAGGACGACCCCAAGACCTTCCAGGCGCAGAGTGCTGCGCTGGGATTGGGCGAGCGTGTGCAATTCCTCATGGGGCGCAGCGATATCCCGCGCTTCCTGTTGGGAGCCGATCTGCTGATCCATCCGGCCTACAACGAAAATACCGGTACGGTGCTGCTTGAGGCCCTGGTGGCCGGGTTGCCGGTGCTGGTGACCGCGGTCTGCGGTTATGCCCGCTACATCGCCGAGGCCGACTGCGGCCTGGTGCTGGACGAACCGTTCGAGCAGTCCCAGCTCAATCAGTCTCTGGAACGTATGTTGTCCGATCAGGCCGCGCGCCAGGTGTGGAGCCAGCATGGCCTGAGCTACGCCGAGACCGCCGACCTCTACAGCATGCCGCAGCGCGCGGCGGACGTGATCCTGGGGGAACTACCGCAATGAAGCTGATCCTGGCCGAACCGTTCAAGCGCTTGTGGGCTGGACGCGATGCGTTCGCCGAGGTCGAGCGCCTGGAGGGTGTGGTTTACCGTGAGCTGGAAGCGCGACGGACCTTGCGTACGGAAGTCGACGGCCGTGGTTATTTCGTCAAGATCCACCGTGGCATCGGCTGGCGCGAGATTTTCAAGAACCTGTTGACCGCCAAGTTGCCGGTCCTCGGCGCGGGGCAGGAGTGGCGGGCGATCCAGCGCTTGCAGGAAGTCGCGGTGCCGACCATGACCGCCGTGGCTTATGGCGAGCGTGGCAGCAATCCGGCGGACCAGCATTCGTTTATCGTCACGGAGGAACTGGCGCCGACCATCAGTCTCGAAGACTTCAGCATGGACTGGCCCAAGCAGCCGCCGGAGCCACGGCTCAAGCGCGCGCTGATCGCCGAAGTGGCGCGCATGACCGGCATGATGCATCGCGCCGGGGTCAATCATCGCGACTGCTATATCTGCCATTTCCTGCTGCATACCGACAAACCGGTGACGGCCGAGGACCTCAAGCTTTCGGTCATCGACCTGCACCGTGCCCAGACCCGCGCGGCGATTCCCGCGCGCTGGCGCAACAAGGACCTGGCGGCGCTGTATTTCTCGGTGCTGGATATCGGTCTGAGCCGGCGCGACCTGCTGCGTTTCCTGAAAGGCTATTTCCGCCAGCCGCTGCGTCAGATCCTGCGCGATGAAGCCGCGCTGCTGGCCTTGCTCGAGCGCAAGGCGGAAAAACTTTACCAGCGCAAACTGCGCTACGGCGGCGTGCTCTGATGTCGCTGCGCTTGCGTCGTTTGGCGAAGGATGGGGTTGATGCGTTTATCTGAATTGAAAGCGGCCGGACGGGCTCCGGCTTTGCCCCTGGACCTGGAGTTGGCGGATGCCGCCGGCCGTGCGCAGTTGCAGTTGCTGAGTCTGTTGCGTGTGTTGCCCGGTCAGCGTTATGTCGGCGCCGGGGTTTGGCGTGGACGTCCGGTGCTGGCCAAATTACTGGTGGGCAACAAGGCGCCACGGCACTTCCAGCGTGAATTGCAGGGTGTTCGGCTGTTGGCCGAGCAGGGCCTGACCACGCCGCTGTTGTTGGTCGACGGTTTGAAAGAGGGCGAGGGCGGTTGGTTGCTGTTCGAGTTTCTCGAAGGTGCCGAGAGCCTGGGCGAGGCCTGGAGCAAGGTTGAATCGCTGCCGTTGTTGGCCGACGAACAGCAACAGGTACTGGCCGAGGCGCTGGGCGTCATTGCGCAGATGCACGGCAAGGGCCTGTGGCAGGAAGATCTGCACCTGGACAATCTGCTGCGCCATGACGGCAAGCTGTATTTGATCGACGGTGCCGGAATACGTGCCGAACAGCCGGGCCAGCCGTTGTCACGGCAGAAGGTTCTGGAGAACCTCGGGGTGTTTTTCGCCCAGTTGCCCAAGGCGTTCGAGCCGTTTATCGAAGAGCTGCTGGTGCATTACCTGCTGAGTAACGGCGAGCATGCGTTGCCGCTGGAGGCTTTGCTCAAGCAGGTGGACAAGGTTCGTGGTTGGCGCTTGAAGGACTTTCTCGGCAAGGTCGCCCGCGACTGTTCGCTGTTCAGTGTTCGGAGCGGGGCCTTTGGCCTGCGGGCCATTCGTCGCGAAGAAGAAGCAGCGCTGGCGCCGGTGCTGGAGCAAGCCGATGCACTGCTCGCCCAAGGGCCCTTGTACAAGAACGGCGGAACGGCCACGGTCGGGCGAGTCGATGTCGGTGGCCGCCCGTTGGTCCTCAAGCGCTACAACATCAAGGGGGTCGGTCATTGGCTCAAGCGTTTCTGGCGGCCGAGCCGGGCCTGGCACTCCTGGCGCGAGGGCAATCGCCTGGCGTTCCTCGGGATCGCCACGCCCAAGCCGCTCGCGGTGCTGGAGCGGCGGTTCTTCTGGCTGCGCAGCCGCGCCTATCTGCTCACGGAACACCTTTCCGGGCCTGATGTGATCGAGCGTTTTGCGCCGTACGTGGAGTCGGGCGCAGTGCCGCCGGCCGAGCTCACGGCGCTGGAGCAACTGTTTGCCGAGTTGATCCGCGAGCGCATCAGCCACGGTGATTTCAAGGGGCATAACCTGTTCTGGCAGGATGACCGTTGGACCCTGATCGACCTGGACTCGATGCGCCAACATACCTCGGCCCAGAGCTTCGCCAAGGCTTATGCCCGTGATCGGGCGCGCTTTATGCGCAACTGGCCGCCGAGCAGCACTTTGTATCAATTGATTGATCAGCGTTTGCCCCGCCTCCAGGGCTGATACCTCTGCGGCGGGCGAAGCGGGCAGATGAAACCAGAGTGATCGTCTGCCCGCTGTCAGCTCCCGCATTGATAATCCTTGCTATAATCCCGCCCTTTAGTTGCTTGCCACTCCTTTGGCGGCACACATTTTTTCGGGCGCCTTGTCGCCTGCATATGGACTTTGAGAGGCTAGACCCCTGTGGCATTGACGATTCTCGGCCTGTCCGGCGCCCTTAGTCATGATCCCTCCGCAGCGCTGTACATCGACGGCAAGCTGATTGCAGCGGCCGAAGAAGAACGCTTCGTACGCGACAAGCATGCAAAGAACCGCATGCCCTACGAATCGGCGAAGTTCTGCCTGGAGCAGGCGGGTATCAAACCGTCCGACGTTGATGTGGTGGCGATTCCGTTCGCCCCCATCAGCCTGTTTGGCAAGGCTCGCTGGCACTATGCCAAACGTTACTGGTACGCCCCGGATCGCGCCCTTGACGCGCTCCTGATGGGCAACCGCCGCTACAAGCGCTATCGCAACAAGATCGTCTGGTGCCTGGAGCAACTGGGCTTCGATCCGAAGAAAGTCAAGATCGAGCCGGTCGAGCACCATCTGGCCCACGCCTCCAGCGCCTACCACTGTTCCGGTTTCAAAGAGAAAACCGCGATCCTCGGTATCGACGGCAAGGGCGAGTACGCCACGACCTTCTTCGGCTACGGCGAAAACGGCAAGATCCACAAGATCAAGGAGTTCTTCGATCCGGACTCCCTGGGTGGCCTGTACGGCGCGATCACCGAGTTCCTCGGCTTTGAAATGCTCGACGGCGAATTCAAGGTGATGGGCATGGCCCCTTACGGCGATGCCAGCCAGTATGATTTCTCGCGCCTGGCCTCCTTCGAAAACGGCGAGCTGGTGATCAACACCGACTACGCCAACGTTGTCGGCCTGCGTCGCTACAAGGAAAAGGGCAAGGGCTTCTACTTCTCGCCGAAACTGATCGAATGGTTGGGCCCCAAGCGCGAAGGCGATATTGCCGACGAGCCCTACATTCACTACGCGGCCAGCATGCAAGCGCTGTTCGAGAAGATCTCGCTGCAGATGATCGACTACTACCTGGGTGATGTTCTCAAGGAAACCGGCAAGCTGGCCTTTGCCGGCGGTTGCGCGCTGAACGTCAAGCTGAACCAGAAGATCATCGCCCGTGACGACGTCAAGGAGCTGTTCGTGCAACCGGCTTCCGGCGACGCCGGTACGGCGGTGGGCGCTGCGGCCTATGTGTCCCATGCCCGCGGTGTGCCGGTGGAGAAGATGGAGCACGTCTATCTCGGCCCGTCCTACAGCAACGAAGATGTGATCGCCGCCTGCGCGCGTCACGAGAACGCGCCGAAGTGGCGCAAACTCGAGAACATGCCGGAGCAGATCGCCAAGATCATGGTCGACGGCAATCCGGTGGCCTGGTTCCAGGGCCGCATGGAGTTCGGTCCGCGGGCCCTGGGGGGGCGTTCGATCATCGGTTGTCCGAGCATCGCCGGCGTGGCCGATCGGATCAACCACCAGATCAAGTTCCGCGAGCGCTGGAGGCCTTTCTGCCCGTCGATGCTCGACACTGTGGCCCCACAGATGATCAAGATCGATCATCCTGCGCCGTTCATGACCTTCACTTTCGAAGTGGCTGAAGAGTGGAAGACCCGTGTGCCGGAAGTCGTCCATGAAGACGGTACTTCGCGGGCCCAGGTGCTCAAGCGCGAATACAACCCGCGCTACTACGACATGATGAAGGCGCTGGAGGTACTCACCGGTAATGGTGTCTCCCTGAACACCTCGCTGAACCGTCGTGGCGAACCGATGATCTGCTCGCCGACCGATGCCCTGAACATGTTCTTCGGCTCGGACCTGCAGTACTTGATCATGGAAGACATCCTGGTGATCAAGGAAGGAGCGGAGGCTTATGACTTGCTTGGTTGAGCGCCGTGTCCTGCAGTTCTGCCATAGTTATAGTAGTCCGTTTCTTGACTGTGCCCGTCAGTACGCCAGTCTGTTCAGTGGTACCGGCTACCGGGTAACCACGGTGTTCCTGACGGGGGCCGCTGACGCTGATGTCGCGGCCAGTTGTGCGTCGGATGAAGTGCTGTTCATGGAGTACAGCTCCAAGTCTGTTGGCGGTCTGAAGCTGGGCGCCATTCGTGATTTGCGCAAGATCATCGCGGCGCGGAATTTCAGCTTCTGTATAGCTCATCGCTCCAAACCCATCTTTATCAGCATCTTGGGCTCCTCGTTGCCGATTATTGGTGTGCACCATGCCTTCGGTGACTACCAGCGTGGTAGTCGCCGGCTGTTCGCCAATTTGTTCCGTAAACGCCTGAGTCTGCTTGCTGTTTCCGATGCAGTGCGTGATGAGATTCGTCAGAGTTTGCCGGGTTGGCCTGAAGAGCGTATCAACACGCTCTATAACCGCGTTGATATCGATGCCCTTCAAGCCAGCCAACTGCCATCGGCTCAGGCGCGTGACGCGCTGGGATTGTCACGCGAGGCTTGGATCGTTGGGAATGTCGGGCGACTTCATCCCGATAAGGATCAGGCTACATTGATCCGCGGATTTGCGATTGCCCTGCCGGGGCTGCCTCGGAATAGCCAATTAGCCATTCTCGGCAACGGTCGGTTGGAGCCGGAGCTCAAGGCGCTCGCACAGGAACTAGGGATTGCCGAGCAAGTTTTGTTCCTGGGAAACGTCCCTGAGGCCCGGCGCTACTTCAAGGCCTTCGATGTATTTGCGTTGAGTTCCAATTACGAGCCCTTTGGGATGGTCTTGCTCGAGGCCATGGCGGCGGGAGTGCCGCTTCTTGCTGCTGATTGTGGCGGCGCCAAGGAAGTCGTCGAGAATGTCGGTATTTTATTTCCGCTGGCGGATGCCGAGCATCTGGCGCAGGGGCTCAAGCGCCTCGCTGCACTCGATGATGAACAACGTCTGGCCTTTGCCGGACTCATGCTGGCGCGTTTGCGTGAGCGTTTTTCGGATCAAGCGGTACGTGAGGCCTTCTGGCGCTTGCCGCAGGTTGCCGATCTGACTGTTGAGGCCTGATTTGACAGGCTTCCAGTGGAGAGATGTATGAGTAAGCGCTTCAAGATTCTGCAATTGCAGCCAGACTACAATGTCAAAAGAAATGATTTCTCCGATTTGGCCGAACAGATTGTCCTGGCCCTGCCCAAAGAGCGCTATGAAGTAACATCGGCTTTTTTACGCGGGCGCCCCGGGCCTGGGGAGCCCGTCAGCCGCGCCGAGCATTCGGTTTATTTCGAGTTTTCCGACAATGCCCTCAAGGGCATCATGCGCTTGTTGGTGATGTGGCGCTTGTATCAGTTCTGTCGTAAGGGGCAATTCGATGCAGTTATCTGCAATCGTTTCAAACCGGTGAACATGCTGTTGCAGCTCAATCGCTGGTTGAAAATCCCCTTGTGTATTGGCATCTCTCATGGCTTCGGTGAGTATGATCGACATTACCGGCGCCGCCAGGTCCAGGTCCTGGCTGACAAGCATTGGCGCTTCGTCGGGGTTTCACCCGCGGTGAAAGCGTACCTGTTGGGTTGCCAATCCGGCTTCACCGATAAAAATACCTATGCGATCAGTAATGCGATTGATATCGAACAGGCGGAACGCTTGCAGCACTCACGTGAGCATTCACGCGAGCTGTTGGGGTTGTCACCTTCGGTCCGCTTGATCGGCGCGCTGGGTCGCCTGGTGCCGGTCAAGGGGCACACGTATCTGCTGCAGGCCTTTGCCAGGCTCAAGGACAAGTATCCTGATACTCAACTGGCAATCATCGGGGCCGGACGGGAGGATGCCAACCTGAAGGCCGAAATCGAGCGTTTGGGGTTGGAAGGGCGGGCGCATCTGCTGGGCTTTCGTGAAAACGCGCTGCAGTACGTCCGGGCATTCGATATCTGGGCCATGCCTTCTCTGAGCGAAGGTATGAGCCTTGCCTTGATGGAGGGCATCAGTGGGCATTTGCCGGTTATTGCCTCCGATATTCCGGCTATGTCGTCTGTGATTCAAGGGGCGGGTGGTTTGCTGGTGAAACCGGCTGATGTGCCATCGTTGACCAGTGCGCTGGATAACTACCTGGGACTCTCGGATGAGACGCTAAGAGCCAAGGGCGAGCAGGCCTACCAGTACTTGCAGGCGCAGCATGACATCGAGGTATACCGCCAGGAATATCTAAACCTGGTTGAGACAGGTCTGGCTCAAGCGGGTAAGGCTCATCCATGAAAGACGCATTGCCATTGGTATCGGTCATTATCGCCTCTTACAATCATGGCCCTTATATTGAACAAAGCATTCTCAGTGTCCTGAACCAGACGTATCCGAATATCGAATTACTGGTGGTCGACGATGGCTCCAGTGATGACAGCGTCGAGCGCATCCGACGCCTGCAAACCGAGCATGGTTTCGACTTCCTCGTTCAAGAGAACCAAGGCTTGCCTCGCACGCTCAATGGTGCTGTTGCCCGGTCCAGGGGGAGTTTGATTGCTCCGTTCGGGTCTGACGATATTATGTTGCCCGAGCGCATAGCAATCCAGGTCGCCCATATGGACGGTAAACCCGAGGTAGGGATCTGTGCTGGCAATATGGAACTGATCGATAGCGATGGCAATCCTTTCCCCGAGAAGCGCCCGTGCCGGGATGTGCCATTCCGTCGCTTGGATTTCGATGACATGTTTCTTGATCGCAAGCCCTATCCGCCTGCGCCTACCTTGCTGATTCGACGTGAGGCTCTGGAGAAGGTGGGTGGCTTCGACCCGACGATCCGTCTGGAGGACCTGCTGATCGAGTTGAAGATCACGCACGCCGGTTACTTTATCGATGCGCTCGGGGTGTCGATGGCCCTCTATCGTAAACACGCCAGCAATTCATCCAAGAATCATCGGTTTATGATCGAGGCTATTCTCAAGACCTATGCCCTGTTCAGTGATCACGCTGCCTACGACGAAGTACGTTACAAGTTCCTGAATTCGATGTTCGTCAAAACAGCCAATCGGGACCGAATACTGGCCCGGGAGTTGCTCAAGCAGTTGCCCTTCAAATACTTTGACCGCAAGACCTTACGTGGTTTGGGGCGCTTGTTTTTCTCGCCACTGAAGAAAGGGTGAGTGAGGTTGCTCTGTATTCTGCATGGTGACGGGACACCATTGCCCCGAGGGCGACCAGGCGTCCCGTGTGCTTGTATTGATTTGGGTTGTCGGTTGTCAAAGTCGCTTTGAAGCAATCGCTTGGTTGCCGCGATTGTTTGCGATATTCAGGGCGGCGATCAGGGCCAAAGGAATCCAGAGTAGAAACCAGTGTTCACGAGGTCGGGTGAGAATATTGCCGCCTTCGGTCAGGCCTGCACCTATGCCATAGACCAGTAAGGTCGATGCGAGGACGTACAGTGGTTGAATACGCTGTTTGTAACCACTGAGCAGGCCTCGGACCAGTATGAAGGTCCAGGGAATCAAACCGATGATGCCCGCGTAGTAGAGGACCCCGAGGGAGAAATTATGGGGCTCATAGAGCAGGTATCCTATGCCGACGTCGATGCGCAGTTCCGAATCGTATCCATGGCCGATCCACGGATGATTGGCGATCATCTCCAGGGCTGCCATCCAGATTTGAGGCCTATAGGAGCCGCCGCGCTCACCCAGCAGGTCGGGAAACACCAACAGTATTGCCGCCGTGCCCAGCAGCATGCTGGCGATCAATGTCAGTACGCGTCGGTTGCGGGTGATAATGGACAGCCAGCAGATGGACATGGCCAGGGCAAGCAGGGGGGTTCGTGAGCCCGTCGCCAGGACTGCGCCAAGCATGATGACCATGGCCGGTACGCTGAGCCAGAGGGTTGAGAGGCGCTCGGTGGTAATACACATGCACAGCCAGTAGATGCAGAAAAAACCGAACAGGTGGGAGCTTAATAGCGGGTTGGTGAAGGCTCCTCCTCCGATCATGCGTTCACCAGGCATATAGTTTTTTATAAACGGCGCGAGGTCGCCAATCGTCGCGACCAGCGCGATGAGCGCTGCGCAAAATATCAGGGGCTTGAGAACTGCGCGGTGGTGCAGCAGTAGCATGGCGCAGCCGGCGAAGAGCATGAGTGGCTGTAATGGGATTTTCATCATCCCGAAGTCTGTCGTCTCCGAAGGCCCCCACAGCAGACTTAGGGATACCCAGATACAGAACGCGAGAAACCCGATAATAATCGGCTCACCCAGCAGTGTCTTGATTTCCCGTGGGCGCAGGCAGAGCATCAGCAGCGAAGGTATACCGAACAGCCCGAGGTAAAACGAGGTCAGCGCATTGCGGCTCTCGAGAAAGAACATTCCTGAAAGCAAGATCAGCAACCCCAACGGCAGAATCCATTTGCACAGGAAGTCGAAAATACGGTTTGAAGCAGAGGCAAGGCGATTGGGTTGCATTCAGGCAAGTCATTCCGCAATAGAGATCACTGCCCATCATAAGTGGACAGCATTTCAATGTCATTGGTCGAGGCCCGGGATTGTTGGTCAAACCGTGTGCAGGTACAGCCTGGAAGCTGTGCTAAAGTCAGCCTCCTTTTTTGTGATCGCCGCGTGATATGACCGAATCCAGTCTCAGCGCAAGCCCCTCGAGCTTGAAAGTATACTTCCGCCTACTCGGCTACGTACGGCCTTATATCGGTCTGTTCGCTCTGAGTATCGTGGGTTTCCTGATATTCGCTTCGACCCAGCCGATGCTCGGCTATATTCTGAAATATTTCGTCGACGGTCTGTCGGATCCGCAAGCTGCGCTGTTTCCAACGGTGCCTTACCTGCGCGACCTGCAATTGTTGCAAGCCGTGCCGATACTGCTGGTGCTGATCGCCGCCTGGCAAGGGTTGGGCTCGTACCTGGGTAACTTCTTCCTGGCCAGGGTATCCCTGGGCCTGGTCCACGATCTGCGGGTGGAGCTGTTCAACAACCTGCTGACGCTGCCCAATCGTTATTTCGACACCCACAACTCCGGGCACCTGATTTCGCGCATTACCTTCAACGTGACCATGGTCACCGGGGCGGTGACCGACGCGATCAAGGTGGTGATCCGCGAAGGCATGACCGTGGTCTTCCTGTTCCTCTCGCTGCTGTGGATGAACTGGCGCCTGACCCTGGTGATGGTTGCCATCCTGCCGTTGATCGCGGTGATGGTCAGCACCTCCAGCAAGAAGTTCCGCAAGCAGAGCAAGAAGATCCAGGTCGCCATGGGGGATGTGACCCATGTTGCCTCGGAAACCATCCAGGGCTATCGCGTGGTCCGCAGCTTTGGCGGTGAAACCTATGAGCAGAAGCGCTTCCTCAAGGCCAGCCTGAGCAACACCGACCGGCAGTTGCGCATGACCCGCACCGGTGCGATCTATACGCCGATGTTGCAAATGGTGATCTACAGCGCCATGGCGGTGCTGTTGTTCCTGGTGCTTTACCTGCGCGGCGATGCCTCGGCCGGCGACATGATCGCCTACATCACCCTGGCCGGTTTGCTGCCCAAGCCGATTCGCCAGTTGTCCGAAGTCAGTTCCACGGTCCAGAAGGGTGTGGCCGGTGCTGAAAGTATCTTCGAACAGCTTGATGTGATCCCGGAAGTGGACACCGGTACCGTGGAGCGCGAGTCGGTCAGCGGCCATCTGGAAGTGCGTAACCTGAGCTTTACCTACCCGGGAACCGAGCGTCAGGTCCTGGACAATGTCAGCTTCAGTGTCGCGCCCGGGCAGATGGTGGCCCTGGTCGGGCGCTCCGGCAGCGGCAAGTCGACCCTGGCGGCCTTGATCCCGCGCTTCTATCACCATGACAGCGGGGAGATTCTTCTCGATGGCGTGGAGATCGAGGACTATCGACTGCTGAACCTGCGTCGACACATTGCCCAGGTGACCCAGCATGTCACGCTGTTCAGCGACACCGTGGCGAACAATATCGCCTACGGCGATCTGGCCGGCGCGCCCCGGGCCGATATCGAGGCCGCGGCGGCGGACGCCTATGCCAAGGACTTTGTCGAGCAACTGCCGCAGGGCTTTGACACCCTCGTGGGTGAGAATGGTGTGCTGCTTTCCGGTGGTCAGCGCCAGCGTCTGGCGATCGCCCGGGCGCTGCTCAAGAACGCCCCGCTATTGATCCTCGATGAAGCGACCTCGGCCCTCGACACCGAGTCGGAGCGGCATATCCAGGCAGCGCTGGATCATGCCATGCAAGGGCGCACCACCCTGGTGATCGCCCACCGCCTGTCGACGATCGAGAAGGCCGATCTGATCCTGGTCATGGATCAGGGCCGTATCGTCGAGCGTGGTACCCATGCCGAGCTGCTCGCCCAAAAGGGTTACTACTCCCGTCTCAATGCCATGGGCCTGGACGAACCGGCGCACGTCGGGCTCGTCTGATCCGTTGGCAGGGCGCGCGATGCAGATCGTTGCGCCCTGTTTTTGTCTAGGCAAGCCTTCGCCAACCCTGTGTTAATATCGCGCCCCTGTTCATTTTTTATGTGGGTTGCTCCATGAAGTTGTCCATGCCGCGATTCGATCAAGCCCCTGTCTTGGTGGTCGGCGATGTCATGCTCGACCGTTACTGGCATGGTGGTACCTCACGGATTTCTCCTGAGGCGCCGGTGCCGGTGGTCAAGGTCGAGCACATCGAGGATCGCCCCGGTGGTGCCGCCAACGTTGCCCTGAACATCGCCGCTCTGGGGGCCCCGGCGTCGCTGGTGGGTGTCACCGGTGACGACGAGGCCGCCGACAGCCTGACCAACAGTCTCAAGGGCGCCGGGGTCCGGGCTCTGTTCCAGCGCATTGCGCACCAGCCGACCATCGTCAAGCTGCGGGTCATGAGTCGTCACCAGCAGTTGCTGCGCATCGACTTTGAAGAACCCTTCGCCACCGATGCACTGGCCCTGGGGGCTGAAGTCGATGGCTTGCTCGAAGGCGTCAAGGTGTTGGTGCTGTCCGACTACGGCAAAGGCGCCTTGAAGAATCATCAGGTCCTGATCCAGGCCGCCCGGGCGCGGGGTATTCCCGTGCTGGCCGACCCCAAGGGCAAGGACTTTTCGATCTACCGTGGCGCTAGCCTGATCACACCGAACCTCAGCGAGTTCGAAACCATCGTCGGCGGTTGTGCCGATGAGCATGAACTGGTGGCCAAGGGTGCCCAGTTGATGCAGGACCTGGACCTCGGTGCCTTGCTGGTGACCCGTGGCGAGCATGGCATGACCCTGCTGCGCCCCGATCATCCGGCGCTGCACCTGCCGGCCCGGGCCCGTGAAGTGTTCGATGTGACCGGTGCCGGCGATACAGTGATCTCGACCCTGGCCGCGGCCATTGCCGCGGGCGAAGAACTGCCCCACGCAGTGGCCTTGGCCAACCTCGCCGCCGGCATCGTGGTCGGCAAGCTGGGTACGGCGGCCATCAGTGCACCTGAGCTGCGCCGGGCGATCCAGCGCGAGGAAGGTTCCGAGCGCGGTGTGCTGGGCCTGGAGCAATTGCTGCTGGCGGTCGACGATGCGCGGGCGCACAACGAGACGATCGTGTTCACCAACGGCTGCTTCGATATCCTCCATGCCGGTCACGTGACCTACCTGGAGCAGGCGCGGGCCCAGGGCAATCGCCTGATCGTCGCGGTCAATGACGATGCCTCGGTCAGCCGCCTCAAGGGCCCAGGCCGTCCGATCAACAGCGTTGATCGGCGCATGGCCGTACTGGCCGGCCTGGGTGCCGTGGACTGGGTTATCAGTTTCCCCGAGGGCACTCCGGAGAACCTGCTGGCCCAGGTCAAGCCGGATGTGCTGGTCAAGGGTGGCGACTACGGGATCGACCAGGTGGTCGGTGCTTCCATCGTGACGGCCTATGGCGGTACGGTGAAAGTGCTTGGGCTGGTGGAAAACAGCTCGACCACGGCGATTGTCGAGAAGATCCGCAGCAACTGACTAAGCGCCGGGCCCATGTGTGGAGCCGGCTTGCCGGCGATGAGGTCCTTGACCTTGTGGTGACTATACGGTCGCCATCGCCGGCAAGCCGGCTCCCACAGGGATGGCGTACATTCCTCCCTGTCAGCGTCCGGTTTTCACCGGCACGATCTTGCGCAGGATCTGCCGGGCCTTGCCGGTCAGGCGCCTGATCTTCGAGTCCTTTTCAGGCTCCGCCATCCCCTGCTGCCGGACCCAGTCCTTCCAGCGAATCCGCTCCTCGCGCACCACCCAGCCTTCCTGTCGGGCAAAGCTTTCCGCCAGGTACAGGCCACGGGTGCTGGCCGGGTGCAATTGATCCTTTTTCAGGGTGTACAGCTCGGCACACGGCCGTCCGTCCTTGAGCGGCATCAGGTACAGATCGGGACGACTGCGGTCCAGGCGCGCCACCAACTGATCGTTCTCCAATCGTTCGTCGACATGGAACAGGCTCAGGGATTTGGCGTCGCGGGGGACCTCGAGCCGCAGGTCATAGATCAACTGCAGTGAAGCGGTGGGCAGGTGCACGTAGGTCTGCGGTCGTTCCATCAACTGCAGCGCGCCGCAGCGTACCGGCCTTGCCGCGCCGGACAAGGGCGTCAGGCGAAAGGGCAGGGCTTCGCGATAATGCAGCGCCGCGGAGTAGGGCGCCGGCAGCCAGGTGTCGTTGAAGCGCCCGGTCAGCCAGCCTTCCGGGGTTTCCAGCAGGCACTCTTCGGCGATTTCGGCAATCGCGGTGAGCAGCGGAATGGCCAGTTCATGGGCCGGCACATAACCTGAAATCAGCTTGAGCACCACGTCGCCGCGATCCTGGCGGCGCTGGCGGACCAACACCCAGTAGTCGCGGTTGTGCCAGTGCAGGGTCAGTCGCACCGAGACGCCGAGGTTGGCCAGTTCCAGGGTGAAACGCTCGGGGTCGTCCACCGCGACCGGTTTGCGTTTGTGCAGGGTTTGCGCAAAGTTCAACGGCATCCCGACGCTCTGGTAGCTCAAGCCTTCGGGGGTCGCCTCGACGAGTAATGGCAGGGTCTTGAAGTCGCTGGGGTTCTTGCGTATCAGCGTCCGCGGCATCTCGGCTCCTTCTTGCGTCGGGGTCGGCCGCTTGGGCGGCATCAGTTTTGGCGAATGACCCGGGCCACCGTCGCCACATTGTGGGCCAGGTGCAGCGGGTTGATGGTGCCGACAATAGCACTGGCAACACCGGGCTGTGCAAATAGCAGTTCAAAGCTGGCCCGCACCGGGTCGATACCGGGGTCCAGGCAGACGTGGCCGCTGGCCAGGGCCTTTTTCACCAGGATCGCCTTGCCGTGGGCAGCAGCATAGTCAATGACCGGCTTCTCGCCCTGTTCGTTCAGATTGTAGGTGATCATAGCGCAATCACCTTGTTCCAGAGCTTTCAGGCCGCCTTCGACGGTTTTGCCGGAAAAACCGAAAGCACGGATCTTGCCTTCGCCCTTCAAGGCCGCGAGGGTCTGGTAGACCTCGCTGTGTTCGAGGATCGCCAGGTCGTTGCCGTCGGAGTGCACCAGCACCAGGTCGATAAAATCGGTTTCCAGGCGTTGCAGGCTGCGCTCCACGGAGAATCGTGTATGGACGGCACTGAAGTCATGGCTCGACTGGCCGGCTTCGAACTCTTCGCCGACCTTGCTGACGATCACCCACTCCTGGCGCTGTCCGCGCAGCAGCGGGCCCAGGCGTTCCTCGCTGCGACCGTAGGCCGGTGCGGTGTCGATCAGGTTGATGCCCAGATCGCGGGTCAGATGCAGCAGTTGGCGGGCTTGCTGGTCGTCGGGAATCTGGAAACCGTTGGGGTATTTGACTCCCTGGTCGCGGCCGAGCTTGACGGTGCCCAGGCCCAGGGGGGACACCTGCAGGCCGGTACTACCGAGGGCTCGATGCAGGTCGTGCAGGGTCGGCAGGCTCATGGCAGCAGTTGCTCCCAAGGGGTTTGCGCCATCGTCGGCTTCGGCAGGTCGGGCAAGCTGGCTGCCGGGCCCGGACGGATACCGTCGCGTTCCAGGCTCTTGAGCACGCGGTCGGCGAAGTCCGGCGCCAGGGCCAGCTTGGTCGGCCAGCCCACCAGCAGGCGATCCTGTTCGGCGAGGAAGGCGTTGTCCGGACGAGTCAGGCCCGATTGCAGCGGTTCGGCGCGCTCGACCCGCAAGGTGGCCCATTGCGCCTGGCTCAGGTCGACCCAGGGCAGCAGGTTGCCGAGTTCCTTCTGGGCGCTGGCGATCTGCGCGGCGGGCTCGCGGGCGACACCTTCGGCCTCGGCGATATCGCCGCCGAGGTACCAGACCCACTGGCCATCGGCCGCAGGATGGGTGGTCACGGTAATCCGTGGCTTGGGTCCGCCGCCCAGGCAATGGGCGTACAACGGCTTCAGGCTCGGGCCTTTGACCAGCACCATGTGCAAGGGGCGTGTCTGCATGGCCGGCTGGCTCAGGCCGAGGGTCTTGAGCAACGCGGCGTTGCCCGCCCCGGCGCTGAGCACAATGCGTTGGGCATGGATATCGCGGCCATCGACCCGCAGGCCCACCAGTTGCTCGTTGTCCAGCAGGGGTTCGATATCGTGGCCGGCCAGCAGGCCGTCACCGGCCAGTTCGGCCAGGCGGGTGATCAGGCTCGGCACATCGATCACCAGTTCGGCCAGGCGATAGACCTTGCCCTTGAAGCGCGGGTTTTGCAGGGCGGGCGGCAGTTGCTCGCCCTTGACCTGGTCGACCCGACCGCGCACGGCCTTGCTGGCGAAGAAGCTGGTGAGGTTGCCGGCCAGGGTGCCGGGAGACCACAGATAGTGGGCTTCGGAGAGCAGGCGCACGTCCGACAGGTCGAGCTCGCCGTTGCCGGCCAGGGCCTCGCGCCAGCGCCGCGGCATGTCGGCGATGGCTTCCGAGGCGCCGCTCAGGGCACCGTGCAGGGCGTATTTGGCACCGCCGTGGATGATGCCCTGGGATTTGAGGCTCTGCCCGCCGCCGAGGCTGGCGCGTTCCACCAGTACCGTCGAAAACCCCTGGCGGCGCAGGCGCGCGTTGAGCCAGAGACCGGCAACGCCGGCGCCGACAATCAGGACATCGGTGGAGAGAGCGGATGGCATGCGGCGACCTCGGTGTTCAAGACAAGGCTCGCAGTATACAGGTGGCGAGCGGGCTAGTGCCCGGCGGTCTTCGAGAACAGCTGGATCACCACCACGCCGAGCACGATCAGGCCCATGCCGAGCATCGCCGGGATATCCAGCTTCTGCCCGTAGAGAAACAGCGCCGCGACGCTGACCATGACAATGCCCATCCCGGCCCAGACCGCGTAGGCCACGCCCACCGGCACCGTGCGCACCACCAGGGTCAGCATCCAGAAGGCGATGGCGTAACCGACGATGATCAGCAACAAGGGGATCGGCGTGCTCAGGCCCTTGACCGCCTTCATGGAGACGGTGGCGATGACTTCGGCGCAGATGGCGATGGCCAGGTAGTAGTAAGCGTGCATGGGACAATCTCTCGTATTTGGGCCTGCTGATAAGGTTGGCATTCTAGAGACTCACCAGATGGGGTAAAGTCATTACCTATCTGAAAAAAAGATGGATTGCCCATGAGTATTCAGTGGAACCTGGAGCAGATGCGCCTGTTCGTCGGCGTTGCCGAGCAGCGTTCGTTTTCCGCCGTGGCCCGCCAGCAACACAAGGCGCAGTCGGCGGTCAGCAATGCGATCGCCCTGTTGGAGACCGATCTGGGGGTGACGCTGTTCGAGCGTAGCAGCGGCCGCCAGCCGAAGTTGACCGAGGCCGGGGCCGCGTTGCTGGAGGAGGCGCGGGAAGTGCTGCGCCAGTGCGATCGTCTCAATGGTAGGGCGCTGGCCTTGATGCGTGGCGAGGAAGCCTGTTTGCGCCTGGCCCAGGACGAGGCCATGCCCTATCAGCCGGTGCTCGACAGTCTGGAAGCGCTGTCGGAGCATTACCCCAGCGTCGAGGTGCAACTGGCCAGCGGTGCCCAGGGTGATGTCGCGCGCAAACTGGTGGAGCGGCGGGCGGACCTGGGCCTGCTGTTCCACCACGACCAGATGCCGCAGACCCTGGAGCGGCGGGCGTTGGGCAGTGTCGAAATGGTCACGGTGTGCGCGGTCAATCATCCGCTGGCGGCTTCGCTGCGGGTCAACCGCCAGCAACTGGCCCGGCATCGGCAATTGCTTATTTCCCCGCAACAGAGCGGTTACCCCGGCGACGAACAGCTCAGTCCGCAGGTCTGGCGGGCGGACTCCTTCTACGTGATGGCCGAGCTGTTGATGCGCGGCCTGGGCTGGGCCTGGCTGCCACGGCACGTGGTGCAATACCCGGCGTACCAGAACCAGATGGTCGAGCTGAGCAGCGAATGGACGCCGCCGGCGCTGGTGGTTGAACTGGTCTGGCGTCGCGACGAGCCCCTGGGGCCGGCGGCGCGCTGGCTGGCCGAACGGTTTGCCGAGCACTTGCAGGCGATCGGCTGAAAAAGTCGATAAACTCCGTCGCCATGAATAGAACTCTCTACAGTTTTTTGTTTCATCTGGGGCTGCCGCTGGTGGCGTTGCGTCTATGGCTGCGGGCGCGCAAGGCGCCGGCTTATGCCCGGCGGGTCGGCGAGCGCTTTGCCCGTGGCCTGCCGACATTGCGCCCGGACGGGATCTGGGTGCACGCCGTGTCGGTTGGCGAGAGTATTGCCGCCGCGCCGATGATTCGCGCCTTGCTGGCGAAGTATCCGCAGCTGCCGATCACGGTCACCTGCATGACGCCCACCGGTTCCGAGCGGATCAAGGCGCTGTTCGCCGACGAGCCGCGCATTCAGCATTGCTACCTGCCCTATGACTTGCCGTGGGCGGCGGCGCGTTTTCTTGAGGCGGCGCGGCCAAAGCTGGCGGTAATCATGGAGACCGAGCTGTGGCCCAACCATATCCATCAGTGCGCCAGGCGCGGGATTCCGGTGGCGCTGGCCAATGCGCGACTGTCGGCGCGTTCGGCCAAGGGTTATGGCCGATTCGCCCGCCTGACCCGACCGATGCTGGAGGAAATGAGCCTGATTGCCGTGCAGACCGAGGCCGAAGCCGAGCGTTTCCGGCAGCTGGGGGCACGGCCTGAATGCGTCGAGGTGACCGGCTCGATCAAGTTCGATTTGAGCATCGACCCGCAACTGCTGGTGCGCGCCGCTGAACTGCGTGGGCAATGGCAGGCACAGGAACGGCCGGTGTGGATCGCCGCGAGCACCCATGAAGGTGAGGACGCGGTGGTGCTGGCGGCCCATCGGCAATTGTTGGGCAACTATCCGAACGCCTTGCTGATCCTGGTGCCGCGTCACCCGGAGCGCTTCGACAGCGTGTTCGCCTTGTGCCAGGAGCAGGGTTTTACGACGGTACGGCGTTCCAGCGGCGAGCCAGTCAGTGCGCAAACCTCGGTGTTGCTCGGTGACACCATGGGCGAGCTGCTGTTTCTCTACGCCTTGGCTGACAGCGCGTTCGTCGGCGGCAGCCTGGTGCCCAACGGCGGGCATAACCTGCTGGAGCCGGCGGCGCTGTGCAAGCCGGTGTTGAGCGGGCCGCACCTGTTCAACTTCCTCGAGATCGCTGCGTTGATGCGTGAAGCGGGGGCGTTGCAGGAAGTGGAGGATGCCGAAGGCCTGGCGGTGGCGGTGCAGCGCCTGTTCGAGTTGCCTCGGGATGCGCAGAAGATGGGTGAGGCGGGGCTGAAGGTGATGCGGGCCAACCAGGGCGCGTTGCAGCGTTTGTTGGATGGGTTGGGGCGTTTGTTGTCGCGCTAGAACCTCAATCAAGGATGAACACGATTTTGTGGCCGCAATACGTCCTGTAGGAGCAGGGCTTGCCCGCGAAGAGGGCCTCACTGGCGCCAAAAGCTTCGCGGGCAAGCCCTGCTCCTACAGGTTTCGTGGCGTTCTCAAGGTCCCGATCAATACTTTGGATTGCCCTTGAGATTGGCCGCGGCCGCCTTCGCCAGATCCGGTGGCAGGAAGTCCTTGTCCGGGTTGTAGTCGGCCTTCAGGTAGCGCTGCAGGTCGCTCAGGTCGCCCGGGTTCAAGGTGCCCGCCGCCTGCTTCAGGCGCAGGTTGTCGAGAATGTAGTCATAGCGGGTGTTGTTGTAGTCGCGCACCGAGGTGTACAGCTGACGCTGGGCATCCAGCACATCGACGATATTGCGCGTCCCCACCTGATAACCGATTTCGGTCGCTTCCAGCGCACTCTGGTTGGAGATGATCGACTGCTTGCGCGCCTGCACCTGTTCCACATCGGTGTTCACCGCACGATGCAGGTTGCGGGTGTTTTCCACCACCTGGCGACGCAGGGCTTCACGCTGCTGCTCGGTCTGGCTCAGGCGCGAAGTGGATTCACGCACTTGCGAGCTGGTCAGGCCGCCACTGTAGAGCGGCACACTCAATTGCAGGCCGATCGTGGTCTGCTTCACTGGGCCGGCATAACTCTGACCCAACGCATTGGGGTTGCCCAGGCCGAAACCGTCGTTGTCGCCGGCCTCGTACTTGGCCACCGCGTCGAGGGTCGGGGCATGACCGGCCTTACGCTGCTTGAGGGTTTCCTCGGCGGCGCTGACGGCGTAGTTGCTCGCCAACAGGTTGAGGTTCTGCCGGGCCGCGGTGTCGACCCAGGCCTTGGCGTCATTCGGGGTCGGTGCCAGCACCGGCAAGGTGTGGACGATGCCCTGGATCGAGTTGTATTGACGGTTGGTCAGGGTGATCAGGGCTTCGAAGGCATCCTCCACCGAGCGCTGGGCAGCGATCCGGTTGGCCCGCGAGGTGTCGTAGCTGGCCTGGGATTGCAGCACGTCGGTCTTGTCCGACAGGCCGACGTCGAAGCGCTCGTTGGACTGGTCGAGCTGGCGCTTGAACGCCGCTTCCTCGGCCTTGGTCGAGGCCAGGGTGTCCTGGGCGCGCAGTACCGCGAAATAGCTTTCGGCGCTTTGCAGGATCAGGTTCTGCTCGGTCGCCGAGAGTTGCAGGGCGGCCTGTTCGTTGACGTCCTTGGCGGCCTGGTACTGGAACCAGCGGTCGGCCCGGAACAGCGGCTGGGACAGGGTCGCCTGGTAGGTCGTGGCGCTGCGGTTGAGGTTCATCGACGGCTGGTCGATGGAGGTCTGGACATTATTCGTACTGGCGCCGGCCGACAGGTTCGGCAGCAGGCCGGCCCGGGCCTGGGGCACGACTTCCTTTTGCGCGTCATAGTTGGCGCGGGCGGCGGCCAGGTCGGCGTTGTTGCCCACGGCTTCCTGGTACACGCTGACCAGATCGGTCTTGGCCGTCAGGGGCGTTTCAGCTGCCCAGACCAGTCCGTTGGTCGCACAAGACACGGCCAGGGCCAGTGAAAGTTTGCGCAGCATGAGGCAGTTCCTAGAGTAAATATTACGGTGGTAATGCGATGGCCGAGGCTACTGCCCGGCCTGCCCAGCGTCAAGAAGTAGCGAGTGTAGTGCCGGGGGCGGGTCGGCAACAATCCTGTATATCTGCCATTTATCCAGACGAATAAGGGGGCGATGGCATTATGTCGCAGTCTTCTCTACACTCGGCTTGTTCTTGTCGGGGTGCCTTGCTATGAGGCTGAGATCGGATAATTCCGGATCCCGTTGAACCTGATCAGGTTAGCGCCTGCGTAGGGAACAAGATTTCTCGTCCCCCGGCGAGTCCTCTTGTGCTCCGTCCGGGATGTTGTTCGACAATCGAACGGCCTTCACGAGCACCGAGCACAGCACCAGCCCTGGTGTGTCCGTGCCTTTCAGGTTCGTCCCGACAATCCCCCTGGATACCGTCTGGAGAGCCGTGATGAGTACAAAATTAAAAGATGCCGCCAACCTCAGCGATTCAGCCAAGGTCGACGAGCAGTCGGTACAGCCTTTTACCCGTTCGCAGAAAATCTACGTGCAGGGCTCGCGCCCGGATATCCGTGTGCCGATGCGCGAAATCAGCCTGGATATCACGCCGACCGACTTCGGCGGCGAGGTCAACGCCCCGGTGCTGGTCTACGACACCTCCGGTCCCTACACCGATCCGAACGTGATCATCGACGTGCGCAAGGGCCTGGGCGATGTACGCTCGGCCTGGATCGACAGCCGTGGCGACACCGAACGCCTGACCGGGCTGAGTTCGAACTTCGGTCAGCAGCGCCTCGCTGACCCAGAGCTGACCAAGCTGCGTTTCGCCCATGTGCACAATCCGCGTCGGGCCAAGGCCGGCGCCAACGTCAGCCAGATGCACTACGCGCGCCAGGGCATCATCACCGCCGAGATGGAATACGTCGCCATCCGCGAGAACCTCAAGCTGGAGGAAGCCCGCGCCGCCGGCCTGCTCAAGCAACAGCACCCTGGCCACAGTTTCGGCGCGAGCATCCCGAAACAGATCACCGCCGAATTCGTCCGCGAGGAAATCGCCCGCGGTCGCGCGATCATCCCGGCCAACATCAACCACGTGGAGCTGGAGCCGATGATCATCGGCCGCAACTTCCTGGTGAAGATCAACGGCAATATCGGCAACAGCGCCCTGGGTTCTTCCATCGAGGAAGAAGTGGCCAAGCTGACCTGGGGCATCCGCTGGGGCTCGGACACGGTCATGGACCTGTCCACCGGCAAGCACATCCATGAAACCCGCGAGTGGATCATCCGCAACTCGCCGGTGCCGATCGGTACAGTGCCGATCTACCAGGCCCTGGAGAAGGTCAATGGCGTGGCCGAGGACCTGACCTGGGAGCTGTTCCGCGACACCCTGATCGAACAGGCCGAGCAGGGCGTCGACTACTTCACCATTCACGCCGGCGTACTGCTGCGCTACGTGCCGATGACCGCCAAGCGCGTCACCGGGATCGTTTCCCGCGGCGGTTCGATCATGGCCAAGTGGTGCCTGGCGCACCATAAAGAGAACTTCCTCTACACCCATTTCGACGAAATCTGCGAAATCATGAAGGCCTACGACGTCAGCTTCTCGCTGGGCGACGGCCTGCGTCCGGGCTCGATTGCCGATGCCAACGACGAAGCGCAGTTCGGTGAACTGGAGACCTTGGGCGAGTTGACCAAGATCGCCTGGAAGCACGACGTACAGTGCATGATCGAAGGCCCGGGGCATGTGCCGATGCAGTTGATCAAGGAGAACATGGACAAGCAGCTGGAGTGCTGCGACGAGGCGCCGTTCTACACCCTTGGCCCGCTGACCACTGACATTGCGCCGGGCTACGACCACATCACCTCCGGTATCGGTGCGGCGATGATCGGCTGGTTCGGTTGCGCCATGCTCTGCTACGTCACGCCCAAGGAGCACCTGGGCCTGCCGAACAAGGATGACGTGAAGACCGGGATCATCACCTACAAGATCGCCGCCCATGCCGCCGACCTTGCCAAGGGTCACCCGGGCGCGCAGATCCGCGACAACGCCTTGAGCAAGGCGCGCTTCGAGTTCCGTTGGGAAGACCAGTTCAACCTGGGCCTGGACCCGGATACCGCACGGGCCTACCACGACGAGACCCTGCCGAAGGATTCGGCCAAGGTCGCGCATTTCTGCTCGATGTGCGGGCCGAAGTTCTGCTCGATGAAGATTACCCAGGAAGTCCGTGAATACGCGGCCAACCAGCGGATCGAAGCGGTTGATGTGGAGGCGGCGCAGGGCATGGCGGAGCAGGCGGAGCGCTTCAAGCGTGAAGGTAGCCAGTTGTACCAGAAAGTCTGATCTGATTCGGGATGAGTGGCGCCCGTGCGGGCCTCTTCGCGGGCAAGCCCTGCTCCTACAGTTCGGTGTCGTGCGCCAAATCTGTGTTCGACGCAAAACTGTAGGAGCAGGGCTTGCCCGCGAAGGCGTCCGCACGGGCGCCGCTGCATTCACAATAAAAACACCTATCTCCGAGATACCACCCTTGAGCACACCCAGCAGTACCTACTCCCCAGATCTCGCGGTCCCCGCCGACAAGCGTGTGTTCGGCGCGCGCGATCTGTTCTCCCTGTGGTTTTCCCTCGGCATCGGCCTGATGGTCCTGCAAACCGGTGCCTTGCTGGCACCGGGCCTGGGCCTGTCCGATTCGTTGCTGGCGATCCTACTCGGCACCGTGGTCGGCGTCCTGCTGCTGGCCGCCGTCGGCGTGATCGGCAGTGACACCGGCCTTGCCTCCATGGCCGCGCTGAAGCTCAGCCTCGGCCAGTACGGCGCCAGCCTGCCGGCGCTGCTCAACCTGCTGCAACTGGTGGGTTGGGGCGCGTTCGAAATCATCGTCATGCGCGATGCGGCGAGCCTGTTGGGCGCCCGGGCGTTCAGCGAGGGCAGCCTGTTGGCCAACCCGCTGCTCTGGACCCTGGTGTTCGGCGCGCTGGCGACCCTGCTGGCGGTCAGCGGTCCACTGACCTTCGTGCGCAAGATCCTGCGCAAGTGGGGCATCTGGCTGCTGCTGGCGGCCTGCCTGTGGCTGACCTGGAACCTCTTCGCCAAGGCCGACCTGGCGGCGCTTTGGGCGCAGGGCGGTGATGGCTCGATGCCGTTTGCCGTGGGCTTCGATATCGCCATTGCCATGCCGCTGTCCTGGTTGCCGCTGATCGCCGACTACTCGCGTTTCGGCAAGCGCGCGAAAAGCGTGTTCGGCGGCACGGCGCTGGGCTTTCTGATCGGCAACTTCTGGCTGATGAGCCTGGGCGTGGCCTACACCCTGGCATTCGCTCCCAGCGGTGAAACCAATGCCTTGCTGCTGGCCCTGGCCGGTGCCGGGTTGGGGATCCCGCTGTTGCTGATCCTGCTCGACGAGTCGGAAAACGCCTTTGCAGATATCCACTCGGCGGCGGTCTCCAGCGGCATCCTGCTGCGCTGGAAGGTTGAGCACCTGGCCCTGGCCATCGGTGTGCTTTGCACCCTCATCGCCTGCTTCGCACCCTTGGCGCAATACCAGAACTTCCTGTTGCTGATCGGCTCGGTGTTCGCGCCGCTGTTCGGCGTGGTGCTGGTGGATCACTTCATCCTGCGCGGTCGTAGCGCCGAGGGGGCTTCGTCGCTGTTGCGCTGGCCGGCACTGCTGGCCTGGTTGGGCGGTGTGTCGACCTACCACCTGCTGGCCAATTTCCATCCGGAGCTGGGCGCAACCCTGCCGTCACTGGTGGTGGCAGGGCTGCTGCAAGGCTTGCTCGGTCGTGCATTCAACGTCGGGCGGGGAACAGCTCGGGCTTGAGCACGCCGTTGAGGCGCTGGTAGGGAATGCTCATTTCGATCAGGCCCATGGCGTAGGGGGCGATGGTCGTCACGTTGTACTTGAGGATCACGCCGTCGCTGGCCAGGGTGACGTTCGGGGTTTGCCGGAAGGGCCAGGACGCAATGAAGTCCTGGTCCAGCCGGTTGTTGATCTGCCAGTTGTTATGGGCGACCTTGGCCAGCTTCCAGAATGTCTCTTCCTGGCCGGGCAGCAGCATGTCCTGCAAGCTCAGGGCCTTGTGATCCTGGCGCGACCAGGTGAGGAAGCCGCGCCCCGGCATGCCGTGCTCGGCACCATCGTCCAGGTAGCTGGCGAGTTCGACGATCACCAAGCCGTCATGCTGCTCACGTACCTTGGCCTCCAAGTAGCTGCTGTGGCCGCTTTCGGCGGTGGCGAGGAATTGTTCCCGATAGAGCTTGAGCGAAGTCGGCAGCGGCGCCTCGGGCGAGGTCCGGCCCATCTGCAGCAACGCCCGCTCCACCGCTGCGTCCAGTTGCGGCTCATCGGGGAAATGCACGGTATTGATATTCACCAGCGGGCAGTCCGGATTGCTGCAGCCCGGCTTGACCTGTTCGGAAGCGTCGCTCTTGACGCTCAGCGGGGTCTTCAGGCTTGGCTGGAACAGGCTCTGGCAGGCGCCCAGGGTCAGGGCGATGAGCGTCAGCGCGGCGATTTTAAAAAACGACATGGGTGTCCTTCGTCAGCGAAAGAAAGGTCAAGTGATCGTGCTTCGACTGTCAGCGGCGTACTCGGTTCGCCACTACGCTAATTAGAGTAGGTTTCAGGGGCGCCCGTCTATCCCGGCGAGGGGAAAGGGCTGCATCATGGCACTTCGGCGCGTTAGGATGGCGCGAAGTCGAGGGAAAGCCTCGCCGCTATCACAATGGGGAACATGATGACGGACAGCACCAGGACCAGCCCGACCACGGTCGAGGTCATCCTCCGGGAGAACTGCTTCAAGGGCTTCTATCGGCTCGATCGCCTGCACCTGCGCCATGAACTGTTTGACGGCGGCATGGGCAATACGATCAATCGCGAAGTCTTTGTCCGGCACGATGCCGTGTGTGTCTTGCCCTACGATGCCCGGCGCGATGAAGTGCTGCTGCTGGAGCAGTTCCGGGTCGGCGCCATGGGCAAGGCCGAGAATCCCTGGATGATCGAGCTGGTCGCCGGTCTGATCGACAAGGACGAACAACCGGAAGAGGTTGCCCACCGCGAGGCACAGGAGGAAGCTGACCTGAACCTGACGGCCCTGTGGCCGATCTCCCGGTACTTTCCGTCGCCGGGGGGCAGCAACGAATTGGTGCATCTGTACCTGGGGCGTTGCGACACCCAAGGGGCTGGCGGCCTGTACGGGTTGCCGGAAGAAAATGAAGATATCCGTGCCACGGTCTGGGCGTTCGAAGACGCCCTGCAAGCCGTGCGCGATGGGCGAATTGCCAACGCGGCGTCGATCATTGCCTTGCAATGGCTGGCGTTGAACCGCGCTGAAGTGAGGGGGCTATGGTCGTAAGTCTGTTGCGCGAACGTTATCGGGTTGACCTGGTGGGGCTGCAAGCGGCCTGCGAGGCCAACTATGCGCGCCTCATGCGGTTGCTGCCGCAGATGCGCGAGCAGCAGCGCGCGCGGCGCATTGCCATGACCCAGGGCGAGCAGATGCTCGGCGTGCTGGCGCTGGAGGTGTTGCAGGACAATCCCTACACCACCACCTTGCTGGTGCGCCAGGAACACAGCCTGCCGTGGTTGCCGGTGCCGCAGTTGCAGGTACAGGTCTACCACGACGCGCGCATGGCCGAGGTGATCAGTGCCGAACATGCCCGGCGTTTTCGCAGTATCTATCCGTATCCGAACTCGGCCATGCACCAGCCGGACGAAAAAGCCCAGCTCAATGTGTTTCTCGGGGAGTGGCTGAGTCATTGCCTGGCCTGCGGCCATGAGTTCGAGGCGATTCGCTAGGTTGTATCCGGTTAAATGTGAAGTGTGTCCGTTTCACCCATTTCCTCTTTGCCGATTCCCCGACCATAATTGCCTGCGGCGCGCTTTCCGAGCGAAGCGTGCAGAACGACCCCTCAGCATTTTGCAGGAGAGCCTCTTGCCGAGCGAATCCATTCAGTCGACCCCCGCGGACGCCGTGTTGCTCGTGCAACTGTCCGACAGCCATCTGTTTGCCGAGGCGGACGGCACGTTGCTGGGCATGAATACCCGGGACAGCCTGCAACGGGTGATCGATTGCGTGCTGGCGGAGCAGCCCGCTGTCGACCTGCTGCTGGCCACGGGTGACCTGTCCCAGGACGGTACAGTGGCGTCCTATCGGCAGTTCCGTGAGTTGAGCGAGGCGATCGACGCGCCGGCGCGCTGGCTGCCCGGCAATCACGACGAGTTGCGGGAAATGGCCGAGGCCGCTCACCACAGCGATCTGCTCGAGCCGGTGGTGGATATCGGCAACTGGCGGATTACCCTGCTGGATTCCGCCGTACCGGGCTCGGTCCCCGGCTATCTGCAGGACGAACAGCTGCAGTTGCTCGCGCAAGCCCTGAGCGAAGCGCCGCAGCGCCATCACCTGGTGTGTTTCCACCATCATCCGATTTCCATCGATTGTGCCTGGATGGAGCCCATTGGCTTGCGCAATCCGGAGGCACTGTTCGCCGTGCTCGACCGCTTTCCCCAGGTTCGCGCGCTGCTCTGGGGGCATATCCACCAGGAACTGGACCGCGAGCGCAACGGCGTACGCCTGCTGGCGTCGCCTTCTACCTGCGTGCAGTTCGCGCCGGGTAGCGAGGATTTCAAGGTCGACGACAAGTCACCGGGCTATCGCTGGCTGCGCCTGCATTCGGACGGACGGCTGGAGACGGCGATTTCCCGGGTCCGCGGCTTCGATTTCGAGGTCGACTACGGCGGCACCGGCTACTGATCACTTCTTCTTAATGGGTAGGAAACGTCTCAGGGCGAGTCAGCGCGCCGGAGTCAGGCTAAACTGCGCGTCTTTGCCTGTGCGGTGCCCGGCTCCTGTGTGCGGGAGCCTGCCAATGGAGAACGCTCACATGTCCGGTTCGATCCTGTATATCCACGGTTTCAACAGCTCTCCGCTGTCGAAGAAGGCCACTCAGTTGATCCAACTGATGGAGCGCCTGGGCCTGGAAGCGCAGCTGCGGGTACCGGCCCTGCATCATCATCCGCGCCAGGCGATACCGCAGCTGGAAGCGGCGATTGCCGAACTCGGTCGTCCACTGCTGGTCGGCAGCTCGCTCGGCGGCTACTATGCGACGTGCCTGGCCGAGCGCCATGGGCTGAAGGCGTTGCTGGTCAACCCGGCGGTGGCGCCGCACCGGATGTTCGACGGTTTCCTCGGTCCCCAGCAGAACCTCTACAGTGGCGAAACCTGGGACCTGACCCTCGATCACGTGACGGCCCTGGCCGAGCTGGAAGTCCCGGCGCCCCGGGACCCGCAACGTTTCCAGGTCTGGCTGCAGACCGCCGACGAAACCCTGGACTATCGCGCCGCCCAGCAGTATTACCGGGCCTGTGCCTTGCGTATCCAGGCCGGCGGCGATCATAGTTTCCAGGGCTTTGCCGAACAATTGCCGGCCTTGCTCAGCTTTGCCGGCATCGGTGCCGATACATACCAGGCGATCGATTTCTCGCAGCTCTGATGCCCTGAGGCGCGGAGCCCGAGAATGACCCCTATTCATAGACGACTGACGACGAGACCCCATGGCCACTCCCAGCGCTAGCTCTTATAACGCAGACGCCATCGAAGTCCTCTCGGGCCTCGACCCGGTGCGCAAACGCCCGGGCATGTACACCGACACCAGTCGGCCGAACCACCTTGCCCAGGAAGTCATCGACAACAGTGTCGACGAAGCCTTGGCCGGGCATGCGAAATCGGTACAGGTGATCCTGCACGCCGACCACTCCCTGGAAGTCTCCGACGACGGTCGCGGCATGCCGGTGGACATTCATCCGGAAGAGGGGGTGTCGGGCGTCGAGCTGATCCTCACCAAGCTCCACGCCGGCGGCAAGTTCTCCAACAAGAACTACCAGTTCTCCGGCGGCCTGCACGGCGTGGGGATTTCCGTGGTCAACGCTTTGTCGACCCAGGTGCGGGTCCGGGTCAAGCGCGACGGCAACGAATACCAGATGACCTTCGCCGATGGCTACAAGGCCACCGAGCTGGAAGTGGTCGGCACCGTCGGCAAGCGCAACACCGGCACCAGCGTGTACTTTGCGCCGGACCCGAAGTATTTCGATTCGCCGAAATTTTCCGTCAGCCGCCTCAAGCACGTGCTCAAGGCCAAGGCGGTACTGTGCCCGGGGCTGCTGGTCAGCTTCGAGGACAAGGCCACCGGCGAGAAGGTCGAATGGCATTACGAAGATGGCCTGCGTTCCTATCTGGTGGATGCGGTCAGTGAATTCGAGCGCCTGCCGGACGAACCTTTCTGCGGCAGCCTCGCCGGTAACAAGGAAGCGGTGGACTGGGCCTTGCTGTGGTTGCCGGAAGGCGGCGACAGCGTCCAGGAAAGCTACGTCAACCTGATCCCCACCGCCCAGGGCGGCACCCACGTCAACGGTTTGCGCCAGGGCCTGCTCGATGCCATGCGCGAGTTCTGCGAATTCCGCAGCCTGCTGCCGCGCGGCGTGAAGTTGGCGCCGGAAGACGTCTGGGAACGGATTGCCTTTGTCCTGTCGATGAAGATGCAGGAGCCGCAGTTCTCCGGCCAGACCAAGGAGCGCCTGTCGTCCCGCGAAGCCGCCGCCTTCGTTTCCGGGGTGGTCAAGGACGCCTTCAGCCTGTGGCTCAACGCCAACCCCGAGCTGGGCATGCAACTGGCGGAACTGGCGATCAACAACGCCGGCCGGCGCCTGAAGGCGAGCAAGAAGGTCGAGCGCAAACGCGTTACCCAAGGGCCGGCGCTGCCGGGCAAGCTGGCCGACTGTGCCGGGCAGGACCCGATGCGTGCCGAGCTGTTCCTGGTGGAAGGTGATTCCGCCGGCGGTTCGGCCAAGCAGGCGCGGGACAAGGAGTTCCAGGCGATCCTGCCGTTGCGCGGGAAGATCCTCAATACCTGGGAAGTCGACGGCAGCGAAGTGCTCGCCAGCCAGGAAGTGCACAACATCGCCGTGGCCATCGGTGTCGATCCGGGCGCGGCGGACATCAGCCAGCTGCGCTACGGCAAGATCTGCATCCTCGCCGACGCCGACTCCGACGGCCTGCACATCGCGACCCTGCTCTGCGCCCTGTTCGTCCAGCATTTCCGCCCGTTGGTGGATGCCGGACACGTCTATGTGGCGATGCCGCCGCTGTACCGTATCGACCTGGGCAAGGAAATCTACTACGCCCTCGACGAAGGCGAGCGCGATGGCATTCTCGATCGCCTGGTGGCGGAGAAGAAGCGCGGCAAACCCCAGGTCACCCGATTCAAGGGCCTGGGTGAGATGAACCCGCCGCAACTGCGGGAAACCACCATGGATCCGAATACCCGGCGCCTGGTGCAGTTGACCCTGGACGATTTCGAAGCCACTTCGGAAATGATGGACATGCTGCTGGCGAAGAAACGTGCCGGCGACCGCAAGACCTGGCTGGAATCCAAGGGCGACCTGGCCGAGGTCCTGACCTGATGCGCGGCTGTCCCGGCGGCGAACCACGGCTGCCGGGCCCGCGCCTGTTGAACACCCCCGAATTCACCAGCGCGGCGCTATCGCCGCCGCGCCAGACAACGAACTGATGAGGCCCGCATGAGCGACTCCCTTGATCTCAGCCTGGATGGCGTAGAACGCCGGTCATTGGCTGACTTCACCGAACAGGCCTACCTCAACTACTCCATGTACGTGATCATGGACCGTGCGCTGCCCCATATCGGCGACGGTCTGAAGCCGGTACAGCGGCGTATCGTCTACGCCATGAGTGAGCTGGGGCTGGATGCCGACGCCAAGCACAAGAAGTCCGCGCGTACCGTCGGTGACGTGCTCGGCAAGTTCCACCCCCACGGCGACTCGGCCTGCTACGAAGCCATGGTGCTGATGGCCCAGCCGTTCAGCTACCGCTATACCCTGGTGGACGGCCAGGGTAACTGGGGGGCGCCGGACGATCCGAAGTCCTTCGCGGCCATGCGCTACACCGAATCGCGCTTGTCGCGTTACTCCGAAGTGCTGCTCAGCGAACTGGGCCAGGGCACCGCGGACTGGGTGCCGAACTTCGACGGTACCCTCGACGAACCGGCGGTGTTGCCGGCGCGTTTGCCGAATATCCTGCTCAACGGCACCACTGGTATCGCCGTGGGCATGGCCACCGACGTGCCGCCGCACAACCTGCGGGAAGTCGCCAATGCCTGTGTGCATCTGCTCGATGAGCCCAGCGCCAGCGTCGAGGACCTGTGCAAGTTCATCCCTGGCCCGGATTACCCGACCGAAGCGGAAATCATCACCCCGCAAGCCGACCTGCTGAAAATCTACGAAACCGGGCGTGGCTCGGTGCGCATGCGCGCGGTCTATCGCATCGAAGACGGCGATATCGTCGTGCATGCCCTGCCGCACCAGGTCTCCGGGGCCAAGGTGCTGGAGCAGATCGCCGCGCAGATGCAGGCCAAGAAGCTGCCGATGGTCGCCGACCTGCGGGATGAATCCGACCACGAGCACCCGTGCCGGATCGTGATCATCCCGCGCTCGAACCGCATCGACCTCGACGAACTGATGCAGCATCTGTTCGCCACCACTGATCTTGAGTCCAGCTACCGGGTCAACATCAACATCATCGGCCTCGACGGCAAGCCGCAGTTGAAGAACCTGCGCGCCTTGCTGGTGGAGTGGTTGTCGTTCCGCGTCAACACCGTGCGCCGGCGCCTGAAGTTCCGCCTGGACAAGGTCGAGAAGCGCCTGCACCTGTTGGACGGCTTGCTGATCGCCTACCTCAACCTGGATGAAGTGATTCATATCATCCGCACCGCGGAACACCCGCGGGCCGAGTTGATCGCGCGTTTCGACCTCAGCGAGATCCAGGCCGACTACATCCTCGACACCCGCTTGCGTCAGCTGGCGCGCCTGGAAGAGATGAAGTTGCGCAACGAGCAGGATGAGCTGCTCAAGGAACAGGCCAAGCTGCAAGCGCTGCTGGCCAGCGAAGCCAAGTTGAAGAAGCTGGTCCGCACTGAACTGGTGGCCGATGCGCAAACCTACGGCGACGACCGTCGTTCGCCGATTGTTGCCCGTAGCGAAGCCAAGGCCCTGTCGGAAAACGAGCTGATGCCGACTGAGCCGGTAACGGTCGTTTTGTCGGAAAAAGGTTGGGTTCGCTGTGCAAAAGGCCATGATATTGATGCCACGGGCCTTTCCTACAAGGCCGGTGATGGCTTCAAGACCTCGGCGGCGGGGCGCTCCAACCAGTTCGCGGTGTTTATCGACTCCACCGGGCGCAGCTACTCGGTGGCGGCCCATACCTTGCCTTCGGCCCGTGGCCAGGGCGAGCCGCTGACTGGTCGTCTGACGCCGCCGCCGGGCGCCAGCTTCGAGTGCGTGCTGCTGCCTGAAGACGAGGCCTTGTATGTCATCGCTTCCGACGCCGGGTATGGTTTCGTGGTCAAGGGTGAAGACCTGCAGGCCAAGAACAAGGCGGGCAAGACCCTACTGAGTCTGCCCAACGGCTCCAAGGTGATGCCACCCAAGTCGGTGGCCGACCGTGAGCAGAACTGGCTGGCGGCGGTGACCACCGAGGGCCGGCTGTTGATCTTCAAGGTCAGCGACCTGCCGCAACTGGGCAAGGGCAAGGGCAACAAGATCATCGGCATTCCCGGTGAGCGCGTGGCCAGCCGCGAGGAATACGTCACTGACCTGGCGGTGATCCCGGACGGTGCGACCCTGGTGTTGCAGGCGGGCAAGCGTACCTTGTCGCTCAAGGCCGATGACCTGGAGCACTACAAGGGCGAGCGTGGCCGGCGTGGCAACAAGCTGCCACGGGGCTTCCAGCGGGTTGACGCCTTATTGGTTGAAGGTATCAGTTAAAGCGGTTTAGAGCGTTCGTTCAGCGTTTTAGCAGGAAGATCGCTACCGCGGCACTGGAGTCACGGCGCATATTCACGGATGATATGCGCCTCTTGCGGCACCCGCGTGGCGGCGTGCCCGAACGATTTTTTGGATCAGACTGTGGCAGGGCCTTATGGCGGCCACCTGGATGGGATGATGACTGTTCTGCGCCTTCCTTTTATTCTGCTGCTGACGGGCCTGCTCGGCCTGGCCGGTTGCAGTGTGCACCAGCCGGTGTCCTTGTATCAGCTGGACAGCGGCACGCCGGGCCAGCCTCAGCAGAGCTCGGGGATGTCGGTGGTGCTCGGGCCGATTTCCCTGGCCGATTACCTGCAACGCGAAACCCTGCTGCAGCGCCAACCTGATGGCAGCCTGACCGCGGCGACCGACGGTCGCTGGGCCGGCAGCCTGTCGTCCGATATCAATCAGTTGCTGGTTCGTCAGTTGGCCTGGCGCCTGGACAGCCAGCGTGTGGTCCTGGCCCCGGCGATTGCCGGGAGCACCCCGGATGTGCAGGTGTTGTTGTCGATTACCCGACTGGATTCCGGCACCCATCAACCGGCGATTCTCGACGCGCAGTGGCGTTTGCTCGACCGTCGTGGGCAGGTACGGGATAACCGCATCGTCCACTTGGAACAGCAGCACACCGGCACCTCGGCGGCACAGGTCCAGGCCCAGGGCGAGCTGTTGCAGCGTCTGGCCGAGCAACTGAGCGTGGCGCTCAAGCCATTGGCCAATCAAGCGCCGCTGGTTGAAAACCGCAAGGCTGCGGCCCCGGCACCGGCCAAACAGGCCGGCCCCGAGAAGCCGAAGATCCCGATGGCTTCGCCGATTCGTACGGATATGGAAGTGTTTCGCTTCTGATTCGACACTTGGTCAGAGCCTCCGCGCCTGGCTGTCAGTGCCAGCCGCCCTCGCTACCAGTAGTCCGGTTTGATGATGGCGGGTTTCTTTGGTAGCGGGACTTTTGGCGGTAGCTGACAAGCCGCTAATTCAGTATCGCTTATAGATCGGCGTATCCAGTGCGAATGGAGTTTGAGTGATCCGGGGGCTTCCCGGGCCAACTCACCATTCTCGCTCCTGTGGGGCACGATCACTCCCAGCGCGAGCTGTGCAAAATCTGTTCTGATGGCGGCTAACGCTGGCGCGAGATCGGTATCTCCTGACACTAGAACGATTTGTCCGATTTGTAGCGGCTCTGCTTGGCAGGCCGCTCGATACATGCCCAGTGCCAGGTTCACATCCGTCTCTTTTTCCTCAAGCTGCCAGATAGCCACTTGGTCGGAGCGTGACGCTTTTTGTCCTTTGACGAATCTGGGGGCGAACCCTCTGGCAAGGCGATGATTACCGAGTACGACCGTGACCCCTTTTGTTTGCAGTGCTCGGATATAGCGGCTTTGAGCGTCATTGGATGCCTGGCCACGGGTTGCCAGTCGAGCAATGACAGGAGAGGTATAGTAATGAACCGACGCCGTTTCACAGGCCGGGTTCTGAGCCTGCAGAATGTGGGAGAGGATGGCCGGCAGGTCCAGCCACTTATAGGGCGAGCCGTGAAGAGCTCCGTAGTAGAGGTTGTACCCGTCTACGAAAAAAGCGGTACGCACAAATTCAGATCCTTGAAAACGAAAAAACCGGCTATTGGGCCGGTTTTTTCACCTGAGGCTGAGGCTGAACTTAATCGGCCCGCCAGAGGTTGAGTCGTGCGCTCAGACTACTCATTTTTGAGCAGTGGAGCAACAGCGCTTGAATCCAGGAGTGATTCAAGTTTTTTCACTGCGTCTTGGCCCGCGTCTCGTGCATTCGCGCCAGTTGCCGTTCCAGCATCGACGGATACGGCTCCATCAAGCGTTCCACGCAGCAGGCACCCTCGGGGCTGACAATCGGCCGAATACGCGCACGCTGGCGAATCAGCGGGTCATCGCTGATGCGTCGTTCCACCAGCAGCAGGTTGCGGCTGTGTTGCGACAGCGCCAGGGCGTCCTGGGCGGTTTCCGTCAGCAGCAGGTCGATCTGGCTCAGGCCGAACAACTCATCGCCCAACGTAAGACCCAGCTGCAGTTGCAAGGTAATGCCACTGTCGGCCACCTCGATCTGCAACTGATGGCCCAGGGCCCGGAGCAGCTCGCCACAGCAGATGGCGTTGGTCAGGTAGTCATCACCGCTGTCTTCGGTGTGGAAGAGCATCAGGGTGCTGCCGTCGTTCAGCGTGTGCAGATCGCTCTCATACAACGAGGCGGCCTGGTCCAGGCAATCGCGGTAACGGTCCAACAGTTCCGTCAGGCGCGCGCGCGGCAGGCGCCGCAACTGGTCCTGGGCACCCAGCTGTACCGCCAGCACCGCGCTGTGCTGTGGCTGGCTCGGCACGACCGGCTGTGGCTTCACTGCCGCGCCGCTCTCGGGCCGTGGGCTTTCCCGCAGGTCGGCGAACGGGTCTTCGTCGTCGTCCAGTTCGTCTTCCACGTTGCTGACAATATGCCGCGGAGCCGGCTTGGGTGTCGGCGCCGCCGCGGTCTCGTCGAAGCTCGGGTCGCGCAGGTTGCGGACCTGGAACTCCGGCTCGACGTCCTCTTCTTCCTCGACGTAGTCATTCTCGTCGTAGTCGATTTCCGGCTCCGGCTCGGGCTCCGGTTTGACCGGGGCGAAGCGCGAATGCAACTGGCGCGCGAGATCGCCGATTTCATCCTGGCGCTGGGTCGCCGGGGTGTGTTCGTCCATGTCCCGCAGCCAGACCCGCAATTGCAGCAGCGGCGTGGAGATATGCCGGCCCAGGCGCAGGCTCAAGGCCAGGGCCAGGGCCAGCAGGATCGCACTGAGAATGCCCATGCTTTGCAGGCTGATGGTCATCGGCTGTTGGAATTGCGCCATGTCCAGGCTGATGCGCAGATGCCCGGCGGTCACGTCCTGGAAGGTGATCTTGGTCTGGTACAACCCTTCGGCTTCACCCAGCAGGCCGTTTTTCGGACGCTGGCCGGCTTCGGCGAGGATGCGGTTATCCACGCTGTAGATGGCCGCGTGGGCCACCAGCGGGTTCTTCGTCAGGTTGTTCAGCAGCACGTTGAGGCTGAGGATGTCGTTGGACACCAGCAGTTCCGTGGCAGAGGTGGCTGTCTGGGTGGTCAGGCTCTGGCCGAGGGCATCGGCCTGCTGGTGCATGGCTTCCTTGAACTGCAATCCCATCACGCAGGCGTAGATGACCAGCGCCAGCGCGACGAGGATCACGTTGTGGCTGGCGATGCGCAAGGCGAGCGGTACACGGCGGTGACGCAAGGCCCGGAAGATCAGCAGGAAGAAGTTATCGGTTTTGACTGGCGTGGGCCGGTTCACTGAGCTCGGCTCTTTTGTCCGTGAAGTTGACGCGCAGTATAGCGAGAGGCCCTAGACCGGCAAAGCGCTGGCTGTGCCCGATGGTCAGTGAAAGTGGGTAGAATGCGTTTTTTTTAACGAGCGGGGGTGCGCTTTGCGCGAAATCGTCCTGATCAGCATCACCGGAGAGGACCGTCCGGGTCTGACCGCAGCCATTACTGGCGTGCTGGCACAAGGTGCTGTGAACATTCTCGATATCCGCCAGGCGGCTATCCACGGCAGTCTGGCGTTCGGCATCCTGGTCGAGTTTGCGGACGCCGCGCGGGCCGCGTCGATACACCTGGACATTGAGGCCAGCCTTCCCGGGCGCGCGCAGCAGGTGCGTTTCAGTCGGTTTTCCGAGGCTGAGCATCAGGACTGGCTGGCGACATCGGGCGGCAAGCGCCATGTCGCGACCCTGATGAGCCGCCAGGTCACCGCCGAGCAGTTGCAGCGGGTGATTGCGATCACGGCGCGCCACGGTCTGGAAGTCGAGCGGATCGACCGTTTGTCGGCGCACACGCCGTCCGCCGCCCCGTCGGCCCTGAGCAAGAGCTGCTTCGAAGTCTCTCTGAACGGCGAATTGACCGATCCGCAGGCCTTGCGCCGCGAGTTCCTGAACGCGGCCCAGGAGCTGAATGCCGATATCGCCCTCCAGGAAGACTCGCTGTTCCGTCGCCACCGTCGCCTGGCGGTGTTCGACATGGACTCGACCCTGATCGAGGCCGAAGTGATCGACGAACTGGCCAAGGCGGCCGGCGTGGGCGAACTGGTCTCGGCCATCACCGAGCGGGCCATGGCCGGCGAGCTGGATTTTCGCGCCAGCTTCAAGGAGCGCCTGGCGCTGCTCAAGGGCCTCGACGTCAGTGTGCTGGACGCCATCGGCGCCTCGCTGCGCCTGACCGAAGGCGCCGAAGTGCTGTTCGCCGAGTTGAAGCGCCTGGGCTACAAGACTGCAATCCTGTCGGGGGGCTTCACCTATTTCGCCAAGCAATTGCAGGCGAAGTTGGGTATCGATTATGTCTTCGCCAACGAACTGGAAGTGGTGGACGGCAAATGCACGGGCGTGGCCATCGAGCCGATTGTCGATGCCCAGCGCAAGGCCGATCTGCTGCGTGAGCTGGCCGAGAAGGAAGGCCTGAGCCTGGAGCAGACCATTGCGGTCGGTGACGGCGCCAATGACCTGCCGATGCTGGCGATTGCCGGATTGGGCGTGGCGTTCCGCGCCAAGCCGCTGGTCAGGCATTCGGCCAAACAGGCGATCTCGACACTGGGCTTGGATGGGGTGTTGTATCTGCTGGGCGTGCGGGATCGCTGAAGCCGGCTACAGGATTTTCCACAGCGAGCCGAAGTCGTCTTCGGCAACGCCCAGGCCACCGGCACTCGGATCGGTCTTGGGTGTCACCGGTTGTTCGAGCAGGCGGTACTCGAACTGATTGAAGCTGCCGGTGCTGGCCAGACGCTTGTTCAGCCCGGCCCGGCGTTCTTCACCGTTGCTGTTGATGATCACCTTGTGTCCTTCCTGGAACGGCAGGCGTGGTGCCAGCAGCGTGGCCGGTACGCCGATGGCGCTGATTTCCGGCAATAGCAGGGCCCGCAGGTACTGACTGTGGCCTTCGCCGCCGCGCAACAGTTGCAGGCCGCAAGGCTGGGCATGGGGCGCCACCAGCTCGATGCCCATCTGCGTGCCGCCGCTGCGCACCTGGCGGATCCAGCGCACCACGGCGACACTCCAGCCCTGGCTTGAGGGGTCCTGGACCCCGACCATTTCCCCTGCCTGCAATTGCGCGGGTACTTCCTTGGGCCAGGCCAGGCAGTAGCCGCCGGGGCTGTGGTTGATGATCTGCAGGCCATGGGTCGGGAAATCTTCGGCGCTATTGAAAGCGGCCTGGCTGCTGTCGGCATCACTGACGTGATACTGGATTTCCTCGTAAGGCAGCAGGGTGTCGGCGCTGCCGGCGCGCTGGGCGTCGAAGGCGTGGTTCCAGGCATCCTTTTCCGCGCTGTTGGACAACTGCACGGTGAATTGCGCGGCCTTGCTGGCCGTCGGGATCTTGAGGATATCGCTGAAGGAGCGCTGGCCGCCGAGGTAAAAGTGCAGCGCGCTCATGCCGACACACAGGGTCACGGTGCCCTGGCCCGGGGTGCGCTGGAAGGTCCGTTCGGCGGCTTCGCCCCAGGCGGCGCTGAGGTGTTGCAGTACGTCGAGGCTCAAACCGCTGGGGACTTGCAGGCGCGATTGGCCGCGCAGGTCGGCGGGCAGCGCGAGGTAGTCCTTGATGGCCTCGACCAGGGGCAGCGTGTCGATGCCGATCAGGTTCGGCAGTTGCTCGACCGCGAACAGCGACGTGTAGCGTGGCGGCGCGTCGCTTCCGGGGGCGACGGAGAACAGGCTGGACGCCTGCTCGGCACCTTGCAGCCGGACCTGGGCGCTCCAGGGTTCGAGCACCTCTGCCAGCCGGGCAATGTTGTTCTGGCGCATCTGGTTACTGCGCGCGCACCCCAGCAGCAGGGCGACAATATAGGTATTCTCGACGCTCAGGGGCAGCGGCTGACTGGCCTGTTCGTCGAACACCGGCGTGTTTTGCACTTGATGGGCAAGGGCCACCTGATAGAGCTGGTGCACCTCGAACCAGAGGCCTTCCGGTACCGGGCAATAGAGTTGGCTGGCGCGCACCAGCGGGCCGTTGAGGCAATGCAGCGCCCGTTGCAGGGCGGTGGTCAGCAGGGTGCGGTCCTTGCCACCCTTTGAGGCCACGCGCATGGCGATCTGTTTGTAGCCGATGGCCAGGTGGTTTTGCAGGGCCTGGCAGAGATTGGCGACTTTTCTCGGGCGTTCGTCGAGGACGATGGACTGGTTGAGAAAGTGTCGTTCCAAGTGCTTGCAGACGTAGTACACCTCGGGGCGCAGCAGTTCCAGCAGCTGCAGGCGGTTTTCGCTGGGGGTGAGCAACAGGTTGAGTTCGCCCAGGCCCTGATACAGCAGGCGAGCGGTTTCCCCGAGATTGGCTTTCGGCAGGCCGGCGATCCAGCGCTTGAGGTCGCGCGGTGTCGCATCGCAGAAAGACAGGCTCAACTGCGTAGGCGTCGGTGCGCGCAACAACAGATGGGGACTCGGATTGCTCATGTAGCGGTCCAGCTCCGGCAGCGAAACAACCCGGGCCCACTACAGGCCAGGATGACAAAAAAACGATGGCAAAATAATGCCACACCTCTAGCAGGGCCGCGGGACATTTGCAGCCTTACCGGTCCAATCCGACTGTGACCCGCTGTCCCTGCCCTGGTCTTTCGGGCTTGCGAAGGCAGCTCGCAAGCCGTAAGGATCCAGTGTACATCAGGCCTGGATGGGAGCGCCGAGGCCTTGGCCCATGCGCACGGGCGAGCCCGCGACCAGCCCTTCAGTCCATTGTACCTGCTGTGGCCCGAACAGCACGATGGCGGTGGAGCCCAGTTTGAAACGGCCCAGCTCGGCGCCTTTTTCCAGATGAATGGGCTGGCGCGCGGCTTCGTCGTAGCGCACGGTTTTCAGTTCGCGCTTGGGCGGTGTGACCAAGCCGGCCCAGACGGTTTCGATCGAGGCGACGATCATCGCACCGACCAGGACCACGGCCATCGGTCCGCGCTCGGTATCGAACAGGCAGACCACACGTTCATTACGGGCGAACAGCTCCGGGACGTTTTCCGCCGTGGTCTGGTTGACCGAGAAAATCCGGCCTGGCACGTAGACCATTTCCCGCAGGGTGCCGGCCAGGGGCATATGCACCCGGTGGTAGTCCTTCGGTGACAGATAGATGGTGGCGAAGTCGCCGCCCATGAACGGTGCGGCGGCGGCCGCGTCGCCACCGAGCAGTTCCAGCACGCTGTAGCTGTGGCCCTTGGCCTGGAACACCCGGCCGTGTTCGATCGGACCGAGCTGGCTGACCGCACCGTCCGCCGGGCAGAGAATCGCCCCCGGGGTTTCATCCAATGGACGGGCGCCGTCTTTCAAGGCGCGGGTGAAGAAAGCATTGAAGTGCTCGTAGGCGGTCAGGTCCTCGACCAGCGCCTGGGACATGTCCACCTGATAGCGCTTGGCGAACCAGGCGGTAAAGGCGTTCTTGAACCAGCGCACGCGGCATTCGGCGATGCAGCCGGCCAGGCGCGACAGCAGGTGATGGGGCAGCAGGTACTGGCTGAGGATGAACAAACGCTTTTTCATCAAGAATCCTTGGAAATTTCAAATCTCTACGGGGGTGTCGGGGTGGTTGCCCCATTCGCCCCAGGAGCCGGCATAACCTTTGACGCGCGGGTAACCGAGCGACTTGGCGACCAGGTAGGTAAAGCCAGAGCGATGGTGGGTCTGGCAGTGGGTGATCACTTCCTTGTCCGGGGTGATGCCCAGGTCGGTGAGGATCTGCGGCATGTCGCGGCGGATGCGCAACTGGCGCTCCTTGTCCATGCCGGCGGTCCATTCGAAGTTCACCGCGCCGGGGATGTGCCCACCCTTGGCCGCGAGGACTTTCTCGCCGCTGTATTCCAGCGGGCCGCGGGCGTCCCAGATGGCCAGGTCGGCGGCACCGAGGCGGCTTTGCAGGTAGTCGCGGGTGGCGGTGGGTTCGTCGTGCAGGGTCAGGGTGACGGGGCCGCCGACGCTCGCGGGGATGTCGCTGTCGACGGGCAGGCCTTCGCCCAGCCAGGCGTGCAGGCCGCCATCCAGATAGTGGTAACGGCTGTGACCGATCACGTCCAGCAGCCAGATAAAGCGTCCGGCCCAGCCGCCGCCTTCGTCGTCATAGACCACGTAGACCGCGTTCGGGTTATGCCCCAGTTCGCCGAACAGCGCTTCGAGCAGTGCCTGCGGCGGCATCAGGCCGGGGGCCGGTGGCTGGCCCAGTTGGGTGCGCTTGGGATCGACGAAACGGGCACCGGGAATATGCCCGCTGGCATAACGGGCGCTGCTGGTCAGGTCCACCAGGATCAGCTCGGGGACGTCGAGGCGGGGCAGCAGGTCGCCGGGCTCGATCACCAACGGCAAGCCAGAGAAGTCAGGCATGTGAGGTCTCCAGGGCGCAAAAAAGGGAAGATTGTAACGCAGCGTCAGGCGCCACGGTTGGTAAAGGCGTGCAGCGCCTTCTCGATGCACTGTGCGGTTTTGCCGAAGGCCTGCACGGTCATTTCCGAGAAGGGCCCGCCGCCCTGGTCGGCCACCACCAGCATGATCACCCGGCCATTATTGCTCAGGGAGCGCAGCAGCATGTGTTCGCCGGGAAACTGTGCCCGCAGGTTACCGGGCAGCAGGGCGGAGAACTGGGCGTTGTTGGCCGGGGTCAGGCGAATCTGCGCCGGCTGGCTCAGCAGTCGTTGCAGGACCGGGCTCGAGCTGACCTGCAGCACCAGGCTGGCTGACTCTTTCGCCAACCCGGCGATCTGGTGCACCCGCAGGGTGCTCTGGGTCCGGTCGGCCATCAGGATCATCACCCGGCGCATGCCGCAGGTGCTCAGGGCGTCGCGGGCGATGCCGGTCAGGTGCATGGCATTGGTGAACCGGCTGGGTTCGGCGAGCAGTTCGGCACAATGTTTGCGCCAGAGGGCCAGGGCTTCGGGCGAAGGATCCACTGCCGGTAGCAGGCCGCTGTGGACGCGGCGCATGCTGCCGCGCCAGATCAGGGCTTCGGCCGGGTGCCAGAGATCCGGCATGCTGTGCTGGTTGGCGCTTTGTGCCGCCTGCTGGTGCAGTTGTTGCTGCAACTCATCCATGGGCTGTTGCAGGTACAGGCTGGTCAGGTATTGCCAGCGCAGATGGTGCGGACTGTCCCAGGCCTGTTGCGCCGAAAGGGCCAGGCCGTTGGCCAGCAGCACTGTATTGGCGGGTTGGTTCAGCCAGCGACGCAGCTCCGGATCGGCGTCGAGCTGCTGTTGCTGGTGCAGGCGGTGCTCGCTGTCACGGGCGATGTGCAGCGCCCTGGCCAGGGTACGCAATTCGGTTTTCAGCAGATGATAGCCCTGGGTCACCCAGTTCGGCAGGCGCCAGATATCAGCCATTGCCTGGCACAGGTCGAGCAGGCGTACGCCGAACAGTTCCTGTTCGACGGCCGCGGCCGATTCATTCTTGTGAATCACCCGCAGCTCCCAGTCTTCGAGCAGGTTGGGATGCGTCAGGGCCAATGGCCAGAGGGGCGAGAGAAACAACAGGCTGCCCCAATGGATGTCCTGCCAGAGCCGCGCCAGGCGCGCGGCGAACAGGCCGTTGGCCTGTTGGCTGGCGTGCTGGCTGATCAGTTGGAGCTGACGCAAGGCGATGGGAATCTCTTCCGGTGCCTTGGCCGGCAGGCGCGCCAGCAGCTCCTCGGTGCGTTTCAGGCCCAGGCGATTGATCGCCACCTCAAGGTTTTCCGCAGGCTCGGTCATGCTGCCATGGGTGTGCTGGTTGGCCTCGCAGATCACACTCAGCGCCAGGGCCGGGCTGTCCTGCATAAGCTCGGCGATATCGCGCAATGAGCTGCGATTGTCGCGGATGGCGCGGCAGACCCGGTCGTGACTGTCCTGGGGGACGGGCAAGCGCACGGCTTGCAGCAGCTTGACCCAGCCCTGCAACGTGTTGGGTTTTTGTGTGGAGACAGTCGTTTCGTTAGCCATATTCGAGCGCGATCATCATCACTGTTAACAGGCCCGTAATGGGCTGGGCAGGCGCCGCGCAATCGACCGTGCAAGCTGGCACATGGCCGGTTTTCTGGCTTTTCGCCTGAACTGGCTATAGTCTGGCGCAGATTCGCCGATAAGGAGAAGAAGAGATTTATTAACTTCCGAATATGACCTTGAACCCGACTCAGTAAGTGCTCTCTACCTATGGCTAAAATTATCGGCATCATCGTCGTATTCGCGAGCGTGCTCGGCGGGTACGTGCTTTCCCACGGCAAGATTGCCGCGCTGATCCAACCCTTCGAGGTGATGATCATCGGCGGTGCGGCCTTCGGTGCGTTCCTGCAGGCCAACCCGGGCTACATGACGATGCACGTGGTCAAGAAATCCTTGAGCATGTTCAGTTCGCGTTTTACCCACACCTTCTACCTCGAGGTCCTGGGGCTGATCTACGAGATCCTCAACAAGAGCCGTCGCGAAGGCATGATGGCGATTGAAGGTGATATCGAAGACGCCGCCGCCAGCCCGATCTTCGCCAAGTATCCGGCGGTGCTCAAAGACGAGCGCATGACCGCGTACATCTGCGACTACTTGCGGATCATGTCTTCCGGCAACATGGCGCCCCATGAACTCGAAGGGCTGTTCGACATGGAGCTGTTCTCCATGAAGGAAGAACTCGAGCATCCGGCCCATGCCGTGACCGGCGTCGCCGATGCCATGCCCGGCTTCGGTATCGTCGCGGCGGTACTGGGGATCGTGGTGACCATGGCCTCCCTCGGTGAGGGCGACCAGAAGTCCATCGGCCTGCACGTAGGCGCGGCACTGGTGGGTACCTTCTTCGGTATTCTCGCCGCCTATGGTTTCTTCGGCCCCTTGGCGACTTCCCTGACCCACGACGCCAAGGAAGAGCTGAACATCTACGAAGCGATCAAGGCTTCCCTGGTGGCCTCGGCTTCCGGCATGCCGCCGTCGCTGGCGGTGGAGTTCGGGCGCAAGGTCCTGTATCCGAAGCACCGTCCCAGCTTCGCCGAGCTGGAACAAGCGGTTCGCGGTCGCTGAGTCATGGAAAACAATCAGCCGATCATAATCAAGCGCGTCAAGCGCTTTGCCGGTGGGCATCACGGCGGCGCCTGGAAAATCGCCTTCGCCGACTTCGCGACGGCGATGATGGCGTTCTTCCTGGTGCTGTGGCTGCTGTCCACCGCGACCCCGGAACAGAAGATCGCCATCGCCGGCTATTTCAAGGACCCGATCGGCTTCTCCGAGAGCGGTACGCCCTACATCATCGACCTGGGCGGTTCGCCGGTGCTGGCACCGGACAAGACCCTCAACCCGGAAGTCAAATCCGAGCCACAGCCGGACAAGGTCAAGGTCGACACCGACCAGGTCGAGAGCATGGCCGAGCAGGTGGAGAAAGAGCGCCTGGAATTGCTGATGCAGGAGCTGCATAAAAAGGTTGATGAGAGCCCTGAACTGCAGAAATTCAAGGACCAGATCAAGTTCGAGATCACTCCGGATGGCTTGCGTATCCAGATCATGGATGCGGAAAACCGGCCGATGTTCGACTCCGGCAGTGCGCGCCTGAAGCCTTACTTCGAAGATATCCTGCTGGCCATGGCCGATACCATCAAGGCGGTGCCGAACAAGATCAGCGTCAGCGGCCACACCGATGCCAAGCAGTACGCCGGTACCGGCGGCTTCAGTAACTGGGAGTTGTCGGCCAACCGCGCCAACGCGGCCCGCCGTGCCCTGGTGGCCGGCAGCTATCCGGACACGCAAGTGGCGCGGGTGGTGGGTTACGCCTCGTCGTCACTGTTCGACAAGGCCGATCCGTTCAATCCGGTCAACCGCCGTATCGATATCGTGGTCCTGACCAAGAAGGCCCAGAAGGCCATCGAAGGTGAGCAGGGCTCGGATGATGCCCCGCCGGCCACGACCCCGACCGAGGGCCAGGGCGCACCGGGTGAAGTGCCCGCCGATCCGAACGCGTTGCCGGCGGACAAGCAACCGCTACCGGCTCATGAGCTGCGGCAACGCTTGAACATCTTCGAGGACGGTGTGCTGAAGATGGATGAGCCGGGCAAGCCCAAGACAGGCTCATAAGTCAGACAACAAGGCCGCGATGATCGCGGCCTTGTTGTTTCGGTCAACTCAATAGCTGTCTTGCGGCAGGCTGGCGATGATCGAGCGGTAGCTGTTCATCCGCTGCTGCTGCACACGGCCGTCTTCCAGGGCCTTGAGCAGGGCGCAGCCGGGTTCGCGATCATGTTTGCAATCGCGGAAGCGGCAGGTGCCGATCAGGTCGTTGAACTCGATAAAACCCGCCTCGACATCGGCGCGGCTGACGTGACCCAGGCCGAACTCGCGAATCCCCGGGGAGTCGATCAGCTCACCGCCGCCCGGGAAGTGGAACAGCCGCGCGGTAGTGGTGGTATGGGTGCCCTGGCCGGACAGCTCGGAGAGCGGGCCGACACGGGTGTCCACCTCGGGCAGCAGGCTGTTGACCAGCGAGGACTTGCCGACCCCGGACTGGCCGACAAACACACTGATGCGCCCGTCCAGTTGTTGCTGGAGCTGTTCCATGCCGTTGCCGTGATGGGCCGACACTTCCAGCAACGGATAACCCAACTGCCGATAGACCGCCAGCAACGCATTCAGCGCCGGGGCATTCTGCTCGTCGATCAGGTCGAACTTGTTCAGCAGCAGCAGCGGTCGGATACCGGCATGCTCGGCCGCCACCAGGTAGCGGTCGATCAGGTTGGCATGGGGCTCGGGCAGCGGCGCGAAGACAATCACGATCATGTCGACGTTGGCCGCCACCGGCTTGAGCTGGCCACGGCTGTCCGGGCGCTTCAGTTCGGTGGTGCGCGGCAGTTGCGCGACGATCACGCCGATGCCCTGGTTGCCGGCACGCCAGACCACCTGGTCGCCGGTGACCAGCGCCGGCAGGTTGGCCCGCAGGTGGCAGCGGAACACCTGGCCCTTGAGCTCGCCTTCCAGCGCCTCGACTTCGACCTGCACGCCGAAGTGCGCGATCACCAGGCCCGTCTGCTCGGCCCCCAGGTCGCCGCCTTCCAGTGCCTCGACGGCCTGGGATTCGCGTTTGGCGGCGCGTGAGGCGCGTTCGCCCTGGATCTTTTCGATGCGCCAGTTCTGGCGGCGGTTGAGCTGGCGTTTGGCCATGGGTGTTCCGTGTCGTTGAATCGGCGGGGAGGGTCAAGCGGTCGCGAGTTTAGCACGCCCGGCAAGCGCGGCCTGCGCTAAACTGTGCGGCTACGCCGAGGAGCCAACCCATGCAAAACCCACAGAACCTGATCTGGATCGACCTGGAGATGACCGGCCTGAACCCGGACACCGACGTCATCATCGAAATGGCGACTATCGTCACCGACAGCGACCTCAACACCCTGGCCGAAGGTCCGGTGATCGCGATCCATCACAGCGATGCGATCCTGGCCGGCATGGACGAGTGGAACACCCGTCAGCATGGCGGTTCGGGCCTGACCCAGCGCGTGCGTGACAGCCGTATCGACATGGCCGAAGCCGAGGCGCAGACCATCGCCTTCCTGGAACAGTGGGTGCCGAAAGGCAAGTCGCCGATCTGCGGTAACAGCATCTGCCAGGATCGACGCTTTCTCGCGCGTCATATGAAGGCCCTGGAAAACTATTTCCACTACCGCAACCTGGACGTGTCCACCTTGAAAGAGTTGGCCGCACGCTGGGCGCCGGAAGTGCGTGACAGCTTCCAGAAGGGCAGCACGCACCTGGCACTGGACGATATTCGCGAGTCGATCGCCGAGCTGCAGCACTACCGCAAGCACTTCATCAAGTTCTGAGTCACACCGATGATTAGCGCGCTGCGCCCTTTTGGGGCGCGGCGCAAATCAGTAGACTGCCGGCCTTCACCTGCCCGGATCGCCATCATGTTGCTGATGCTCTACCTCGTCGCCATTACCGCTGAAGCCATGACCGGCGCCCTGTCGGCCGGACGTCGTGGCATGGACTGGTTCGGCGTGGTGCTGATCGCCTGTGTCACCGCCCTCGGCGGCGGTTCGGTGCGCGACGTGTTGCTGGGGCATTACCCGCTGACCTGGGTCAAGCACCCGGAGTATCTGGTACTGACCTCGGTCGCGGCCTTGGTGACGGTGTTTATCGCGCCGTTGATGCGTCACTTGCGCTCACTGTTCCTGGTGCTCGATGCCCTGGGCCTGGTGGCCTTTACCCTGATCGGCTGCATGACCGCCCTGGAAATGGGGCAAGGCATGATGGTGGCTTCGGTCAGTGGGGTGATCACTGGGGTGTTTGGTGGAGTACTGCGAGATATTTTCTGCAACGATATTCCCCTGGTCTTCCGCCGTGAACTCTATGCCAGCGTCTCGTTCGCCGCCGCCTGGTGTTTCCTGGGTTGTACCTATTGGCAGTTGCCCAGCGAACAGGCGATCTTGATCACACTGTCCGGTGGTTTTCTGCTGCGCTTATTGGCCATTCGCTTTCACTGGGAAATGCCGAAGTTTGTTTATAACGATCAGGCCTGATAGTGGACCTATATATCTATTGTTTGATCTCTTATTGTTGATCTGTTTCGCAGGCATCGGATCAATAAATTCCGTTTTTATTTAGAAAAGGACTGCGCGTAGCCTTGTGACTCATCAGGAGTAATAAGGATATTGCGATGCTTGAGTCTTTTCCACCTGGCAGCCTCCCTTCGCGCCCCCTTGCGCAGGGCGGAAAGCTACTGTTCGACCCGGACCTGAATCACTATGAGATTTCGGGTGGTGTCTTGAACAAAGACAGCCTGATCTATCTGGAAACGGTTCGGCGCACGTTGAAGAAGTATGATGTTTCTTTACCGGGTCTTTACCTGCAGGATAGGGAAGTCTATGCGGCCCTGGGCGAAAAGGCCTATCTCCTGGGGCGGATTTATACGCAAGGAGTGAATGAGCGGCGCATTATTTATCCTTGCTTTAGAGAACGTTTTGTATTCGACTTCATGCAGGAAATATCGACCTTTTCTCTCTGGAAAGAAATGAGTGAGGAGTCAAAGGCGGAGTATGCAGATCTCAAGTCGAAATTGATAAAGGCGCCCGCCGCCGAAGAACAGCGGATCAACTTTGTGCTGACCCAGGATTTCACGACCCAGGCCAGTCTGGAGGGCGGGGATTTCAGGGGGAAAAAAGAAGAGCTGGGGTTTCTGAATGGACTGCTTTCTCTTTACCAGGTGGGCGTCGCACAGGCAAGGATGAGGGCATTGCGAGGGGTGGTCCTGACGGATGCCGGGGTGTCGACTACGAAAAACAGTCGACGCAAGCGAGCCGTCGGGCATTCGTTGAATCTCCTGGTGGGTGATGATGTTGCCGATATCAGGCTCTATCAGGTTATCGCTTCGCAAAGTGTTACCGACCGTGCGTCCATGCAGTTGCTTTCCACCTACTACAGGCGATGGAAAGGGCGTATCAAGACACGGAAAAACTTTATTGACTTTTTGTCAGCCATCAATCTTCGCTCAATTCCCCTTGGTTACCTTAGCGGGCTTCACCAATTAACGGCATTGAGAGAGCATAACCTGGCCCAAACGCTTCTTTCTCTACCTAACGTAAACTCTGCTGAATGGCGGCGGGTGTTGCTCAGTGTCCACGAGGAGTTTACGACGGTTAGAGGAAGAATCCTGGCCGGTATACTCAGTCCTGGCGCTCGTCCGTATTTAACCTGGGACGCGGCTTATACCCTGAGCAATAGCCGTCTGCTGATAGGCTATGCTTCTTCCACCACGGGGGGCCTGCCTTTTGATGGGGTTCTCAACATTATAGGGCATGGCATCGATATAGAGAGCCGTGTGCTCGGGGATGCAGAAAAGGTCGCGGGTTGGCTATACAGCAATTTACTCGCGACCTATGCCGAGGCCGGGTTTAAAAAATTAAAGGTTGTCAATTTTCAGTCTTGCCATATTTCTCAAAGTCTGGCCACCCACATCACGCTTCTTCTTCTGGAGAAGGCGCTGCCTCATTTTGAAACGGACAAGATTCCCAATGTGCTTGTCGTCAGCAGTCCCACCGCGCCTCTTGTATTAACCGCCGAGCCACCCCTCGGACATCTGTCGAGTCGCTGGCAAGCGCAATATCTGGTTTTTCCGGGTCACGTTCTCAAGGCGTTCAGGTATCTCATCAATACCTACCCCACTATTCAGTTGGCGGTCAAAGAACATTTTGAATGGCCGGGTCATGATCCCGATTTGAGTAATCCTTCATTCATTGAGTACTTGAGGAGTACCAATGTTCTCAAGGTGAGTCGGATATCTCCCATCGCCGGTTCTGAGCTGGAAAACGTATCGCTCAGGTATTTGAGGGGGGTTGTAACGGAGTATTTTAATGTTCGGCAGCGCGGTGTTGATGAATATACCCGGCTCATCAGCGAACATTTTCCCGAAAACGTTGACGCAATTCGCTCATTGGTCACGGTCGCCTCTATAGCGGAGGGATCACAGTTATTGCCCGTCGGTGAAGTCAAGACAATCAGGAAAGTAGTGTTTTTTCTGGCGAGTTTGAAGCTGGCCAGGGCGCGACGTGATTTCGTGGGCGGCTATAATCTGTATACAAGCACGAAATTAAAATTTCTGATCGACCCTTATGATCCTGTCGGTCCGTTAAAAATAAGGAGTTTTACGGATGTGATTTTCAGGCTGTGTGGTAGCCCGGTACCTAGCAGCGAGACGAATTACCAGCTTGCTTACAGGAAGATGTTTTTACTTGATAAGCAGGATTACTTCGAGATGACCAACATCAATATCGATGCGGCCGCTCGTGAGTTTTTCAAGAATATACCCTATGTCAATTTCACTCCGGCGGTGTTCCATTCTTTTCAAGAGGCGAGTCCGCAGTCGAATACTATCGTGGTGGACGCGGCCCTGCGGCAGGGCCTTGTGGGCAGCGAACAGTTTGGCGTGTCGACGCGGGATCTGAGAGCGGTGCTCGAGTCGGGCGAGGAAAACAGAATTCTTCCCGCCATCGATCAGCTGGAAAACAGCCTGAAACGAAAGAAGGCGCTGGTGCAGGACTCGGCGTCCTTGAGAAGCCTGCAAGAGACCCAGGAAAACCTCGGCCGCGCGAAAACCGCCATCGAGAAAAAGCAACTGTCCCCCACCGTCCTGAAGAGCACCGCGCGGGTGGCCGCTGGCTCCAGTCGATTGCTCGGGGCCTTCGGCGTCTTCGTGGACTTCCGCACCCAGCCCTTCCACTTGGACTTTTCTTCGGTCAAGTCGAGCCTGTTCACTACCAGCGACTCACTAGCGGTGGTCAAGGGGGTCTTTGATTTCACCACCGACATCGGGCCGGTACTCGCCTTGCGCCTGGCCTCCAGCGCCTCGCGAGCGCTCTGGCAGCCCCGGCTTGATCATCTGTTCTTCAAGATGAACAAGGTGCTGCTGCCCCTGGATGTACTGTTCACGGCGGTCAGTCTGTATCGCAACATCGAAGGCGCGCGGTTGGCGAAGACCGCGGAAGAGCAGGCGCTCTATATCACCATGACGGTGATCGATGGGGCCTCGTTTGGTGTGAGCCTGGCGGGATTTATCCTGATTGGCGTGCCCGGGGTAGGAGTCGCTCTGATCCTTGTGGGCATGGCCCTGGCCGTTGTGAATATCCTCTTGAATGCCATCGTCAGCCTCGCCCAGCTGGAGAATTATCGCTGGGATGAGAAGGTGGGGCTGTTCTTCAGTAATCTGTTCGGCGCCTCGACGCTGCCGGGGATCCTGACCCAGCAGCAGATGCGCCAGGCGGCGGATCGGCTGTTCGAGGGGAATGCCGATCACACGCAAGGCGCCATCAGCAGCGGCTTGTCTGAAGAAGGTATCGATCTTCTTCTGACGCCGATGATCAATGACGTGGACGATCAGGATCAGACCAACCCGATCAAGGACATCGGGATGGTGAGCCAGGACACCAGTGTTCGCCAGCAGCCCAGGGGCTACACGTTGTCGCCGGCGGGGCTTGGTCCGGCTGATTTGGCCGTTTGGTCGGATGCCAAGGGCAAGGGCAAAAGCGAGCAGGTCTACAAGGGCTGGTACCTGCGCCGTCGGGAGGCTCGCCGGGGGCGAGAGCGCAAGCTGATGGTGACGATGCCTTCCACGCCGAGCACACGGCTGGAGGTACTGGATTTCGGTCCGACACCGACGATCCTGCTGTTCGGTGCCACGCCTCATCTGCTGCTGGAGGCCAATCCGTTCGGCTGGGCAGCGGGAGAGTCTCCGCAGGAGCAGGCCCTCAACAAATACCAGGTCAGGCTGCACCCCGAGACCGCCTACACCCTGCAGTTCAAAAAGAGCGTACTGACCTCAAAAGACTTTGACTCGAACTTTGGCAGCCGAACGGAGTTGACCGTGCCCGAGGGGGCGTTCCTGCGTTTGCCTCAAGTGAGCCTGGACCTGTCCGGCCAGGAGGATGCCCGCGAAACGCTGGCGGAGTTGGACCTGTCCCTGCCTTCGCTGGAGGTCGTCAAGTTCAAGGACAAGAGTACTTTCCGGCTCGACCTGGTGAATGCCGCTGACCACGGCGCCTGCGCGCTGGAGCAGGTGGTGCGGACCGTCCAGCTGCCGGCCTATATCCGCTTCAAAAGCGGAGAAATCCACCCCGTGATGGCGGTGGTGGGGGAAGGCTCACGGATCACGCTGAGAAACTCGACGGGACGTTCGCTGCTGCTGCTAAGGCGGGAGGTTCGCCGTTGCGAGATTGAGATACAGGCATCGGTCAGCGGTTTTGCAGTTTCCGTTTAGATACGAATCTGACGGTTCAATAAAGTTTAAGCACTTTAAGGGAATATAAGTGATGAGTGACAGGAAAGTAATAAAGATTACCGGGCATGCCGCCGCGACGGACTCGAAGCTGGAAAAGGTCGAGTTGATTCTGACGGATACTTCGCTGAGATATTACGACCTCATCACCCGGCTGGATCCACGGGTAACATCTGTTAACAGGCAATCGTTCAAGGTGGAGGATCGTGATCAAGCCAAGCTGCAGGTGTCGTTGGAAGGCAATTTTTTTGTCAGCGAAGTCAAAGATGATGAGTTGATTCTAAGAAAGAACATAGAGAATAATTTAAAGCTCATTCTGCAAAACCAGACCCTTACCTTGAATCCCGATCTCTATTACGGGAATCGTTTATATAATGTTCTGGAAATGGATTTGCCGGAACTTCTTATTCCCGGGAATAACCAGCCGGTGATGTTGGGGAGCGCCGCCAGTCGGCCCTATGACTCGACAGCGCTGGTATTCAATGCAGAGAAGGAGGCGGATCTCGATCGGTATCCAGGCGACACCCTGGTCAATTACGAAATCAAGCTGACCCGGCATGACGGGCAGCCGACGATCCCGACAACAGGGTATCTGAGTTTTGAGGAGATAAAGAAAGCCAAAGCAAAAGGTTTCGTTATTCTTCCGAGTGTTCCGACGTCAGCCTTCCATTTGAGCTCCCTGCAGTTTTCCTACCGTATTACGACGCGTGGGGGCGCTCGGATCAGCTCTTTGGAGGACGAAAAAAAAGATTTCCTGCTGATCATGGCTCGCGCGTCAAGCCATCAGCTCATCGATATGAAGGCCATCAACAAGACCCATAGCCTCGACTTTTTGGAGATGAAATGTCTTTTGAATGGCCAGGACCTGTTCAAGTATTTGAATATCGCCGTTCCTCGGTTCAGGGTCTTTTATGATTCGGGAAGTGAGGTGTCCTATAATAGTGTGCACCACCTTGAACTTTCGACGGCGGTCAAGAAAATAGAGCATGGACTGCTGATTGACATGGCGTCGCTCGCATCGGTTACTTATCTTGATCAGAAATCTTTTTTACGCATGAAGGGATTGGCGTATTTTGAACAGGCACCACCGGAAATCGTCAATTTTTCCTATGAAATGCTCGACGCACATTATCAGCCGTTGAGCGAGGAACCCTATGTAGGTCGTGGTCACTTTAGAAAAGTCATCGAAGACGCTGCCGCGACGCGATTGTTCAATTTGGACAGGCAGGGCGATCCCTACTTTTTTCAGTTGGATATCAAGGACCCTTTAAAAGAAAATACCTCGGTTTGTTATTATCGAATCCTTCTGACGCCTCTCTTTCCCTCGGCGGCAATGGATCAGGTATTTTTCTCCGAAATTGACTTTTACTTTGATCGCGCGCTGACATTTTCAGCGATTGCACAAGGGGCGGATCTCCCCCATGAGGACCTGGATATAGATCCCGTGGTCGAGGATTCCAAGCTGGAAGCGTTTCTTGAACAACATGTTTTGGCCTATACGGAGATTCCTTTCTCTTTTGAAAGAATGGCGAAAGATGTGTTCATGCGCGGGGGCTTTCCCGAAGCGGTGGCGAAGAATGTCTCTGTTCATGGCTATTCGAAAACCGGAAGAAAGCTATTCAGTAGCGCCTGGCTGAAAAAGGCCAGCCTCGAAGAAACACCCGCCTGGTGGCAGGGTGTGGAAATACTGGTGCTCTGTATCTGGATGAAAAAGAGTGCCCTTTCGGCAACCCCTTCACCTTACACATACCGCGCGGAAAGGGAGTTTGAAGGGGGCACTTATGACGCACCGTATTTTCTGACCGTCGAAGGGAAATTCAATCCGTATACCTACATTCCCTGCCTGAAAGGCAACCATGAATATGAACTGGATCCGCTCTTTTCCAACATCCTGTATGTGGGGCAGGGGCGCAGCAAGGTTCAAGGTCGCGGCTCACCGAATACGATTTATCTGATGTGGGACTCCCACACCACCTTTGATTTCGCCGCGGAGGAAGACCTTCGCAAGGGCATGGCGCCTTCTCGTCTGAAGCTGATGGGGGTCGAACTGGAGCACATCACGATGCAGGTCCCGGGGCCGGAGGATGAGCGTTGGGGGAGTATCGTTTTAGAGTGGGCCGTGCTGGTCGATCCTGAAAAGGAGCTGGCCGCGACCCAGGATTCCGTGCTTCTGGCCAGGTTGGGGGGGCGCCAGACGTCGCTCAAGGAAGGCTCGTTGACGCTGGTCAATTTCTTGAAGGAGCCGATCGGCGAGTTTCTGGAAATCGAGATAAGGGGACGCCGGTACAGCCTGGAAGTGTCGCAAAACGACGGAAAGGTCCATTGGCGGCGACACGTTGACCTCAGTCGTGAAACGCTGGGTGAGAAAACCGTTCTGCGTCAGTGGAGTGGCAAGACAGAGTACGTGTTGCGCAACAGCATTCTGGGGCAGGCCAATACGCCCCTTTATCCCAGCGAAGACGGTCAGGATATTTTGATCGCGCGGGGTGACGTGGCCTATCTGCATGGCGGTCGGCATGAAACCCAGCTGGTCGGAAATTTACCCGAGAACTTTTTCTACCTCAACCAGGGTGGAACCGACAATGTGATTGCCAACGGTTATAGAAATACCATTGAAATTTCCGACGTATTGGGCGGGGACAAGGTGCTCTTCCTGTCTACAAAGAAGGAGGCGGTCAACTTTATTTCAGCCCCTGCTGTCAGTTTCAGAACGGCGCAAATAAAAGAGGATGACCTGTTCTTTTTTCTGGAAACGGACGAGCACCTGCTGACGATTTGCTTGAAAGGCATTCTGGCGTGGCAACGCTCCGCGCAAAAACGACTCAGCCTGCTGTTTGAGGAGGGGATGTTCAGCGCCGATCAGTTGATTGAGTTTTTGAAACAGTCGGAGTTGAGTCATCGAGAGGAGGCTTATCGGTTCCAGTCGGCTCTACCGGAGCCGGCTCTTCAACAAGGCTTTACTCAATTGGCCGATAGGGTGGCTGAGGATAAGCACTCCAAGGCGTATCTGAAGGATCAGATCAACCGGTATGACGTGGTCGAAAAGGAATAAGGAGAAGCCCTGATGTCTGCGCAAGTCAAGTTATTGGAGATGAACGAAGACCGTTATAAGGTAGCGTGCCCTTTTTATGGAGAAAAGGACTATGCCTTCACGTTCAAATTTACCGCTGTTCACGCGGTCTGGCAGGCCCATGATGCCGATTCCGCCAGTCTTGTCGCCAAACCGAATATCTGGATGGGCGAAGAGAAAGAAGATCATTATGTTATTGAACAACGGCCAGGGGCTGCTGAGCAACGGGTGCTTTCTTATCGGCTAGGCCGAAGTTTTACATTGGTCTGCCTGAACGATCAGTTGTATCTGATGCTCAGGGTCTGGGAGGAAGATAAGGAGGGCAAGGTTTCAGCGGCGAGTCGGCGTAATAAAAGCGCGGTGAAAGTCGCCACCCGCATGGTCTCGGGAAAAGTCGAGCCGCTGATGTTCTCCCATCAGGATCCCTGTGTCATCAAACTGGAAACCAGGGAGGGGCTCTCGACCGTCAAGGTATGGAACACTAAAAAAAACGCGGAAGCGCCCTATATCCTGAGTGATTTCGGTGACGCATTTAATGATTTTTTCTCTGGTTTTAGTGAGTTTCAGTTCAATACCATTCCCGTGGCCATTAAAAATGGTCAGCACTCCTTGCGCCTGGAGAGAGTGGCGGCCTGGGTGGGCAACGCCCAGCCAGAGGGGGTGGAAAATTTCAGGGATTATCTGGAAGAAAAAGATCAGGTATTGAAGTGCTTTGGATATCGGCAATTACCTCTGGAACGCTTGTCTGCCTATTATCCGTTTCAGAAAAACAGATGGGGCACACTCAATGACGAGCTGTTTTACGCCGTGGAAAATACCCATTTCGATATCGAAACGACTCAGGGGCTGTGCTTTGATGCATTTAAAAATAAAGTCTCCCTTTCTTTAACGCCTTCGGCAGGCCAAGGGGCCTCGGGCAGTTTTATGTTGAATGTGTTGTTGAAGGAGCCGAGGTTGTTTGAGATCACGACGGTCGGCTCGTTGATTGATACGTGGAGTCGCAAGGAGCCGGTCTTTTCAACGCGGCAATACGGGTTGAACTTTAAGAAAATTGTGGAGGACGTGGAGCGTTTTGATCCGGCCGCGACCTTTGTTCCCGGTGCTCACTATAAAGATCGAACCCTTGCGGAAATGATCAAGATCGGCGCATTGGCGAGCAGGCTTCCGCTCTTTATGGAACAGCTGCGGGTGTCGAATTTTGAGGTGACGGGGCAACTGAAGGCAACCATGAGTCAGCTTCAGGCCAAACTGAACGAAGATAAAAAGGCCCTTTACACCCGTCGAGCCGATATTGGCGTTCTCACCTGCAAGACCTCCGTACCACAGAACAGCATCGTATTCACTGTGCAAATGCTAAGGCGAATGAAGGTCGACTCAGCGACTGGGGAACTGAGTCATGAAGAGAAAATGGTTTTCCATGACGACCAGGGTAACGACCGTGGGGCGATAGACTTGAAGGATTTCCCGTGTTTCCTGCTGCTTTCTCTGAGTGATGATCGAAAGGCCTTCAATGTATGCGCTGCTCGTACTGACAGCGATCTTTCCCGCGGGCTGGACGCTTCTTTGACGTATGCGATTGCCCCCACCGCCGATCAAACCAAGCCTCAAGACAATCAAACCATCAATGAAGTCATGCTGACGCTCGGCCTGGGAAGTACAGGGGGAGGCGGCCCGATGATCTCGATCAAGGATTTGAGTTTTTGGCGTAGTGCATTGTGGCGCCGTGAGGGGGTGCTGACGGTCGGGGATAAGGTCGACAAGGACTATAACGTGAAAACATTGGCCCACTTAAGCTTTTCCGGTTCGCTCAATCCTCTGGTCGAACAATATAAGAAATCTTTGAAGGTTTAGGTGGGTGTATGCAAAAGTTATCGTTTGACTACAGCCTGAATCAATATGAGATATCAGGCGCTGGGCTGGACAAGGAAAAGCTGGCCTATCTTGAGTCCATCCTGAAGGTCTTGAAGCGCTACGCGGTTGTTTTTCCAAGTCTTTATTTGGAGGATACAACGATCAGAGCAACGCTGGTCGGGAAGACTTACACCCTGGGCGAAATCTATACCCAGGGGAGCGGGGAGCAGCGAGTGATCTATCCCTGTTTTCGACATCAGTGGAGCTTTGATTTTACCCGGGATATTCAGTCCTTTGTGCTTTGGCAGGAGATGAATGAATCGCTGAGAGCGACTTATTCGGAGCTTGAGTCGGATTTGTTGACCGCAAGAGAGGGCGTTGCGCACGCGCGGGTCCATTTGGCCTTGCTCAAGGATTTCATCGCAATGGCCAAGGTCGAGGGCAATCACCTGACTGAAAAGCGGGAAGAGTTGAGCTTTTTGAAGGGGTTGATCTCACTCTATTATCTGGGTGTCGTCCAAAAAAAATGGCGGGTGTTTCAGGGTATCAACTTACCGGTGAGCCCCTCCCGACCGGGTGTGCGTGTGAAACGTGCTGTGGGCACGTCGCTCAATCTGCTGATTGGTGAGGATATTGCCAGTACCCTGCTGTATCAATCACTTATAACCTATGAAAATCAACATCCGTTGACGCTGATCGATTTTTATTTTTCCTACAAAAATAGAGGTGCGTTGAAAGATTCCGATGATTTAATCAAGTTCTCCATTTCGTTTAAAGAGGTATTTCGACGGATCTATGGCAGCGAATGGCAGATCAGTGCAATCGCTTTTCCCACCATTGTCGATGTCTTGAACCCCAGTGCGGCAATCCCCATGGATCCAGAGGACGCTCATCGATATATCGGCAATCTGGATAAGGAGTTTGTACGTTTCAGAAAGGAAAATCTGGATCGGTTGATTGGGCTTGATCAGGACTTGGGCGTCCACAGCATCAGCAGCTACCATCAGGCGCGATCACATGATATCGATACGTTCTTCGGTCGCGGCCGACCCAGCCCGATTAATGTCCTATCGATTGATTACATCAGCCCACGGGCGGCAGGTGCTCCGTTTGACGGCATCATCAACATCGTCGGTCATGCGGATATTTTTGGTTTGGCCGGCGTCTCCAGTGCTGAGAGAGTAGCCGGCTGGATATACAGTAATGTTACGAGCGTATTTGGAAAGGAGCCTGCCAGGTTCAAGGAAATCAGGTATCTTAATTTTGCCGCGTGTAATTTCCCCAAGGCCATGGCGGAGTATGTCGCGGCGCTTTTTGTCGAGCGCTGCCTGGAGGCGGGGCGCTTTAATGTACGGGGCGGGGACGGTGTAGAAAGACGCTGGATCCCGAATATAACCGTTATTTGCAGTCCTCACGCTTCTTTGGTGGCGTCCGCAAGCTCAGGCCTGGTACCGTTCAATGCGACGGATATCAAGGATAGAATGGCTCCTCTTCCTGGTGTCGTGCTAAGAATCATGAAGGAGATGCAATCGGCCGAGTTTATTGATTTTATATCGAAGACTGGCGCTTGGGATTTTGCTGCGCCCGCGGTTCAGCGCTTCTTGCAGGAAACCCATGTGTTTTCCGTCGCCGGTCTGGTCAAGGAGGCTTTTCAAGGCGGTGTTGTATCAGAGGCTGAGTTTGACCAGGCCAAGCAGGAAAAAGCGTCTGGTTATAGTGTTTATGAGCGCGACCTGGAAGAGGAACGAAAGAGGAGAAGGGCTGAGACAGTTGCGATTGGTGAAATGCCGTCGTTGCTGCTTGGGCCTTTGGCAGAGGCGCGGCATATTGCCCGCATGGAACACTTGGCTTATGAGATGGTTTCCATCAGGCCCAAGGGCGCGGAAGCGTTTTTACGGGTCAACACATTTGAAACCATGCGCCAGTTGCACGAGTATTATGCGGAAATAAAAAATCGCTATCTCTCTCGCAAACCGGATGGAACCATTGATGCCGATGCGAGGGTCAATAGTCAACAGTACAAGAGAGCCTTGGAGGATTTGAGAGCAGAAAACAGAATCAAGATTCTGATTGATCCGTTCGATCCCGGATATCATTACAAACGGCAGTTGATACTCAAGGGCTTTCGTGAGCACTTAGGTATTGTCTATAGGGAGTTCCAGGATTTTCCGTTCTACAGTGCGCATTACTCCCCGCTGTTTGGCGTGCAACCGGATAATTACGCAACGACCTCTTACTATAGTCAGCAGTTGGCGCAGATTCTCTTTTCCGTTACCAAGCAAGAGTACAGGGAGATGACAGGCATTGAGGTGGATAGGATTCACCTGTCGCCTGAAAGTAGTGTGCCGGACTCTATCTTCAGTGATGCTCAGCGGCACTTTAACGCTTCGACCACGAGGGTGATAGTGATTGGCGAGCCCCTCTATCGCAGTCTCTTGGGCAGTGAACAGTTCGGTGTGTCGACGCGGGACCTCAGGGCGGTGCTCGAATCAGGTGAGGAAACCAAGATTCTTCCCGTCATCGATCAGCTGGAAAACAGTCTGAAACGCAAGAAGGCTCTGCTGCAGGACTCAATGTCCTTGAGGCATCTGCAAGAGACCCAGGAAAATCTCGGCCTTGCCAAAACCGCCATCGAGAAAAAGCAGCTGCCCCCCGCTGTCCTGAAGACCACCGCGCGCGTGGCGGCCGGCTCCAGTCGATTGCTCGGGGCTTTTGGGGTCTTTCTGGACTTCCGCGCCCAGCCCTTCCACCTCGACTTTTCTTCGGTCAAATCGGGCTTGTTCACCACCAGCGACTCACTGGCGGTGGTCAAGGGGGTCTTTGATTTCACCACCGACGTCGGGCCGGTACTGGCCTTGCGCCTGGCCTCCAGCGCCTCGCGAGCGCTCTGGCAGCCCCGGCTTGATCATCTGTTCTTCAAGATGAACAAGGTGCTGCTGCCCCTGGATGTGCTGTTCACGGCGGTCAGTCTGTACCGCGACGTCGAAGGCGCGCGGTTGGCGAAGACCGCTGAAGAGCAGGCGCTCTATATCACCATGACGGTGATCGATGGCGCCTCGTTTGGTGTGAGCCTGGCGGGATTTATCCTGATTGGCGTGCCCGGGGTAGGGGTGGCTCTGCTTCTTGTGGGGATGGCCCTGGCCGTCGTGAATATCCTCCTGAATGCCATCGTCAGCCTCTCCCAGTTGGAGAACTATCGCTGGGACGAAAAAGTGGGGTTGTTCTTCAGCAACCTGTTCGGCGCCTCAACGCTGCCGGGGATCCTGACCCAGCAGCAGATGCGTCAGGAGGCCGATCGATTGTTCACCGGCTTGCGGGAAGAGGGCATTGATCTTCTTCTGACGCCGATGATCAATGACGCGGACGATCACGATCAGACCAACCCGCTCAAGGATATTGGTGCGGTCAGCCAGGACACCAGCGTTCGCCAGCAGCCCAGTGGCTATACGTTGTCGCCGTCGGGGCTGACCTCGGATGACTTGACGTTCTGGGCGGATGCCAAGGACAAGGAAAAGACCGAACAGGTCCATAAGGGCTGGTACCTGCGCCGCCAGGAGGCTCGCCGGGGGCGAGAGCGCAAGCTGATGGTGACGATGCCTTCCACGCCGAGTACGCGGCTGGAGGTGCTGGATTTTGGTCCGATACCGACGATCCTGCTGTTCGGCGCCACACCTCACCTGTTGCTGGAGGCCAATCCGTTCGGCTGGGCGACGGGTGAGTCCCCGCAGGAGCAGGCCCTCCACAAATACCAGGTCAGGCTGCATCCCGAGACCGCCTACACCCTGCAGTTCAAAAAGAGCGTACTGACCTCAAAAGACTTTGACTCGAACTTTGGCAGCCGAACGGAGTTGATCGTGCCCGAGGGGGCCTTCCTGCGTTTGCCTCAAGTGAGCCTGGACCTGTCCGGCCAGGAGGATGCCCGCGAAACGCTGGCGGAGTTGGACCTGTCCCTGCCTTCGCTGGAGGTCATCAAGTTCAAGGACAAGAGTACTTTCCGGCTCGACCTGGTGAATGCCGCTGACCACGGCGCCTGCGCGCTGGAGCAGGTGGTGCGGACCGTCCAGCTGCCTGCCTATATCCGCTTCAAAAGCGGAGAAATCCACCCCGTGATGGCGGTGGTGGGGGAAGGCTCACGGATCACGCTGAGAAACTCGACGGGACGTTCGCTGCTGCTGTTGAGGCGGGAGGTTCGCCGTTGCGAGATTGATATACAGGCGTCCGTCAGCGGTTTTGCGGTTTCTGTTTGAATCTCCAGGTCAGAGCGGGACTGGACCCAGGGCACTGCGCTCGGCATGTTGGCGCAGCGCCCACTGCACATGCTCCTGGACCAGTTCCGACGGATGGTCCCGGCGGGTATTGAGGGCTTCAAGCACGGGGATCGTCGAGGGCGCATTCCCCAGCCCGACCGCCAGGTTGCGCAACCAGCGCTCATACCCCGCCCGGCGCAGTGGCGAGCCCTCGGTGTTTTTCAGAAAGGTCTCTTCGTCCCACAGGAACAGCTCGGCCAGCCCGGCATTGTCCAGGCTGTGTCGGGGCTTGAAGTCGCCTTCATCGGATGCGCGGGCGAAACGGTTCCATGGGCAGACGATCTGGCAATCGTCACAGCCAAACACCCGGTTGCCGATCAGCGGCCGCAACTCTTCCGGGATCGCGGTTTTCAGCTCGATGGTCAGGTACGAGATACAACGCCGGGCGTCCAGCACATAGGGCCCGACAAACGCCGCCGTCGGACAGATATCCATGCATGCCGTGCAGCGCCCGCAATGTTCTGTGGCATGGGGAGCATCCACTGGTAGAGGCAGGTCGACAAACAGTTCGCCGAGAAAGAAGTAGCTGCCGGCCTTGCGATTGAGCACCAGGGTGTTCTTGCCGATCCAGCCGAGCCCGGCCTGTTCGGCAATGGCCTTTTCCAGCACCGGGGCGCTGTCGACGAAGGCGCGGTAGCCAAAGGGGCCGATAACCTGCTGGATACGCTCGGCGAGCTGTTGCAGGCGCTTGCGGATCAATTTGTGATAGTCACGGCCCAGGGCATACCGCGAGACATAGGCTTTTTCCGGTTGGCCCAGGCGCTGGGCCATCTGCGTGTCGCCCGGGAGGTAGTCCATGCGCAACGACACCACTCGCAACGTGCCGGGCACCAGCTCGTCGGGGTGTGAGCGTTTGCTGCCGTGGGCGCCCATGTAATCCATATCGCCGTGATAGCCGGCATCGAGCCAGCGTTGCAGGTGCCGCTCATGCTCGCCCAGCTCCAGACCGGCGATGCCGACTTGCTGAAAGCCCAGTTCACGGCCCCATTCCTTGATGGATTGGGCGAGGGCGGGGAGGTCGACGCGATTTACAGGCATGAGACAGGAGAAACCTAGGCTTTGGTGCGTATAATTCTGCCAGACATCAGAGCTCGACGACGCATGCCGCAGACCAAACCGCCTTTTTCCGATATTCAGTCATTGACCCTCGCCACCCTGCCGAGCCTTCCCGCACGAGAACTGGACGCCCACAAAGGGCAGTTCGGTCATGTGCTGTTGGTCGGCGGCGACCGGGGTTTTGGCGGCGCCATTCTGCTCGCGGCCGAAATGGCCTTGCGCGGCGGTGCCGGGCTGGTATCCCTGGCGACACGTCCGGAACATGTGGCGGCGTCCCTGGCTCGGCTGCCGGAGGTGATGGCGCTGGGCATCGAGTCGGCCAATCAGCTGATGACGGTGCTGGCCCAGGCGGGCGTGCTGGTGGTCGGCCCGGGGCTCGGTCAATCCGCGTGGAGCCGCAGCCTGTTGTCACTGGCGGCCAATGCCGGGTTGCCGCAAGTCTGGGATGCCGACGCCCTGAACCTGCTGGCCACGGGCAGCTTTACCTTGCCGGCGGACAGCGTGATCACCCCTCATCCAGGCGAAGCGGCACGCTTGCTGGGGATTTCCACGGCCGCTGTACAGGCCGATCGTCCCGCCGCCGCCCTCCGGCTGGCCCGGCAGTACCAGGCGGTCTGCGTGCTCAAGGGGGCGGGCAGCCTGATTGCCGCGCCGGACGGGCGCTTGTCGATCTGCGAACGCGGCCATCCGGCCATGGCCACCGCCGGGCTAGGCGATGTCCTTTCCGGTTTGCTCGGCGCCCTGCGCGCCCAGGGCTTGCCGGCTTACGACGCCACCTGCCTGGCGGTATGGCTGCACGCCAGTGCCGGCGAGCAGTCGGGTAAAAACGGCCGAGGACTGGCGGCCAGCGATCTGATCCCGGTCATTCGACAGTTGCTGGAGGAGCAATCACCGTGTCTGAACTAACCCTTCAACTGCCGGATGAAGAGGCCATGGTCGCCTTCGGCCGGAAAATCGCCGAAGTCACCCGTGGCATCGGGGTGATTTTCCTCGAAGGCGATCTCGGCGCCGGCAAGACCACCTTGTCCCGGGGCATCATTCGCGGCCTCGGCCATGCCGGCGCGGTGAAAAGTCCGACTTTTACCCTGGTTGAACCGTACGAAATCGCTGATATCCGCGCCTTCCATTTCGATCTGTATCGCCTGGTCGACCCGGAAGAGTTGGAATACATGGGGATTCGTGATTATTTCGACGGCGCGGCCCTGTGCCTGGTGGAGTGGCCACAGCGGGGCGAGGGCTTTTTGCCAAAGCCCGACCTGGCCATTACCATTAGCCCGCATAATGGCGGTCGTTCGCTGTATCTGTTGTCCCAGGGCGCCCGAGGCGACTCCTGGTGTGCCGAACTGGCATTGGAAATCAAATAAATGATGGGGTTTGGTATGCGCATTCGCGCGTTGGTTGCTGTCGTGGGATTGTTGCTGGCGGCACTGGCCGTTGACGCCGTTGCGGCGACACAGGTCAAGAGTGTTCGCCTGTGGCGGGCCCCGGACAACACGCGCCTGGTGTTCGACCTCTCCGGCCCGGTCCAGCACAGTGTGTTCACCCTGACTTCTCCGGATCGGCTGGTGATCGATATCAATGGCGCGACCCTGGGTGGCCCGTTGAATGTGCCGACCGCCAACACCCCGATCAACAGCGTGCGGGCGGCCCAGCGCACACCGACCGACCTGCGGGTGGTGGTTGACCTGAAAAAGGCGGTCACCCCGAAGAGCTTCGTCCTGGCGCCGAACGCGCAGTATGGCAACCGCCTGGTGGTCGACCTGTTCGACAACCCCGCCGATGCCGCGCCACCCGCGGCGCCGACCCCGACGGTGGCAACCGTGCCAGCGGTCCCGGTGACGCCAACGGAACCGGCGATCAAGCTGCCGCCGGCGCCGGCGGGCAAGCGTGACATCATCGTGGTGATCGACGCCGGCCACGGTGGCGAAGACCCGGGTGCCTCCGGCTCCCGTGGCCAGCACGAGAAAGACGTGGTGCTGGCCATCGCCCGCGAACTGCAACGCCAGGTTGGCGGTATGAAGGGCTACCGCGCCGAACTGACCCGTACCGGCGACTACTTTATCCCGCTGCGCGGCCGTACCGAGATCGCCCGCAAGAAAGGCGCCGATCTGTTCGTCTCGATTCACGCGGACGCCGCTCCTTCGGCCGCGGCCTTCGGTGCCTCGGTGTTCGCTTTGTCCGATCGCGGCGCTACTTCCGAGACTGCCCGTTGGCTGGCGGACAGTGAAAACCGCTCCGACCTGATCGGTGGGGCCGGTAACGTCAGCCTCGACGACAAGGACAAGATGCTCGCCGGCGTGTTGCTCGACCTGTCGATGACCGCTTCGCTGACCTCCAGCCTGAACGTCGGACAGAAGGTCCTGAGCAACATCGGCCGGGTTACGCCGCTGCACAAGCAGCGCGTCGAGCAGGCCGGGTTCATGGTGCTGAAGTCGCCGGATATCCCGTCGATCCTGGTGGAGACCGGGTTTATTTCCAACTCCAACGAGGCCTCCAAGCTGGCCTCTTCGAATCACCAGCAGGCCCTGGCGCGCTCCATCAGTGCCGGTATCCGCCAGTTCTTCCAGCAGAACCCGCCACCGGGCACCTATATCGCCTGGCTGCGGGATTCCGGCAAGATCGCCGAAGGCCCGCGTGACCATCGCGTGGCACCGGGCGAGACCCTGGCCATGCTCGCCGTGCGCTACCAGGTCTCGGCGTCGACCTTGCGCAGTGCCAACAACCTGACCAGCGACGAGCTGAAGGTCGGGCAGAACCTGACGATTCCGGGTGCGGAACTGGCGGCCAAACAATGAGTGAGGCCTTGAACAGCAGTTCTCGTATCGAACTGCTCAGCCCGCGACTGGCGAACCAGATTGCCGCCGGTGAGGTGGTCGAGCGCCCGGCCTCGGTGATCAAGGAACTGTTGGAAAACAGCCTGGATTCCGGTGCCAAGCGCATCGATGTGGATGTCGAGCAGGCCGGCGTCAAGCTGCTGCGAGTGCGCGACGATGGCAGCGGCATCTCCGCCGACGACCTGCCGTTGGCCCTGGCCCGCCACGCCACCAGCAAGATTCGCGACCTGGAAGACCTGGAACGGGTGATGAGCCTCGGTTTCCGTGGCGAGGCCCTGGCCTCCATCAGTTCCGTCGCCCGGCTGACCCTGACTTCCCGCACCCGCGACGCCGACCAGGCCTGGCAGGTGGAAACCGAAGGCCGCGACATGGACGCCCGGGTGCAGCCGGCGGCCCATCCGGTGGGCACCTCGGTGGAAGTCCGCGACCTGTTTTTCAACACTCCGGCGCGGCGCAAGTTCCTCAAGGCCGAGAAGACCGAGTTCGATCACCTGCAGGAAGTGATCAAGCGCCTGGCCCTGGCCCGCTTCGACGTGGCCTTTCACCTGCGCCATAACGGCAAAAGCATTCTCAGCCTGCACGAGGCCCATGACGATGCGGCCCGTGCCCGGCGCGTGGCGGCGGTCTGCGGCGCAGGGTTCCTCGAACAGGCCCTGCCCATCGAAGTGGAACGCAACGGCCTGCACCTGTGGGGCTGGGTCGGCTTGCCGACCTTCTCCCGCAGCCAGGCGGACTTGCAGTATTTCTATGTGAATGGCCGCGCGGTGCGCGACAAGCTGGTGGCCCATGCGGTGCGCCAGGCTTATCGCGACGTGCTGTTCAATGGCCGGCACCCGACCTTCGTGCTGTTTTTCGAGGTCGATCCGGCGGTGGTCGACGTCAACGTGCACCCGACCAAACACGAAGTGCGGTTCCGTGACGGGCGCATGGTCCATGACTTCCTCTACGGCACCCTGCACCGCGCCCTGGGCGACGTGCGCCCGGAAGATCACCTGGCTGCGCCTGCCGCGGTGGCCGGCATGGTCCGGCCGACAGGGATCGAGGCCGGCGAGTTCGGTCCCCAGGGTGAAATGCGCCTGGCGGCCAATCTGCTGGAGCAACCCCAGTCGCAGCCTGCGTCCGCCTTTGCGCCGGCGGCCGGATCGGGCTCGGGGGCCGGTTATCAGTATCAGTACCGCCCGCAATCGACCCAGATGCCCGCCGCCGCCGAGGCCCAGGGCGTCTATCGCGAGTTTTTTGCACCGCTGCCCGACGCGGTAGCGTCTCCGACCCTGCCCGACAGCCAGGGCGATGTGCCGCCCCTGGGTTATGCGCTGGCGCAGCTCAAGGGCATCTATATCCTCAGCGAAAACGCCCAGGGCCTGGTGCTGGTGGATATGCACGCCGCCCATGAGCGGATCATGTACGAACGCCTGAAGATCGCCATGGCCAGCGAAGGCCTGAGCGGCCAGCCGTTGCTGGTGCCCGAATCCCTGGCGGTCAGCCAGCGCGAAGCCGATTGTGCCGAAGAACATGTCGGCTGGTTCCAGCGCCTGGGCTTCGAATTGCAGCGCCTGGGCCCGGAAACCCTGGCGATCCGGCAGATCCCGGCCCTGCTCAAGCAGGCCGAGGCCAATCGCCTGGTCCAGGACGTACTGGCCGACCTGATGGAATACGGCACCAGCGACCGGATCCAGGCGCACCTGAACGAATTGCTCGGAACCATGGCCTGCCACGGCGCGATTCGCGCCAACCGGCGCCTGGCCCTGGCGGAAATGAACGGTTTGCTGCGGGATATGGAAAACACCGAGCGCAGCGGCCAGTGCAACCACGGTCGGCCCACCTGGACCCAGCTCGGGCTGGATGATCTGGACAAACTGTTCTTGCGCGGTCGCTGATGATGGCTTCCAAGGCACTACCGCCGGCCATTTTCCTGATGGGCCCGACGGCGGCGGGCAAGACCGACCTGGCCATCGAGCTGACCAAGGTGCTGCCGTGCGAGCTGATCAGCGTCGATTCGGCCCTGGTCTACCGGGACATGGATATCGGCACGGCCAAGCCCTCGAAAGCGCTGCTGGCGGAGTTTCCGCACCGTCTGATCGATATTCTCGACCCGGCACAGAGTTATTCGGCGGCGGAGTTTCGCAGCGACGCCCTGGCGGCGATGGCCGAGATCACCGCGCGCGGCAAGATTCCGCTGCTGGTGGGCGGCACCATGCTCTATTACAAGGCGTTGCTGGAGGGCCTGGCGGAGATGCCGGCGGCCGATCCGCAGATCCGTGCCGAAATCGAGGAAGAAGCCGCACGTTTGGGCTGGCAGGCCCTGCACGACCAACTGGCGGTCATCGACCCGGTCTCGGCGGCGCGCATCCACCCCAATGACCCCCAGCGCCTGAGTCGGGCGCTGGAAGTCTATCGGGTCAGCGGATCGAGCATGACCGCCCACCGCCAGCGACAATCTGCGCAAAGTACTGACGCAGCCGCTTCGGGACGGCCGCAATTGCCCTATACTGTTGCCAACCTGGCTATCGCCCCGGCGAATCGCCAGGTTCTGCACGACCGAATTGCACAAAGATTCACACAAATGCTGGAACAGGGGTTCGTAGACGAGGTCGTAGCTCTGCGTGGGAGAAGTGACCTGCATGTCGGGTTGCCGTCCATACGTGCTGTGGGCTACAGGCAAGTCTGGGAGCATCTGGAGGGCAAGCTGACGTCAGCCGAAATGCAGGAGCGCGGCATCATTGCCACGCGCCAGTTGGCAAAGCGCCAGTTCACCTGGTTGCGCAGCTGGACGGATCTGCACTGGCTCGACAGCCTGGACTGCGACAATCTGCCACGCGCCTTGAAATACCTTGGGACGATCTCCATATTGGGCTGAGTCCTTGCAATTGCCGTCTATCCTTGGGGGAAAGGCGGTACAAGCCATCCATTTACCCATTTTTTATTATTGATCCTTAAAGGAGTGCGGCACATGTCAAAAGGGCATTCGCTACAAGACCCTTACTTGAATACCTTGCGTAAAGAGAAGGTCGGGGTTTCCATCTATCTGGTCAACGGTATCAAACTGCAAGGCACGATCGAATCCTTCGACCAGTTCGTGATCCTGCTGAAGAACACCGTCAGCCAGATGGTCTACAAGCACGCCATCTCGACAGTGGTGCCGGTTCGTCCAATTCGTCTGCCTAGCGCAACCGAAACCGAACAGGGTGACGCTGAGCCAGGTAACGCCTGATAGGAGTCTCCTTTGTTCTTTGAGCGCCACGGTGGTGGTGAACGGACCATTCTCGTTCACTTGGAAGGTCAGGACCCTGAGGCGCGCGAAGATCCGCAGGAGTTTCAGGAGTTGGCAGTATCGGCAGGTGCCGAGACCGTCGCGTTCTTCAACGTGCCGCGTCATCGGCCAACCGCCAAGTATCTGATTGGCACTGGCAAGGTCGAGGAGCTTCGCGACCTGGTCAAGGCCGAGCAGGTCGATATCGTGATTTTCAATCACATCCTCACGCCCAGCCAGGAACGTAACCTCGAACGTGTCTTCGAGTGTCGCGTGCTGGATCGCACGGGCCTGATTCTCGATATTTTCGCCCAGCGCGCCCGCACCCATGAAGGCAAGCTCCAGGTCGAACTGGCCCAGCTTGAGCACATGAGCACGCGGTTGGTCCGCGGCTGGACTCACCTTGAGCGGCAGAAAGGCGGTATCGGCCTGCGCGGTCCGGGTGAAACCCAGCTGGAAACCGACCGGCGCTTGCTGCGGGTACGCCTGCGGCAGATCAAGGGGCGCCTGGAAAAGGTCCGCAGCCAGCGCGAGCAGTCTCGCCGCGGGCGCAAGCGGGCCGATATCCCGACGGTGTCGCTGGTGGGCTATACCAACGCCGGCAAGTCGACGCTGTTCAATGCGGTCACCGAATCCGACGTGTATGCGGCGGACCAGCTGTTCGCCACCCTCGACCCGACCCTGCGCCGTCTCGAACTCGACGACCTCGGGCCGATCGTGCTGGCCGACACCGTGGGGTTTATCCGCCACCTGCCGCACAAGCTGGTCGAGGCTTTCCGGGCTACGCTCGAAGAGTCGAGCAACTCCGACCTGCTGCTGCACGTGATCGACGCCGCGGAACCGGACCGGATGCTGCAGATCGAGCAGGTCATGGTGGTACTCGGCGAGATCGGGGCCCAGGACTTGCCGATCCTCGAGGTCTACAACAAGCTTGATCTGCTCGAGGGTGTCGAGCCGCAGATCCAGCGCGATGAAGACGGCAAGCCACAGCGGGTCTGGCTCAGCGCCCGGGACGGGCAGGGGCTGGAGCTGCTCGAACAGGCGATTGCCGAGTTGCTGGGCAACGATTTGTTCGTCGGCACCTTGCGCTTGCCGCAGCGTTTTGCTCGACTGCGTGCACAGTTCTTCGAGATGGGCGCGGTGCAGAAGGAAGAACACGACGAAGAAGGCAGTTGTCTGCTGTCCGTCCGTTTGCCCAGGGCCGAGCTCAATCGAGTGGTCTCGCGCGAAGGGATGAAGGCGCCGGAATTCATCGAACAACACACTTTGCAATAAAAGCCTGGGAAAGCGGTTGTGCCGCGTTGACAGGCATTCTGTAGCATTGGTCGGCGCGCCGCGGGCGCGTCTTTGCTTTATCAGATGGAGAGCGCTATGGCTTGGAATGAGCCGGGTGGCAACTCGAACAATCAGGATCCTTGGGGTGGCAAGCGCCGTAACAACGGCGACCGCAAGGGGCCGCCGGATCTCGACGAAGCCTTCCGCAAGCTGCAGGAGAGCCTGAACGGGTTGTTCGGTGGCGGTAAGAAACGCGGTGACGATGGCGGTTCGGGCGGTGGCAAGGGCGGCGGTTTCGGCCTGCTGGGCATTGGCCTCGTCGTGCTCGCGGCCATGTGGCTGTACAGCGCGGTCTATGTCGTCGATGAGCAGGAGCAGGCTGTCGTGCTGCGCTTCGGCAAGTACTACGAAACCGTAGGGCCGGGCCTGAACATCTATTTCCCGCCGATCGACAAGAAGTTCCTGGAGAACGTCACGCGTGAGCGGGCGTACACCAAGCAGGGCCAGATGCTGACCGAAGACGAGAACATCGTCGAAGTGCCGCTGACCGTGCAGTACAAGATCAGCAACCTGCAGGACTTCGTGTTGAACGTCGACCAGCCGGAAATCAGTCTGCAACAGGCCACCGACAGTGCCCTGCGCCACGTGGTGGGTTCCACCGCGATGGACCAGGTGCTGACCGAAGGGCGCGTGCAGATGGCTGGCGAGATCAAGGAGCGTCTGCAACGCTTCCTCGACACCTACCGTACCGGTATCACCGTGACCCAGGTGAACGTCCAGAGCGCCGCCGCGCCCCGTGAAGTCCAGGAAGCCTTCGACGACGTGATCCGCGCTCGCGAAGACGAACAGCGTTCGCGCAACCAGGCCGAAGGTTATGCCAATGGCGTGGTCCCGGAAGCCCGTGGCCAGGCCCAGCGTATCCTCGAGGATGCCAACGGTTATCGCGACGAAGTGGTGTCCCGCGCCAAGGGTGAGGCCGACCGCTTCACCAAGCTGGTGGCCGAGTACCGCAAGGCTCCGGAAGTCACCCGTGAACGCCTGTACCTGGACACCATGCAGGAAGTCTTCAGCAACACCAGCAAGGTGCTCGTGACCGGTAACAAGAGCGGCCAGAGCAACCTGCTTTACCTGCCGCTGGACAAGATGATCCAGAGCGGTTCCGGCGCCGGTACGCCGGCCAAGGTGGTGGGGTCGATGGCCAGTGGCAACACTGATGTCACGCCGCACATCACCGAGCCGCAACCCACTCGCACCCGGGAGAGCCGCTGATGAGCAATAAATCACTGATCGCCCTGGTCCTCGGGGTCATCGTGGCAGTGGCTGCCTGGAACTGCTTCTACATTGTGTTGCAGACCGAGCGGGCCGTCCTGCTGCAATTCGGCCGTGTGGTCGAGGCCGATGTCCAGCCAGGCCTGCATGTGAAGCTGCCCTACGTCAACCAGGTGCGCAAGTTCGACGCCCGCCTGATGACCCTGGATGCTCCGACGCAGCGCTTCCTGACCCTGGAAAAGAAAGCCGTGATGGTCGATGCCTACGCCAAGTGGCGGGTCAAGGACGCCGAGCGTTTCTATACCGCGACTTCCGGTCTGAAGCAGATTGCCGACGAGCGTCTGTCCCGGCGTCTGGAGTCGGGCCTGCGTGACCAGTTCGGTAAACGCACCCTGCACGAAGTGGTCTCCGGTGAACGTGATGCGCTGATGGCTGACATCACCGCCTCGCTGAACGCCATGGCCGCCAAGGAGTTGGGTATCGAAGTGGTCGACGTCCGGGTCAAGGCCATCGACCTGCCGAAGGAAGTCAACCGCAGCGTCTTCGAACGCATGAGCACCGAGCGTGAGCGCGAGGCTCGTGAGCACCGCGCCAAGGGTAACGAACTGGCCGAAGGCATTCGTGCCGACGCCGATCGCCAGCGCCGTGTATTGTTGGCCGAAGCCTATCGCCAGTCGGAAGAAGCCCGCGGTGATGGTGATGCCCAGGCCGCCGCAATCTATTCCAAGGCCTACGGCCAGGACCAGGAGTTCTACGCGTTCTACCGTAGCCTGCGCGCCTACCGTGAAAGCTTTGCGGACAAGAGCGACGTGTTGGTGCTGGACCCGAGCAGCGACTTTTTCCGTTATCTGGAAAAAGCCAAGCCCTGATCCAAGACGTATCGTGTCCCCCCTCCGCCCGGCAGCTAAAATGCCGGGCGGGGTGATCCTTTCGGAAAACGGGTGTATGATGCGGCAGCCGGGAAATTCCCGGCTTTTTTGCGTCTGTATGTTTGATTGGCGGACGGCGGGTTGATCGACCCGACAGGTTTTTCGAGGAAAGTGGTAGGCGAAGCCGATTTCAGGCTGTTCGTCGCGTCGTTCTTGCGCGCGTGTTAACCATTTTCTGCTTCACTCAAGGCTCGCCTGTGGGCTTGCTGCCCAGATCATAGGGGAAAGGCGTTAATGGCAACGGTAGATCGCTGGCTTCTGCCAGATGGCATCGAAGAAGTACTGCCGCCTGAAGCGGCGCGCATCGAAGTGGCGCGGCGTCAGGTGTTGGACCTGTTCCAGAGCTGGGGCTATGAGTTCGTTGTCACCCCGCATATCGAGTATCTGGAATCCTTGTTGACCGGCGCCGGCCAGGACCTGGACCTGCGCACCTTCAAGGTGATCGACCCGCAGTCGGGTCGGCAGATGGGGTTTCGCGCGGACATCACGCCGCAGGTGGCGCGTATCGACGCCCACACCCTGCGTCGCGAAGGCCCGAGCCGCCTGTGCTACGCCGGCAGTGTGCTGCATGCACAGCCGCGGGCCCTGTCGTCCTCGCGCAGCCCGATCCAGTTGGGCGCCGAGTTGTACGGCGATGCCAGCCCGAGCAGCGACGTCGAAGTCATCAGCCTGATGCTGGCGATGCTGCAACTGGCCGATGTGCCGGATGTACACATGGACCTCGGTCACGTCGGTATCTACCGTGGCCTGGCTCGCGCCGCCGGTTTGTCCGGTGAAGTGGAACAACAGTTGTTCGATGCCCTGCAACGCAAGGCGATCGATGAAGTGATCCAACTGACCGAAGGTTTGCCGGCCGATCTGGCCGCGATGCTGCGGGCGCTGGTGGATCTGTGTGGCGGCCGCGAAGTGCTGGTGGCGGCCCGTGAGCGCCTGGCGGGTGCCCCGGCGCAGGTCGCTGCGGCGCTGGATGACCTGCTGGCGATTGCCGAGCGGCTGTCCACGCGCTTCCCGCAATTGCCGTTGTATTTCGACCTGGGCGAGTTGCGCGGTTACCACTACCACACCGGTGTGGTGTTCGCGGTGTTCGTTCCGGGTGTCGGCCAGGCCATCGCCCAGGGCGGTCGCTACGACGATATCGGCGCGGACTTCGGCCGTGCACGTCCGGCGACAGGCTTTTCCACCGATTTGAAAACCCTGGTGACCCTGGGGCGTGCCGAAATCGAGCTACCGTCTGGCGGTATCTGGATGCCTGACAGCACGGATGCGGCACTCTGGCAGTTGGTCTGCCAGTTGCGCGGCGAGGGTCAGCGTGTGGTCCAGGCCTTGCCCGGACAACCATCGGCCGCCGCCCGCGAAGCGGACTGCGACCGGCAATTGATTCAGCAGAACGGGCTTTGGCAAGTATTGCCGCTGGCTTCTTGAGTTTTCCCGCCGGCGGCTGCCGGCACCAAGTTTGCGCGAATGAGGACAAGTGTTATGGGTAAGAATGTCGTAGTCCTGGGCACCCAGTGGGGTGATGAGGGCAAAGGCAAGATCGTTGATCTGCTGACCGAACATGCTGCCGCCGTGGTGCGCTATCAAGGTGGTCACAACGCTGGCCACACCCTGGTGATCGACGGTGAGAAAACCGTCCTGCACCTGATCCCGTCGGGTGTACTGCGTGAAGGCGTCCAGTGCCTGATCGGCAACGGCGTGGTGGTTGCACCGGACGCCCTGCTGCGGGAAATCACCAAGCTGGAAGAGAAAGGCGTACCGGTGCGCGAGCGCCTGCGTATCAGCCCGTCCTGCCCGCTGATCCTGTCCTATCACGTCGCCCTGGACCAGGCGCGCGAAAAAGCCCGTGGCGAGCTGAAGATCGGTACCACCGGTCGTGGTATCGGCCCGGCGTACGAAGACAAGGTCGCGCGTCGCGGCCTGCGTATCGGCGACCTGTTCCACCGCGAGCGTTTTGCCGCGAAGCTGGGCGAGTTGCTCGACTATCACAACTTCGTGCTGGTCAATTACTACAAAGAGCCGGCCATCGACTTCCAGAAGACGCTCGATGAGTGCATGGAATACGCCGAGATGCTCAAGCCGATGATGCTTGACGTCACCGCGGAGCTGCACAACCTGCGTCGTGCCGGCAAGGACATCATGTTCGAAGGCGCCCAGGGTTCGTTGCTGGACATCGACCACGGTACCTACCCGTACGTCACCAGCTCCAACACCACCGCCGGCGGCATCGCCACCGGTTCGGGCGTGGGTCCGATGTACCTGGATTACATCCTGGGCATCACCAAGGCCTACACCACCCGTGTCGGTTCGGGTCCGTTCCCGACTGAGCTGTTCGATGACGTCGGTGCCTTCCTGGCCAAGCGTGGCCACGAATTCGGTGCAACCACCGGTCGTGCCCGCCGTTGCGGCTGGTTCGATGCCGTGATCCTGCGTCGCGCCATCGACGTCAACAGCATCTCGGGCCTGTGCCTGACCAAGCTGGACGTGCTCGACGGTCTTGAAACCATCAATATCTGCGTGGGTTACAAGAACGAAAACGGTGCGGTCATCGACGCGCCGACCGATGCCGACAGCTATATCGGCCTGGAGCCGGTGTACGAAGAAATGCCGGGCTGGACCGAGTCGACCCTGGGGGCCAAGACCCTGGAAGAGCTGCCAGCCGCCGCTCGTGCTTACATCAAGCGCGTCGAAGAATTGGTCGGTGCACCGATCGACATTATTTCGACAGGTCCGGATCGCAACGAAACCATCGTTCTGCGTCACCCGTTCGCCTGATAAGCCGTTGATGTAGATCACAAAGACCCCCTTTTGGGGGTCTTTGTCGTTTCTGCCTGTTGTTCGGCACGGGCCTTGCTGGGATTATCCTCTAAAAAGGGTGCTATCAAATTAATGGCGCCAAAGTCGAGGAATCTCCAGTGTCGGCCGTTCTCTCACTGTTACAAAGCCGTCTATTGCGGCCTGTGTTCGTTACCCTGGGTATCGCTCTTTTGGTGCAGGTGCTGGTGGCGGTCGCTCTGACCCGAAGCACGGTCACTGCGCTGGAGGCTGATCTGGGCGCTCGCCTGGGTATCGACAGCCAGAAGCTGTCCGGGGAGCTGGAGCAGGCGGGCAAAGAGGTGACGTCGAGTCTCGATAGCCTTTCGGTCAATACGCGCCAGCGTCTGAACAGCGGCTTGTCCTCGCGACTGAAGGATGAGCAGGCCCAGTTGCGTACGGCGTTGGAGAAGGATCTGCAGGATTCGGCCAACGACATGGCGCAGCTATTGGCTTCCGTGGCCCCGCGAGCCATGTGGGATAACGATGTACCGACCCTTTCCGAATTCGCCCGTCGCGCCCAGCGCAATCCGAATGTTCTGTTCGTGGTCTATGACGATGCGGCTGGCGAACACCTGACCCGCTACCTGAACCGTGAAAACCCGATCAACCAGGCTCTTTTGGCCAAGGGTGAGGGTGAGCGGGCGCTGGACAAGGTGCTCAGTGCGGCGAAGAACGATCCATCGGTCTACTACGTCGAAGCGTCGATCAGCCCTAACGGTGTGGAGATCGGCAAGGTGCGGATGGGGGTTTCCACAGCCTCGGTCGAGACCGAGCTGAAGGCGCTGGACCAGCGTTTCACGGCCTTGATCGCCAGCAGCGACAAGCTGGTGGGCGATAGCCTGCAAGGGGCGTCGGCGGACAGTTCCAAGGCCATGCAGGCGCGCTTGCAATCGGCTCAGGCCACCGCTTCGCAAATGCAGGCCAATACCACTGCAACCGTGCAGGATGCGGCGCAGACCCTGCGTTGGCGGATCGGCATGGGTCTGGCCCTGGTCGGTCTCGGCGTGCTGCTGTTACTGGCGGTGGTGCTCGGGCGGCGGGTGGTCAACAAGCTGCATCTGCTGATTGCAGCTTTGAATGACCTGGCAGCCGGGGAGGGTGATCTGACCAAGCGTGTCCAGCTCAACAGCAATGATGAAATCGGTGACATGGCTTCGGCGGTGAACCGTTTTGTCGACAAGTTGCAGCCTATCGTGCGGGAAGCGGGTGATGTGGCCCAGCGTACCGGCGTGGAAATCGGCCAGATGACTTTGCGCAACGCCGGTGCCGATGCCGCCGCGAATTTGCAGCGTGACGAAGTGGCGCAGAGCTTGCGCGAATTGTCGAAGATGGCCGATGACGCGCAGACCGAAAGCCATGCGATGCAGGCGGCGTTGAAGCAGGTGGTGGATATTCGACAGGCGACCGATGAAAACACCCGGACTTCGAATCAGGTCGGCAATCTGATCGAGGCCCTGGCTGGACAGGTGGATACCGGTTCCAAGGTAATCGAGCGGCTGGCGCAGCAGAGTGAGCAGATTGAAGTGGTGCTGACGGTGATTCACGGGATTGCCGAGCAGACCAATCTTTTGGCCCTGAACGCGGCCATCGAGGCGGCGCGGGCGGGTGAAACCGGTCGCGGGTTTGCCGTGGTGGCGGATGAGGTGCGAGCGTTGGCGAGCAAGACGCAAAGCTCCACCGGCGATATCCAGGCGCATATCGGTGCTTTGCAGCAGGGCGCGCGGGAGGCGGTGGCGGCTATTGGACAGGCGGGGCGTCAGGCCAGTGAAGGTTTGGCGGTGTTGCGCAGCAGTGTGAAGTTGCAGCAGAGCGTGCAGTCTTCGGTGGAGCAGGTGCATGCGGCGATTGGTCTGGCGACCAAGGCGGCGGCCCATCAGGCCGAAGGCGCGCATGCGGTGCGTGGGCGGGTCGAGGTGATCCATGCCCAGGCCGAGCGCGCGGCGCAGGCGGTGGTGGAGACCACGGCCAGCGGCAAGGTGCTCGACAGCCTGGCGGGGCAGCTCAAGGCGAGCCTGGGGCAGTTCCGGGCCTGATCAAATTTGTGGGGGTGCGGCTTACCCTGATGCAAATGGCCGCACACGGTCCCTGTAGGAGCAGGGCTTGCCCGCGAAGGGGGCCTTCAGGTCGCCACGGGTCTCGAGGGTGACCCAGCTGCGAGGTTGTCCGCGAAGCTTTTAGCGGTCTTGAGGGCCCTTTCGCGGGCAAGCCCTGCTCCTACAGAGCGGTGGTGTTTTTGGGTTGTGGGGTCAGGAACGCAAAAACCCGCTTTCGCGGGTTTTTGTGAGATTTCAGAGTGATACTCTGAAACTTGAATTGGTGCCCAGAAGAAGACTCGAACTTCCACGACCTTGCGGTCACCAGCACCTGAAGCTGGCGTGTCTACCAATTTCACCATCTGGGCAGCATCAGCAGCGTTGCGCGCCGTTGATGGGTCGCACTATACGGAGAGCCTTTTGATCTGTAAACCCCTGTTTTTGCTTTTAATTAAATCTCGGGTGCGGCTCGGTATCCGCCAGGGGCGGGTGGTGGAGTCGGAATATTTGCAGGAGGCAGAAACGCAAAAACCCGCTTTCGCGGGTTTCCGTGAGATTCCAGAGTGTTACTCTGAAACTTGAATTGGTGCCCAGAAGAAGACTCGAACTTCCACGACCTTGCGGTCACCAGCACCTGAAGCTGGCGTGTCTACCAATTTCACCATCTGGGCAGTATCGTCAACGTCTCCGTCGTCGATGGCGCGCACTATACGGAGGCGCCTTTTAACTGTAAACCCCTGTCATGAAAAAAACCAAAAAAAACGCTTCAATGTGCATCAGCCGGCATTTTTCACGCGGACAAATGGGTTTTAAGGCCGCCTGTGTGCCTGAAATTTCCCGTTTCAATACGCGTATGCCAAACTAACCCGCATATAGACAAGGTGAAATTTATCTAATGGCCGATTGGCAGTCCCTCGATCCCGAGGCCGCTCGTGAAGCGGAAAAATACGAAAACCCCATTCCTAGCCGCGAGCTTATCCTGGCGCACCTGTCCGAGCGTGGATCGCCGGCCAGTCGCGAGGAGCTGGTGGATGAGTTTGGTCTGACCACTGAAGATCAGATCGAGGCTCTGCGCCGCCGCCTTCGTGCCATGGAGCGCGATGCGCAACTGATTTACACCCGCCGCGGCACCTACGCGCCGGTGGACAAGCTCGACCTGATCCTCGGCCGTATCGCCGGCCACCGCGACGGTTTCGGCTTCCTGATCCCGGACGACGGCAGCGACGACCTGTTCATGAGCCCGGCGCAAATGCGTCTGGTGTTCGATGGCGACCGTGCCCTGGCGCGGGTGTCCGGCCTGGATCGGCGCGGACGCCGTGAAGGCGTGATCGTCGAAGTGGTGTCCCGTGCTCACGAGAGCATCGTCGGACGTTACTTCGAAGAGGGCGGTATCGGCTTCGTGGTCGCGGACAATCCGAAGATCCAGCAGGAAGTGCTGGTGACCCCGGGCCGCAACGCCGACGCCCGTGTCGGTCAGTTCGTCGAGGTGAAGATCACCCACTGGCCGACGCCGCGCTTCCAGCCCCAGGGCGATGTGATCGAAGTGGTGGGCAACTACATGGCGCCCGGCATGGAGATCGATGTCGCGCTGCGCACCTACGACATTCCCCACGTCTGGCCCGAGGCCGTGCTCAAGGAAGCCGCCAAGCTCAAGCCGGAAGTCGAGGACAAGGACAAAGAGAAGCGCGTCGACCTGCGCCATCTGCCGTTCGTCACCATCGACGGCGAAGATGCCCGCGACTTCGACGATGCGGTCTACTGCGAAGCCAAGCCCGGCAAGCTGCGCCTGTTTTCCGGCGGCTGGAAGTTGTACGTGGCGATTGCCGACGTTTCCAGCTACGTGAAGATCGGTTCGGCGCTGGACACCGAGGCCCAGGTCCGCGGCAACTCGGTGTACTTCCCCGAACGCGTGGTCCCGATGCTGCCTGAGCAGCTGTCCAACGGCCTGTGCTCGCTGAACCCGCATGTCGACCGCTTGGCGATGGTCTGCGAGATGACCATCAACAAAAGCGGACAGATGACCGACTACGTGTTCTACGAAGCGGTGATCCACTCCCATGCCCGCCTGACCTATAACAAGGTCAGCGCGATTCTGGAGCAGCCGAAGACCACCGAAGCGAAGAAGCTGCGTGGCGAGTATTCGGAAGTGGTTCCGGACCTCAAGCAGCTCTACGCCCTGTACAAGGTGTTGCTGGCGGCCCGTCATACCCGTGGCGCCATCGACTTCGAAACCCAGGAAACGCGGATCATCTTCGGTTCCGAGCGCAAGATCGCGGAAATCCGTCCGACCACCCGCAACGATGCCCACAAGCTGATCGAAGAGTGCATGCTGGCGGCCAACGTGGCCACCGCCGAGTTCCTCAAGAAGCACGAGATTCCGGCGTTGTACCGGGTGCACGACGGTCCGCCGCCGGAGCGCCTGGAAAAACTCCGCGCTTTCCTCGGTGAGCTGGGCCTGTCCCTGCACAAGGGCAAGGACGGTCCGTCGCCGAAGGATTACCAGGCGTTGCTGGCCAGTATCCAGAGCCGCCCGGATTTCCACCTGATCCAGACCGTGATGCTGCGCTCGTTGAGCCAGGCGGTGTACAGCGCCGATAACCAGGGCCACTTCGGCCTGAATTACGAGGCCTACACCCACTTCACCTCGCCGATCCGTCGTTACCCGGACCTGCTGACGCACCGCGCGATCCGCAGTGTCATCCACTCCAAGCAGGACACCCCGCACGTGCGTCGTGCCGGCGCGATGACCATTCCGAAGGCGCGGATCTATCCGTACGACGAGGCGGCGCTGGAGCAGTTGGGCGAACAGTGCTCGATGAGCGAGCGGCGTGCCGACGAAGCCACCCGTGACGTGGTGAACTGGCTCAAGTGCGAGTTCATGAAGGATCGCGTGGGCGAGTCGTTCCCGGGTGTGGTCACTGCCGTGACCGGTTTCGGCCTGTTCGTCGAGCTGACCGATATCTACGTCGAAGGCCTGGTGCATGTCACTGCCTTGCCGGGCGATTACTATCATTTCGATCCGGTCCATCACCGCCTGGCGGGCGAGCGCACCGGTCGCAGCTTCCGTCTGGGCGACACGGTGGAAGTGAAGGTCATGCGCGTCGATCTCGACGAGCGCAAGATCGACTTCGAAATGGCCGAGAAAACCCTCAGCGCGCCGATCGGTCGCAAGAAACGTGGCACCGAAGCCACCGCTCCTGCCCCCGCGCCTGTCGCGAAAGCGCCGGAGCCGGCCAAGGCCGGGCGTCGTGGCGCGGTGGCGAAGAAGTCGGACGAGGCTTATCGCCCCAGCGATGCAGCGGCGAAAAACGCCGAAGTGCGCCGCAGTCGCGAACTGAAGCAGGCGTTGTTGGCCGAAGCCAAGAACGGCGGTAAAGGCAAGACCGAGGGAAAGCCCGCGCGCGGGACGTCGTCGGAAAAACCGAGCAAGCATCGTAAAGGCCCGCCAAAAGCGGGCGCTGGTCCCGCGAAAAGCGGCGGGGCGCGTAAACCCAAGGGCAAGTCATGAGTCAGTTGGAAAAAATCTACGGCGTCCATGCCGTAGAGGCGTTGTTGCGTCATCACCCGAAACGCGTCAAGCAGATCTGGTTGGCCGAAGGCCGCAGTGATCCGCGGGTCCAGGTGTTGCTGGGGCTGGCCGCGGAAAACCGCGTGTCGGTCGGCCAGGCCGAACGCCGCGAGATGGATGCCTGGGTCGAAGGCGTGCACCAGGGCGTGGTGGCGGACGTGAGTCCGAGCCAGGTCTGGGGTGAGGCAATGCTCGACGAGCTGCTCGATCGCACCGAAGGCGCACCGTTGATCCTGGTGCTCGATGGCGTGACCGACCCGCACAACCTGGGTGCTTGCCTGCGCACCGCCGATGCGGCGGGTGCGTTGGCGGTGGTGGTGCCCAAGGACAAGTCGGCGACCTTGACGCCGGCGGTGCGCAAGGTGGCTTGTGGCGCGGCGGAAGTGATTCCGCTGGTGGCGGTGACCAACCTGGCGCGGACCCTGGAAAAACTCCAGCAGCGCGGCCTGTGGGTTGTCGGCACGGCGGGCGAGGCGGAGCAGGAGTTGTACCAGCAGGACCTGACCGGCCCGACCATCCTGATCATGGGGGCCGAAGGCAAGGGCATGCGTCGCCTGACCCGCGAGCATTGCGACTACCTGGTGCGCCTGCCGATGGCGGGTAGCGTCAGCAGCCTCAACGTCTCCGTGGCCACCGGCGTGTGCCTGTTCGAAGCGCTGCGCCAGCGCAGCGTCAAGGCCGCCACCAAAAAGGCCTGATCCGCACCTCCCTTGCAGGAGTCGGCTTGCTGGCGATGAACGATTACGCGGTCTTCCTGAAGCACCGCGGCGTCTGCATCGCCAGCAAGCCGGCTCCCACAGTGATCGCATTCACCTCGGTTGTGATTCAAGGGTCAAGGCGGCGGTGCTTGTTGCGATGGGTTGTTCAAATAATCACCAATTGTCTTGCGCCCCTCGCCCCCCTTCTCTACAATTGCGCCCCTTGCCGTGATGGCTGGCGCATCCGTGCCTACTCCAGGCAAGACACACAAGTGTCATTCACTCCTTGTCTGACCGTTTTTGAGCGGCAGGCTACAACCCGTAAGGAGCATTCATGCGTCATTACGAAATCATCTTTTTGGTCCACCCGGATCAAAGCGAACAAGTCGGCGGCATGGTAGAGCGTTACACCAAGCTGATCGAAGAAGACGGCGGCAAAATCCACCGTCTGGAAGATTGGGGCCGTCGTCAACTGGCCTATGCAATCAACAATGTTCACAAGGCTCACTACGTGATGCTGAACGTTGAATGCACTGGCAAGGCCCTGGCCGAGCTGGAAGACAACTTCCGCTACAACGATGCTGTGATCCGTAACCTGGTCATCCGTCGCGACGAAGCCGTTACCGGCCAGTCCGAGATGCTCAAGGCTGAAGAAAACCGCAGTGAGCGCCGTGAGCGTCGCGACCGTCCTGAGCACTCCGACGCCGATGGCGTTGAGGGTGATGACAGCGACGCCAGCGATAACGCTGACGAGTAATCCACGGACCTTTTGAGGAGCCAATTACATGGCACGTTTCTTCCGTCGTCGTAAATTCTGCCGCTTCACCGCTGAAGACGTGAAAGAGATCGATTACAAAGATCTCAACACCCTGAAAGCCTACGTATCCGAAACCGGCAAAATCGTTCCAAGCCGTATCACCGGTACCAAAGCTCGTTATCAGCGTCAGCTGGCCACCGCTATCAAGCGCGCCCGCTTCCTGGCCCTGCTGGCCTACACCGACAGCCACGGCCGCTGAGACCGGGCAGTCGACACGCAGTAAAGGATTGAATGCATGCGCGCCTTAGCTGGTTTCATCATGCGCGGACGTATGCAGGCCATGCTCGTCGTGGCCGGATCTGCGGCATTGCCGCTGTTGTTCTGGTTGAGTGCCGCCGCCGGGTGCCTTGTGCTCCTGCGGCGCGGTTCGGACGCCCTTGGCGTCATTGGTCTGGGTGTGTTGTCGGTGCTGCTGTTCTGGCACTTCAACATCCAGAAAGACCCCACGGCCCTTCTGGTGCTGCTCGGGTCTTGCAGCCTGGCGCTGGTTTTACGCGCCGGCTACTCCTGGAACCGCGTGCTGCTGGTCAGCATGGCAGTAGGGTTGGTATGTGCGGTGAGTCTGGGGACGATTTTCAGTCCCTTCATCGAAGGGTTGGCGCAGACGTTTGAACAAGTCGTGCCGCTGGCTCTCGGTGAGGTCTACCAGAAGTTGTCGGTAGATCAGCGAGCGTTCCTCGCGTCACTGGCCGTGCCCCTCTTGATCACCTCGACGGCGATCTCGCTGCAGGTCTTTAGTGTGATGTGCCTGATTCTTGGGCGCTATTGGCAAGCGTTGTTGTACAACCCCGGTGGTTTCGGACGCGAGTTTCGCGAAATCCGGATCCCCAAGAAGGTGGCGCTGTCGCTGCTGGCCATCATGTTTGTCGCGCCGTTTATCGGCCTGCATGCATTGATTCTGTTGCCGCTGTGCAGTGTTCCGCTGGTCTTCGCCGGCCTGTCCCTGATTCACGGGCTGGTGGCGAAGAAGAAACTGGCCAGTTTCTGGCTGGTGGGGATGTACGTCACGCTCGTGCCATTCATGCACTTGCTCGGTCCGTTGCTCATGGTATTGGCCATTGTCGACAGCCTGATTGATTTTCGCGGACGCCTGGCGTCGAAAGAGGCCGATAACGGTTCCGCGAACGGTGAAGGTTAAAAGTTAAGAGGATTTCCACATGCAACTGATCCTTCTGGAAAAAATCGCCAACCTGGGCAACCTGGGCGATAAGGTAAACGTTAAGGCCGGTTACGGTCGTAACTACCTGCTGCCATTCGGCAAAGCCACCGCTGCGACCGCTGCCAACCTGGCTGCGTTCGAAGAGCGTCGTGCCGAGCTGGAAAAAGCCGCAGCAGACAAGAAAGCTTCGGCTGAATCGCGTGCCGCCCAACTGGCTGAGCTGGAAGTGACCATCACTGCCACCGCCGGTGACGAAGGCAAGCTGTTCGGTTCGATCGGCACCCACGACATCGCTGATGCCCTGACCGCCTCCGGCGTTGAAGTGGCAAAAAGCGAAGTTCGTCTGCCGAACGGCACCATCCGCAACGTGGGTGAATTCGACGTGGCCGTGCACCTGCACGCCGAAGTCGAAGCAACCGTACGCGTTGTCGTGGTGGCTGCTTAAGCAGTACCCAATCGTCTGGCGACTTGCGCGCCAGACGGTTAACATCGGGCACGACTCTGTTCATTCAGGTCGTGCCCTTTGTTTTTTGGGCAACGCCCTTTTGCAAACCCCCTGATTCCAAGTGGCCATGAACGATATCTCCGCTCCCGAGCAATACGACCTGCAAACCGCCGCGCTGAAAGTGCCGCCCCATTCCATCGAGGCCGAACAGGCCGTGCTCGGTGGTCTGATGCTGGACAACAACGCCTGGGAGCGCGTGCTCGATCAAGTCTCGGACGGCGACTTCTATCGACATGACCACCGCCTGATCTTTCGCGCCATCGCCAAGTTGGCCGATCAGAACATGCCGATCGACGTGGTGACCCTGGCCGAGCAGTTGGACAAGGAAGGGCAGACCTCCCAGGTCGGCGGCCTGGGTTACCTGACGGAACTGGCGAAAAACATTCCGTCGGTGGCCAACATCAAGGCCTACGCCGCGATCGTTCGCGAGCGGGCGACCCTGCGCCAGTTGATCGGCATCAGCACCGAAATCGCCGACACCGCGTTCAACCCGCAAGGTCGGACCGCGGCGGAGATTCTCGACGAGGCCGAGCGGCAGATTTTCCAGATCGCCGAAGCGCGGCCCAAGACCGGCGGTCCGGTCAGCGTCAACGACCTGTTGACCAAGGCCATCGACCGGATCGATACGCTGTTCAACACCGACAATGCCATCACCGGCCTGTCCACCGGCTACACCGACCTCGACGAGAAGACCAGCGGCCTGCAACCGTCCGACCTGATCATCGTCGCCGGTCGTCCGTCCATGGGCAAGACCACCTTCGCCATGAACCTGGTGGAGAACGCGGTACTGCGCAGCGACAAGGCGGTGCTGGTGTACTCCCTGGAGATGCCAGGCGAATCGCTGATCATGCGTATGCTGTCCTCCCTCGGCCGGATCGACCAGACCAAGGTCCGTGCCGGTCGCCTGGAAGACGACGACTGGCCACGGCTGACCTCGGCGGTCAACCTGCTCAACGACCGCAAGCTGTTCATCGACGATACGGCCGGTATCAGCCCGTCGGAAATGCGCGCGCGGACCCGTCGCCTGGTGCGTGAACACGGCGATATCGCCCTGATCATGATCGACTACCTGCAGTTGATGCAGATCCCCGGCTCCAGCGGCGACAACCGGACCAACGAGATTTCCGAGATTTCCCGGTCCCTCAAGGCCCTGGCCAAGGAATTCAACTGCCCGGTGGTGGCCCTTTCCCAGCTCAACCGTTCCCTGGAGCAGCGGCCGAACAAGCGCCCGGTGAACTCCGACTTGCGGGAATCCGGAGCGATCGAGCAGGACGCCGACGTAATCATGTTCGTGTACCGCGATGAGGTCTATCACCCCGAGACCGAACACAAGGGCATCGCCGAAATCATTATCGGCAAGCAGCGTAACGGCCCGATCGGTTTTATCCGCCTGGCCTTTATCGGCAAGTACACGCGCTTCGAGAACCTGGCGCCGGGTAGCTACAACTTCGACGACGACGAGTAAGGGCGTTACGCCGAGGACCGGACTTGGGGGCGTTGTCCCTTTGGCGCTAATGGCTGCGCGGTAAAATCTCCAGCGTACGAATCTGTTCCCAGGTGTAACCGTGATTCAGGCGTAATTCGTCGAACTCGAAGATGGCTTGGCTGGCGAACAGGGCCGTGATGAAGTAGCGATTTTTTTCGATGCGCCCGTCACGGCCCTTGACGTCAACCGCAAATGCGACCGACTCCACGTTGTAGCCTGTCGCGGCTTGTCGAATGGGAACCCCGTTGCGGTATTCGTAGCGCGTATTGATTCTCGACAGGATGTTATCGCCGGACAGGCAGGGTGCGGCCGGTTCTGGTCGGTCGTCGCGAAAGCGGATCAGGTCATGCGTGGAGTCCTGCCGGACCGCGGTCGCGAAAGGGTCCCGGCGATGGTGGCTGACGATCAGCGGAATCAGCATGCCGCCATAAACCCCCAGTATTTCACCTCTGCGCAGGTAATGCCTGGCGGAAACCAGAAACCTCCCGACCAGATGCTCTTCTTGCGCAGAGCGCAGGTCGTCGTGTTCGAATCGGGCTATTTCCAGCTTGTCTTCGTAGAGTTGTGCGACCTTTTCATAGCCTTGCCATTGCAGATAAGGAACGATTTGTTGAGCGCGAGCCTTTGACTGGCGGCTCCCTTCAGCCTTGGAGTAGTGAATGGCGAGAATGGTCATGGGGTACCCGTCCAGGTCACGCAAGGGATAGCGACCGTTGTCGACGCGGTCGTAGGTGAGGGGGGAGTTCAAATGGGATCGGTAGGATTTTCGGCTGCGCATGCGCTGTCGTTCAGCTTCCGTGAAGGTCTTGTCATCGCCCGGGCTGGACGGCGTAGCGCCGTGTTTCTGGACCGACAGGCTGCCTCCCGGTGTGAGGTCGGGGGGCTCAGTGCCTTGAGGCAAGACCCACTCACCGTCAGTCTTGCGTTGCAGTAACGGTTGATAAAAGCTGTAGGGCGTCTTGGCGTTCAACAGTCGCCAGCCCTCGGGGGCCTGCCTGACCGGATAGTAGCGGTCACCGTTGCGGATGTAGTGCAAGTGAGCGTGGGCGGCCAGGGGCTTGGTGTGGAGATTCCAGTAAATGCCGCCGTTGCGCAGCTCCAGGCCCGACACTGTTGTTCCGCGCACGGCGAAGCTCTCCGGGACCCGCGTGCTGGTGTTTGGCTCTGGCTGCCCTGGTGCATGGTTCGGGACGCGCAGGGCCGGCGTCTGGCTGCGTAATGTCGAGGCGTTCCTGAAGACGGCCTGTTTCAGATCCATCGCCGCGCGCTTTTCGTCCAGGTTTATATCGAGTGTGCTGTTCAGGGCTTGCTGCGTCAGTTTCGGCATCGCCAGCCAGGCACTTGTGTACAGGTCCTGCAGACCGGATAGCGTACTGCCCTGCTGGTCTTGAAGTTGGTAGAAAGCGCCCGTTTTCTTCAGGCGCCTGTAGGTCAGGCTGTCGTGCTCACCGATGGCCTCCAGGGCGGTGTCGATGTCTGGGTCCCACAGTTCAAGACGAATATCCTGCGGCCAGGTTTCCAGGGTTTCCAGCAGTGAGAAAGCCAGTCGATCACTTTGCTGAGTGTGTGGCCAGCCCGGATAAAGGCCTTCGAACACCCGTGAGATGCGAACCTGCTCCAGGGCTCGCTCAATCTCCCTTTTTAGCGTCGGCTCTGTTTCGGGCGCGCCTTGTGCCTGTATGTCCAATGAGAAAATAACGTCGGCCAGATGACTTTTGGGGAGTTCGGCGTGCACTTGGCGTATTTGTCGTTGCGGCGCTGTGTCGGGTTGTTCTGTCTCGATATACAGGTGTTCGAGCAGGGCCAGGCTTTTCAGTTTCGCCTGGGCCACCAGCTTCAGCGCCAATTGGTTCAGTTGCTCAAGAGGCGCAATAGTGTTCTCCAGCAACGAGTCGATTTCTTCCTGGTCGAGCGCCTCGAGCACCACGTTGAGCAGCGTTCCAGCCATTCTCATACCCGCGCCATACTGGACAGTCACCTGCGAACCACTGCGCAAGATCTCCAGCATTTTGTCCCTGGGCCATCCGGGCAGTCTGGTCAGCAGATATAACTGGATCCTGGGAGACAATTCCGAGACCACGTTGCCCTTGGCCCGCTCGAGATCGAAGTGCTCGATTTCCTGGAGGATCCACAGGCGCTTGAGGCTATCGAGCAGCAGGGGTGGTGTCCGACGGCTGTAGTGATGAATCTGTCGCAGCGTGTAAAGGTGTGTGCCGCTGAACGTCAGGGCAGCGTTCGCAAGCGATTCGGACAGTCTGGCGGCGCGTGGCCCCAGGCGTGCGATCAACTGCTGTTTCGACCAGGTCAGGACTTTCTCGTGGATCGTCCGCCAGGCGCCGACGCCGTTGTGCCGCAGGGGGGGCGAGTAAACGTCCGGATAACCGATCAGCACGATATGCCAGCGGTCGGTGTCTTCATTGTGCTCGACCTTGTAATACTGCTGGTCCAGTTTCAGGACGGTAGCCTGCGCCCATGGGTACAAGCCCAGTGAGTTTGCCTGCCAATGCTCATCGGATGGCTTGATCGCTGATTGATAAGGTGTCAGGTCGGGCTTCCAAAGGCGCGTGCGGCCCTGAAAACGGACACGGATCAACTCGGGCAGCCCGTCTACCACGGTGGCTGTCCGGCTGTTTTTCACCGTCTCGGCCACATTCAGCAAATGGATCAATCCGGCGTTCACTTCCCTGGGGCTCCAGATAAAGAGGTCCTGATAGACAGTGGCGGCGAGCTGGCTGCCTGGCGGTGTCAGCAGGGTCTGGCGGAATCGGGGAATGAAGTCCTTCAGGCCGAACAGCAGGTCCAGGCGCGCCGTGTGGTATTCATCCAGCAATTGTTCGCGTGTTGTGGCATTGGCCTGTGCGCTGGGGGGCGCCAGTCTGCCGACGTCGCTTTCAAGGCGTTGCAGTCGCTGCCAATGAATCTCTTCGAACAGCTCGCCTTCAATCCTTGAAAGACTGATGAGACGCCTCAACTGGGCAGGCGAGCGTCCACTGGCGGCTTTGCTGATCTTTGCCGTCAACAGGCTGCCCTGATAGTCAATCGGCATGAGTCGGCTGATCCATTGCCGGAAATCCGCCGAGCGCATTTGTTCCAGGTAATCCTCTTGAAACTCGACAAGGGACGGATATTCCTTGAGCGCGGACTTGGGGTGTCCAGGACAGTAGATGGCGCAGGGGCCGGTGTTGTCGTCCGGATCGGAAGCGAAATGAATGACTCCGGGTAACGTGTGGCCGAGCCATTTGACTTGTTGATAGCGCGGAAGCTTCCCGGTTCTTTTTCTGATGGGCAGCAGAAAGTATTTCAAGCGGGCCGCACACGCGTCGGAGATGTCGTTTTTCATGAAAGCCATCCATAACGAAACGTTGAATCGGCTCCACTCATGGTGCACAAAATGCTCGCGCTTGTTATCGAAGAGGATGATCTCGTCGGCTGGGCGGTCCAGGTCCAGTATCTGCTTGAGGTGATGGTGGTATTTCAACCCGAGGTCGAGATGGCGACAGAACCGGGCAAACGTCTTGGGAGTGAGGCTGCTTTTCAGGCCTGCTGCTTTTCCCGAGGGATAGATGGCCGATCCGCTACCGAAAGCGTTGTCGTGGGTTTCCCATTCCTCGAAGTTGTAAAGCGCGGCTTCCAGCAACGAGTGTTCGGGACTGGCGTCGTAGATGGGGATACCCAGAAAGCTGTCCTTTTTCCAGCGTTTGGCCAGGGTGGCGACCTGCATGTCGGTGAGATCGCGGGAGAGGGGGCTTATGCCGAGTTCCAGAATGGGCTCGGCAAAGATCTCCAGGCTTTTGAGTGGGCTCAGTATGTTCCTGACAAGGAGCCTGGACGCATTGTTTTCCAGCATGGCCGAGCGCAGTCTGGCGAATTGTTCGGCGGTGGCGTTTTTCAGCCAGGCCGGCAGGCGGGACCTGATGAAGGTGGCGTGGAGCAGCACCTCGGGATCGTTTTCTTCCGACGTCGTGGGCATGGCGCGGCTCATTCCTGGCTTGACGGTGGCTGGCTGGGGCTTGGGGTTTCCAGGCTCGTCTCGGGCGCGGCGAAGGTGATGCGTGTCCCCGCTTCGCTATAACCGTAATTCCAGCGCAGCTCTTCATCGGCGGGAACGTCCCGGGTGGTAAAAAAACCGCTCAGGACGAAGGGTTCCAGGCGTCCCTCGGCGATCTCCACATCGACGGGGAAGGTTGCCCCTTCGACGTTGTAGCCGCTGCCGGCTTGCCGGACCGGGAGGCGGCCCTCGTATTCGAAAATGGAATTGATGCGCGAAATGATGTTGTCCCCCGTCAGCACCAGCCGGTCCCATGTCGGCTTGTCGGGAAGGGGGCCGGGCAGCACATCGATCACGAACGGATCCCGGCGGGCATTGCTGACGTGAAACGGGATGAAGTTACCGCCATACACGCCGATGGCCTCCCCGGCTCTCAACGGCTTTCTGGCCACCACCATGGCTTGGCCGATCATGCTGCTTTCCTGGGGAAACTTGGCATCTTCCGCGGTGAACTGCCGCAGCAGCAGCTTCTCCTCGTAGAGCTGGGCAACCGCTTCATGATTCTCCCATTTCAAGTACGGCAGGATATCCTTGGCCTGGTAACGCACTCCCGAGTCGGTGATTTCGCTCATGTGCTGGATTTTTCTGATGCGCAGCGGATTACCCGACAGGTCCCGCAAGGGATAGCGGCCATTGTTCACGCGGTCATACTCGCCCATCCGGTTGGGCTGGCGCTGATAGGACTTGATGGCTTTCATGCGCAGCAGGTCTTCGCGGGTGAAGGGCTCTGGTTTGACGTACTCAAGTGCCGACACCATGGTCGTTTCACTCTCCACAAGCTGGATCTTGCTGTGTCCCGGACCTGGGGCACCGCCTTTCAAGCCGATGGAGGTGTTGATTTCCCAGTGCCCGTCCCTGCGCCGCAGCACCGGGCGATAAAAGCGAAAAGGGTTGCGGGCGTCGATCAGTTTCCAGCCAAGAGCTGAAGGCTCGACCTGGTAATAGCGCTCGCCTTCCTCGATGTAGTGTCGGGAGAAGGCTCCCCGATACAGGTCGTCGCCCAGCGCCGTCAGGTCGCTCGGTGGCGTTTTCTGCGCGAAGTGAGTATCCAGTGGGCGGCCGGGTCGGTAAGGCGGTGAGATCGGGGAGGCCGGAATCCGCCGTACGCTCGTCGGCGAAGCCCCCAACTGAGTGATTTTTTGAATCAGCGATTGCTTGAGGGGGCGGGTTCGATTCGCGCCGCTGAAGCCCAGGTTGTCGAGTTCGGTTTCGGGTAGGGCGTGCCCGATGGCCGAGTAGAGGTCGCTCGGTGCCAGGATCTGCTTGCCGTCGGCATCGTAGACTCGATAACGCGAGTCTTCACGGAGCAGGCGCCTGACGGTCGCTGCGGAGTCGTTCCCGACACTGGCGATCGGCGGGTCGGCCAGTGTGTCCGAATACAGCTCCAGGCGAACGTCGCCTGACCAACCCGGTAGGGCTTCAAGGGTCTGGAACGCCAGTTGGTCCGAGGCCGGGTTGAATGTCGTGTGCAGATAAAGGCCTTCATGAAGTCGGGCGGTATCCACGTTCTGCATGGAGAGCTCGGCTTCGTTTTTCAGATAGGACAGCAGGCTTTTCTGGTTCAGGATTTGTCGGGCTTCGACTGGGTTGATTGATTTTTCCAGGGCTTGCACATAGCTTTTGGGCAGGTTCGGAAAGTCCTGTCGGATCTGCTCGGGCAACGGTCCTTCGACCTGTTCGCTCTGTTGATAAAGGTCCTCGAATTGTTCCGGTGTATGTTGCTCGGCAGTAAAGGAAAGGGCCGGGCTGTCGTTGTTCGGGGGGCTTCCCTGCAATCGCTGATGCTGGATTTGCCGGTCGAGCTGGAAGCGTTTCACGGTATCGATCAATTGCGCCGGCGGCGCCTGGTTCTCGCGATGAAGTTCAAGCAACAGGTTCGAATCGCTTGCGCTGGCGTGCAGGATCGGCGCCAGGTCTTCGGGCGGGGTGCCTGCTGCGCCCGGCCCCAATCGTCTGAGCCGCTTCAGGTCGCTCCAGTCTTGGGGTTTTTCATGCAGGGTACGCCAGGCCCCGCTGCCGTTTTGCAACAAGGGCGGTGAATACGCCCAGGGGTCGTCGGGGTGTCGAATCGACCATCCGGACGGGGGCGCGACAGTGCCGACCTCATAGAGTTGTTCATCCAGCGATAGATAGTGCTTGCCTTGATGGTGATACAGGCCCTGTTCATCGGGGAGCAGCGTTTCAGGGAGTTCAAGGGATTGGCGATAGGGGCCCAGGTCCGCTTTCCACAAGGCAAAGCGGTTGGACGACAGCTTGACCGGCAGCAGCGAGTTGACGAAACGCCCGGCCTTGACGGCACCCGCGCTGGCGCCCATGAACGCGACCTGTTCGGCGACGTCCATCAGGTAGTTGAGTGCTTCCACCTTTTCGTCGCGCCTCCAGGCGTCGAATCCTTGATAGGCCTCCTTGATCAGTTGTGCCCCCGTGAAGATCAGCAGGACGTCGCCTATCACGGGGATGAACGAGGCCGCGAGGAGCAAGGCACTGAGGCCGGCCTTTGCGTAGGCCGCCCGCAGTTCTTGACGGGCTTGGGTATCGATATCCGCAGTGGGGACCACAACCTCCCGCCCATGTCGCTCGATCTGTCGCACGCGCTGGTCGCGCAGGCTTTTGAACACGTTGCCTTTGATGGGGTGCAGCGCCAGAAACACAGGCTCGGCCCACGGAATGGGACCGGTCTTCGGCGCCCATTTTTGCCGCAGGGCCCGTCCGATCATCTGGTCGAGCAGCTTTCCCTGATGGCTGAGCGGGAGGAATCGTGAAAAGAACTGCCGGTAGCCGGGCGACAGCAGCCTGCGGTTCAGTTCGTCTTCAAAATCCTTGATTGAGCCGTAGCGTGCCAGGGGGCGGATCGGGTCCTGGGGTATGTAGACGGTGCACGGACTTGTCCCGTCTTCGGCGTCCAGGCCGATCACCAGCACCTCGCTGACGTCCATGCCGAGGAACTCGAGCTGCGAGCAGGGTTGGGTGCCATAGCGGACAACATAACGATCGTGCAGTACGTCGAGCAGTGCCCGCTGGCAGGCTGTCGAGATCTCTTGCTGGATGACGGCCAGGTGTATCGCTACGGCGAAGGCGTCCTTGTAACTTTTGATCAGGACATCCTGGGTGGTGCCGTCGACAGTGCCGTCGGGTTGGGTGGGCACCGCAAGAATGGAGCGCAGGTGAATCTGATACAGGCTGCCGAAGTCCAGGTTGCGACAGACCAGGGCGAACTCCTCGGGTTTGATCGGGGGTTTGCCGTCTCGGGCCCCTGGTGTCAGGTAAATCCCCGAGCCGGCACCGAAGGCGTCGGCGCTGGTCAGCGATTCGTCGAAATTGTGCAGGGCCGCGGACAGCAGTGTTTGCTCGGTGGTCGTGCCCTGGACCGATATCAATCCGAAGAAATAGTCGTTTTTATGCTCGTGAACAAAAGTCGCCTGCTCGACATCCAGGGTGAGTTGGAAATTGACGGTGATGGCGTGCTCCAGCAACGGTTTGACGAATTGCACGGGCGATTGCAGTTTGGCCATCATCTGCCGGACTTCATGTCGGGAATTGCTGCTGGCTATCAGGCTCTGGCGCAAGGCGTCGCGTTGTTCGCGGGAAGCCAGGAGCAGCCAGGGGGGCAAATGATCTTTGATCACCTCGAAATGAGACTGTTGGTTCGGGAGCGGGGGAGGGGATGGAATCATGACGGTAGCCTTGCCGGGTTTTTGAGGCTCCAGCTAACGACAAGGTGGATGTATGGCTGCACTAGATAGTTGTCGGCCTGTGCTCGGCGGATGGGCGCGGGTAAAACCCGACGGTTATCGTCGGACTTGATCAAAATTTGTGCTATATTCCGCGCCCGCGAATTTTCATCTCGACACCGGTCATCGCCATGCAAGCAGCCAAGCCGTTATTTGACTATCCCAAGTACTGGGCCGAATGTTTCGGGCCCGCGCCCTTCCTGCCCATGAGCCGGGAAGAGATGGATCAGCTTGGCTGGGACTCCTGCGACATCATCATCGTCACCGGTGACGCCTACGTTGACCATCCGTCCTTCGGCATGGCGATCATCGGCCGGCTGCTGGAGTCCCAGGGCTTCCGCGTCGGGATCATTGCCCAGCCGAACTGGCAGTCCAAGGACGACTTCATGAAGCTCGGCGAGCCGAACCTGTTCTTCGGGGTCGCGGCCGGCAACATGGACTCGATGATCAACCGCTACACCGCCGACAAGAAAATCCGCTCCGACGACGCCTACACGCCAGGCGGCCTGGCCGGTAAACGTCCGGATCGCGCCAGCCTGGTCTACAGCCAGCGCTGCAAGGAAGCCTACAAGCATGTGCCGATCGTCCTCGGCGGCATCGAGGCTTCGCTGCGCCGGATCGCCCACTACGACTACTGGCAGGACCGCGTGCGCAACTCGATCCTGATCGACGCCAGCGCCGATATCCTGCTCTACGGCAACGCCGAGCGGGCGATTGTCGAAGTCGCCCAGCGCCTGTCCTACGGCCACAAGATCGAAGACATCACCGATGTGCGCGGCACCGCGTTCATCCGTCGCGACACGCCGGCGGGCTGGTACGAAGTCGATTCCACGCGCATCGACCGGCCGGGCAAGGTCGACAAGATCATCAACCCGTACGTCAACACCCAGGACACCCAGGCCTGCGCCATCGAGCAGGAAAAGGGTCCGGTTGAAGACCCGCAGGAAGCCAAGGTCGTGCAGATCCTGGCCAGCCCGCGCATGACCCGCGACAAGACCGTGATCCGCCTGCCGTCGGTGGAAAAGGTCCGTGGCGACGCGGTGCTCTATGCCCACGCCAACCGCGTGCTGCACCTGGAAACCAACCCGGGCAACGCCCGTGCGCTGGTGCAGAAGCATGGCGATGTGGACGTCTGGTTCAACCCGCCGCCCATTCCGATGACCACGGAAGAAATGGACTACGTGTTCGGCATGCCTTATCAGCGTGTCCCGCACCCGGCGTATGGCAAGGAGAAGATCCCGGCCTACGACATGATCCGGTTCTCGGTAAATATCATGCGTGGCTGCTTCGGCGGCTGTACCTTCTGCTCCATTACCGAGCACGAAGGGCGGATCATCCAGAACCGTTCCGAAGAATCGATCATTCGCGAGATCGAAGAGATCCGCGACAAGGTGCCGGGTTTTACCGGGGTGATTTCCGACCTCGGCGGTCCGACCGCGAACATGTACCGCATTGCCTGCAAGAGCCCGGAAATCGAATCCGCGTGCCGCAAGCCGTCGTGCGTGTTCCCTGGCATCTGCCCGAACCTGAATACCGACCACTCGTCGTTGATCCAGTTGTATCGCAGCGCTCGCGCGTTGCCAGGTGTGAAGAAGATCCTGATCGCTTCCGGCCTGCGCTACGACCTCGCGGTCGAGTCGCCGGAGTATGTCAAGGAACTGGTGACCCACCACGTCGGCGGCTACCTGAAGATCGCCCCGGAGCATACCGAGGAAGGTCCGCTCAACCAGATGATGAAGCCGGGCATCGGCAGCTATGACAAGTTCAAGCGCATGTTCGAGAAGTACTCCAAGGAAGCCGGGAAAGAGCAGTACCTGATTCCGTACTTCATTGCCGCGCACCCGGGCACCACCGACGAAGACATGATGAACCTGGCGCTGTGGCTCAAGGGCAACGGCTTCCGGGCTGACCAGGTGCAGGCGTTCTATCCGTCGCCGATGGCCACCGCCACGGCCATGTACCACTCGGGCAAGAACCCGTTGCGCAAGGTCACCTACAAGAGCGACGCGGTGACCATCGTCAAGAGCGAGGAGCAGCGCCGGTTGCACAAGGCGTTCCTGCGCTACCACGATCCGAAGGGCTGGCCGATGCTGCGCGAGGCGTTGCAGCGCATGGGCCGTGGCGACCTGATCGGGCCGGGCAAGGACCAGTTGATTCCGCTGCACCAGCCGGCGACCGACAGCTACCAGAGCGCGCGCCGGAAGAACTCGACACCGGCCGGCAGCCACAAGGTGGCGAAGGACACGACCACCAAGATCCTCACCCAGCACACCGGCCTGCCGCCCCGTGGCAGCGATGGCGGCAATGCCTGGGACAAACGCGAACAGGCCAAGGCCGCCGCGTTTGCCCGCAACCAGCAAGCCGCCAAGGAGCGTTCCGACGCAGCCAAGGGCAAAGGCAAGAAGCCGACCCGCAAGCCGGTGGTGCCGCGCTGAGGCGCTAGCTTCAAACGCTAAGTGAAATACAAAACGCCAGCATCGCGCTGGCGTTTTGCTGTGTGTTCAACGTGGTTTTTTCGACAGCATCAGGTCACAGGAGCCTGTGTTCCACGTTAGCTTTGCCGGTATTGATTATTTGAGCACTTCCCAGTATCCGCTTTTAGTTGGGCCTACATGTCGGATAGTCCCGGATACCCGAAGCTTGTTCAGATGATATTTGACCCCATCAGAGCTCAGTCCGAGCTGCCTTGCCAGTTCGTAGCGGGTAGCGGCAGGTTGCTGGCGCAATAGCTCTACAATTTTCTCTCGCACCGTCCCCGGACGAACTTCTTGGGTAGTTTCTTGGGTAGTTTCTTGGGTAGTTTCTTGGGTGGTCAGCGCAGCATCTACTCGGTTCGCTGCCAGTTGTACCGGATCGGCTCGGAAAGTGAGCATCAGTCCAGACAAACCGTCATCGAATAGAGGTGGCGGAATACCGTGTTTGCGACACTCACTGAGGATCTTTTCGATCCCCCGTCCCCAGGACTCCACATAGCCAGCGCGGAAAAATGCTGACGCCAGAAGTGGATTGAATGGATGGGACGGATGTTTCGCCAGCAGTTGCTCCTGCGTCCAGCGATCCGGCAATTGGCCTGGGTTCCAGATCACGATTTGATGTTCATAGACGCTTATCTGGATTGGGATGCCGCTGGCGTAATCTTTGTGGATCACCGCGTTGAGCAGAGCTTCACGCAAGGCTTGCAAAGGGAACAGATATCGCTCCACGCGCTGGATACCTTCGTAACGGATATACGCCTTGAGGTATTTGCTGTGCAGTAGTTCCAGGGTCTTTTCCACTTGGCTGAACAAGTCGCCGTGGATTTCGTCCTGATAGCGCAAATCGTCGTCGGTGATGAAAAAACCGAGTTTGATATAGGCACCAGGTACGAAGCGCTCGGGCTGAGTGCCAAACAGGAGCGCGGTCGCCCGCTTCAGGTATTGGCCTTCTTCCAGTTGCAGGCTGGCGAGCAAGACGATGTCACTGTCTCCAAGCACGGCTTCATCCACCCGCCCACTCTTGGCGGCTCTGGCACGGAACCCTTGAAACGCGGTGGCTTGGCAGTCGTCGAGAGTCAGGCCCGGTAGAGGCACGCCATCCCAGTGCAGGCCCTGTTTGCGCAGTAGAAAGCGCGATAACGCAGGGCCTTTCAACTCCTGCTTGGTACTACCGCTGCGGTAGTGGTATTCACCCTTGTAACTGACTGGGCTGGGATAGGCCGGCACCACAATTTCCAATAGGTCTTTACCTGCCTCTTCACGCAGATTCACATCTACCATGATGCCGAGTACGTCGCGGACCTTATTGGGAATATCCTCCAGCAGGCGGGCGGCATCGGCCAGACCGACGGGGTTTCCAGAGTCGCTGCGCCCAATTTCCAGCACTCCGCCCTCGGCATTGGCGAAACCGCATATCCACTTCAGATAATCGTCTCGCCACGTGGCCTTCCATTCCCGCTGTTGGTGTTCACTCATGCCAATCGAATCCTTCCTGTGAGGAGTGCCTTGATTGGCCGCGTCATAATCGAGGTTCCTGAGCCGACCATCGTTGCCCACCTTTATCGTGAAGGCCGTAAGAATATCATCGCGCCCATATGGAATATGCCTCGACCTTGTCAGCGGATTTCTCTACGTCAACCTGCGAGCCCTCAGGAGAGCGTCGCGAGTTTCGAAGTCCTCGTTGAAAGCCGGGCGTTAGCTTGGTGCTGGCGTTTTGGTTTCTATCGGAGACCTGTTCCGTTTGCTAAGGTGCGGCGAATTTCCCAGCGCTCGATTCAAGGATGAACACTGCATGAGCAACCCGCTCCCTGGCATCGGCATGGATTCCAGCCCCTCGCAATTCCTCGCCCGCCAACGCATCGAAAGCCAGATCAACCTGCCGAAGCTCTTTGCGGCGATTGATGCCGACCCTGGCATCGTCGGGGCCGGCGTGGTCTATATCGACGCCGACTTCAACGTCGTCACCCTGCGCGAATTCCAGCCGATCTGCAGTATCCAGCCCAAGCGCATCATCCTGCGCGAGGCGCAGAAGTACATCGCGCCGGTGCAGTTTGCCCAGCAGGTGCAGGACAATCCCCGTGAGTCGCGTCTGGTCGGAGAAGCGATCAATACCACCTTGTCCTGCGCGGGGGCGGTGATCGGCTGGGTGGTGGTGTTGAGTGGCTCGGTGGCGGTTCCCTTTTCGGCCGGGGCCAGTTCGGTGGTGGTTGCCATTGGCTACACCGCAGCCGTCGCCAGTACCGCGCAATGCGCCATCGGGGGATACCGAACGGTCAACGAAGCGGTCAATCCTGCGCGCAATGACAATCTGGATAGCGAGGCCTGGTATCAGTACACCTCGATAGCCCTGGATGCTGCTTCGTTGATGGGGGTTGGGGCATCATCCCTGACGACCCTCAAGCTGGTACGCATGACCAAGGCCACCACCGGCAAGACCGTTCGTGAGGTGCTGCGCGGGCTTAACCGTCAGGAGCGTTCGAAGTTGACCAAGGAACTGTTGAGTATCAACGATCCCAGGCTGACCCCGAAAATGCTCAAGTTGAAACAGCTGGCCGGCGAGTTGCCCAAGCGTTTCACGCCCACGGAGATCAAACATGCCACAGTGACCCAGATCAAGGACTCCCTGGGGGCCGCCATTGGACTGACTGGCAGCGCCTTGTCCGGCAACGTGAAAACCATCGCCGTCGGGCTTTACGAGGAGATCGAGGAATAATGGAAGATCTGAGCCTGCCGCGTTTCTTGGCACACTACTTCCCCACCTTCATCGGCGGGATTTTTGCGGCGTTGATCTCCGTCTCCTGTGGCGTGCCGCTGGTGGGTGACCACTTTTTCCCTGACTCCTCGTTAGGCGAGCAGGCGACCGGCATGTTTATCGCGGTCGTGGCACTGGCATTGGTGGTGGTTCACTGCAATTTCATGATTGTACGCGGTCGTCCTCAATGGGTTCGGGGACTGGTTCTGTTATTCGCGCTTTGTTTTTTGAGTGTGTTGCCGACCATCGAGTCTCACCCTCATCGAGTCATTTACGGATTGGCTGTCTTTGCACCGCTTATTGGCCTGCTGCTGCTCAACAGCAAGCGCCACCGCGAAATGCGCAGCAAGCTCGTCGATATTCGCCACCAACGCGAAGCCCTGAAAAATGCCCTGAAGGCCCGGCGCAAACCACGCTGAGAACGTCGTTCGACCATTCGCCCCGTTTCTGTGCGACTCTCTGCACTACGCCCTCAAGCTGGCGCCATTCTGGTGCTGTGCTTAGCTGAGCGAGCACGACTCACGCCGAAAGCGCAGGACTTGGCCAAGTGGCATAAGTCTTGCGCGCACAGGTATAAGCCCAGGCTCGCAGGAGGCACGCCGTGTCGATCCATGTCGTATTGCACCATGTCACGCATTACCGCTATGAACGCGCCATCGAGCTCGGTCCGCAGATCGTTCGCCTGCGTCCGGCGGCCCACAGTCGCACGCGGATTTTGTCCTATGCGCTGAAGGTCCAGCCCGAGCAGCATTTCATCAACTGGCAACAGGACCCCCAGGGCAACTACCTGGCGCGGCTGGTGTTCCCGGAAAAAACCACGGAACTGCGTATCGAGGTCGACCTGGTCGCCGAGATGGCGGTGTTCAACCCGTTCGACTTTTTCCTCGAGCCCTACGCCGAGAAAATCCCGTTCACCTACGCCGCCGATGAAAAGCACGAGCTGTCGCCCTATCTGGAAAAGCTGCCGCTGACGCCCAAGTTCCAGGCCTACCTGGACGGCATCGACCGCACGCCGTTGCCCAGCGTGGACTTCCTCGTGGCCCTCAACCAGCGCCTGAGCGAAGACATCGGCTACCTGATCCGCATGGAGCCGGGCGTGCAGACGCCCGAGCAGACCCTCGTCAACGCCTCCGGCTCCTGCCGCGACTCGGCCTGGTTGTTGGTGCAACTGCTGCGTCACCTGGGGCTGGCGGCGCGTTTTGTCTCCGGCTACCTGATCCAGCTCACCGCCGATGTGAAAGCCCTCGACGGCCCATCCGGCACCGAGGTCGACTTCACCGACCTGCACGCCTGGTGCGAAGTCTATCTGCCGGGTGCCGGCTGGATCGGCCTGGACGCCACTTCCGGGCTGTTCGCCGGGGAAGGGCATATTCCGTTGGCCTGTAGTCCCGATCCGTCGTCAGCGGCGCCAATCAGTGGCCTGGTGGAACCTTGCGAGTGCGAGTTCAGCCATGAAATGTCGGTGGAGCGGATCTGGGAGGCGCCGCGCGTCACCAAGCCCTACACCGAGGAGCAATGGCTGGCGATCCAGGCCCTGGGCCGACAAATTGATGCCGATCTGCTCGAAGGTGATGTGCGCCTGACCATGGGCGGCGAGCCGACCTTCGTCTCCATCGACGATCCCGACGGCGCCGAGTGGAACACCGCCGCCCTGGGCCCGGACAAACGCCGGCTGTCCGCCGAACTGTTCCAGCGCATGCGCAAGCGGTATGCCCCGCAAGGCCTGGTGCATTTCGGCCAGGGCAAGTGGTATCCGGGCGAACAGCTGCCGCGCTGGTCGCTCAACAGCTACTGGCGCCGCGATGGCGTGCCGATCTGGCATAACGACGCACTGATCGCCGATGAGCAGGAAGATTACGGTGCCGACGGCGAAATGGCCGGGCGTTTCCTGGCGAGTGTTGCCGAGCGTCTGAAACTGCCGAGCCGCTTCGTGTTCCCGGCCTACGAGGATAATTTCTACTACCTGTGGCGCGAGGGGCAGTTGCCGATCAACGTCACGGCCACGGACCCACGACTGGATGACGAGCTGGAGCGCGCGCGGCTGCGCAAGGTGTTCTCCCAGGGCCTGGACAAGGTCATCGGCCAGGTGCTGCCGCTGGCCCGCACCGCCGCCAATGACCATTGGCAGAGCGGGCGCTGGTACCTGCGGGACAGCCATTGCCGGCTGGTACCGGGGGATTCGCCGCTGGGTTATCGCCTGCCGCTGGCGTCCCAGCCTTGGGTGACGGCGGCGGAATATCCCTTCGTGCACCCGACCGATCCGAACCAGGATCTGCCCGAGTTGCCGGACACCGCCGCCCTCAAGGTCCACGGCGAGCCCGTGGTCAGCGAAGAGCGGGTGCCGAAGATCGACGAGTCCGCCGCCTGGCTGACCCGCACCGCCTTGTGCGCCGAAGCCCGGGGCGGGCGCCTGTACCTGTTCATGCCACCGCTGGAGCGGGTCGAAGACTATCTGGAGTTGGTCAGCGCCATTGAGGCCACCGCCGAGGAGCTGCATTGCCCGGTGTTGCTGGAAGGCTACGAGCCACCCCACGATGCGCGTCTGGCAAACTTCCGGATCACCCCGGACCCGGGCGTGATCGAGGTCAATGTACAGCCGTCCGCCACCTGGGACGAGTTGGTGGAACGCACCGAGTTCCTCTATGAGGAGGCGCGCCAGACCCGCCTGACCACCGAGAAATTCATGATCGACGGGCGCCATACCGGCACCGGCGGCGGCAACCATTTTGTTCTCGGCGGCGCCACGCCGGCGGACTCGCCGTTCCTGCGCCGTCCCGACCTGCTGCGCAGCCTGATCAGCTATTGGCACAATCACCCGTCGCTGTCCTACCTGTTCTCCGGACTGTTTATCGGCCCGACCTCCCAGGCACCACGGGTGGACGAAGCGCGCAACGACTCGCTGTACGAACTGGAAATCGCCTTCGCCCAGATGCCGCAACCGGGTGAGGAATGCCCGCCCTGGTTGGTGGATCGGCTGTTGCGCAACCTGCTGATCGACGTGACCGGCAACACCCACCGTGCCGAGTTCTGCATCGACAAGCTCTATTCGCCGGATGGTGCGACGGGCCGCCTGGGCCTGCTGGAACTGCGCGCCTTTGAAATGCCGCCCCACGCGCGCATGAGCCTGACCCAGCAACTGCTGCTGCGGGCGCTGGTGGCGCGGTTCTGGCGCGAGCCCTATGCACCGCCCAAGCTGGCGCGCTGGGGCACCGAACTGCACGACCGCTTCCTGTTGCCGCACTTTATCGAACAGGACTTCGCCGATGTGATTGTCGATCTCAACGCCGCCGGTTATCCCCTGCGCGCCGAGTGGTTCGCCGCACACCTGGAGTTCCGTTTCCCGAAAGTCGGCGATTACGCGGTCAACGGCATCGAGCTGGAAGTGCGCCAGGCCCTCGAACCCTGGCATGTGCTGGGTGAGGAGGGCGCGGTCGGCGGCACGGTGCGTTATGTGGATTCGTCCCTGGAGCGCCTGCAGGTCAAGTTGAGCGGCCTGGCGCCGCAACGCTATCTGCTGACCTGCAACGGCGTGGCGGTCCCGCTGCAACCCACCGGGCGGGTCGGCGAATTTGTCGCCGGCGTGCGTTATCGCGCCTGGCAACCGGCCAACTGCCTGCAACCGACCATCCCGGTCCATGCGCCGTTGGTGTTCGACCTGCTCGACACCTGGATGCATCGCTCCCTGGGCGGTTGCCAGTACCATGTCGCCCACCCGGGCGGGCGCAACTATGAGACCTTGCCGGTGAACGCCAACGAAGCGGAAAGCCGGCGCATGGCGCGGTTCTTCCGCCTCGGCCACAGTCCTGGCACGCTGCCGGTTCCGACGTTGAAGATCAACGACGAACTGCCGATGACATTGGACTTGCGACACACATAAATCTGACAGGGCGCACGGAGTTTTCGCGTATCCGTGCGCCATCTGTCTGCGTTAACCTTGATTGCCCTTGCCGTCTGCCGAGCTTTCCATGCCCGACCTGCTTGACCGCTACCCGCTGACACCGGGGACCTATCACGAACTGCTGGACGACGGCGGCGCCGTGCGTGCGCATTGGCGGCCGCTGATCGACCAGCTGCAACGCAGCACGCCCGTACAACTGGCTCAGCGCCAGGCCTTGTTGGCCCGGCAGATCCAGGAAAACGGCGTGACCTACAACGTCTATGCCGACCCCAAGGGCGCCGACCGGCCCTGGGAGCTCGATCTGTTGCCGCATATCATCCCCGCTGACGAATGGCAGCGGGTGGCGGCGGGCATTGCCCAGCGCGCGCGACTGTTGAACGCGGTGCTGGCCGATCTCTATGGCCCGCAAACCCTGATTCGCGACGGCCTGCTGCCCGCCGAGCTGGTCTTCGGCCACAACAATTTCCTCTGGCCGTGCCAGGGCATCCAGCCACCGGCGGGGACCTTCCTGCACATGTTCGCCGTGGACCTGGCGCGCACGCCGGACGGTCGCTGGTGGGTCACGGCGGATCGGACCCAGGCGCCCTCCGGGGCCGGTTATGCCCTGGAAAACCGCACCATCGTGTCGCGGGCCTTTCCCGATCTTTACCGCGACTTGCGGGTACATCACCTGGCCGGGTTCTTCCGCACCCTGCAGGAAACCCTGGTACGCCAGGCGCCGAGCGATGCCGAGGCGCCGCTGGTAGTGTTGCTGACCCCGGGACGTTTCAACGAAAGCTATTTCGAACACCTCTACCTGGCGCGCCAACTGGGCTATCCGCTGGTGGAAGGCGGCGACCTGACGGTGCGCGACGCCACGGTCTACCTCAAGACTTTGAGCGGCTTGCAGCGGGTGCACGCGATCATGCGCCGGCTCGACGACGACTTCTGCGATCCGCTGGAGCTGCGCACCGACTCGGCCCTCGGCGTGCCCGGCCTGATGGAGGCGGTGCGCCAGGGCCGGGTGCTGGTGGCCAATGCCCTGGGCAGCGGCGTGCTGGAGTCCCCCGGTCTGCTGGGCTTCCTGCCGAAAATCAACCAGCACCTGTTCGGTGAAGAACTGATCCTGCCGTCCATTGCCACCTGGTGGTGCGGTGAGCCGCCGGTGCTGGCCCAGGCCCTGGAAAAACTGCCTGAGCTGTTGATCAAGCCGGCGTTCCCGTCCCAGAGTTTTGTCCCGGTGTTCGGCCGCGACCTCGATGACGAGCAGCGCCAGGCCCTGGCCGAGCGCATACGCGCACGGCCTTACGCCTATGTCGCCCAGGAGTTGGCGCAGTTGTCCCAGGCGCCGATCTGGCAAGCCGAGGAGGGTGCCTTGCAACCGAGGGCTATCGGCATGCGCGTGTACGCTGTTGCCAGCGCCGAGGGTTATCGGGTGTTGCCCGGTGGCCTGACGCGGGTGGCTGCCGACGCTGACGCCGAGGTGGTGTCGATGCAGCGCGGCGGTGCGAGCAAGGACACCTGGGTGCTCAGCGAACGCACGCCCAGCGGTGAGCAATGGCGCACCCAGCGTTCCCTTGGGGTCCGTGACCTGGTGCGACGCGATCCCTATCTGCCGTCGCGGGTGGTGGAAAACCTGTTCTGGTTCGGCCGCTACTGTGAGCGTTGTGATGACAGCGCGCGGTTGTTGCGGATCATGCTGGCGCGTTATGTCGACGGCGATGATCCCCAGGCCCTGCAGGCGGCGGTGGAGCTTGGCGAAAGCCTGATGCTGCTGCCGGACGAGGGCGAATTGCCCGAGCGCCTGCTGGCGGCCCTGCTCGGCGACGACTGGCCGTTCAGCCTGCGCTCCAACTTGCAGCGCTTGCAGTGGGCGGCGTCCCAGGTGCGCGGCAAGCTGTCGCGGGAAAACTGGCAGGCGCTGGTGGAGTTGCAGCGCGAAGCCCTGAGCCTGGAAAGCGAAGACCCGAACTTCGGCGAGCTGCTGGACTTCCTCAACCGCCTGGTCATGTCCCTGGCGGCCTTGTCCGGTTTTGCCCTGGACGATATGACCCGCGACGAGGGCTGGCGTTTCCTGATGATCGGTCGGCGCATCGAGCGCCTGCAGTTTCTCAGCAGCAGCCTGGCGGCCTTCCTGCGCGGCATCGCGGTGTTCGATCAGGCCGGGCTGGAGTGGTTGCTGGAGCTGGGCAACAGCAGCATCACCTATCGCTCGCGCTATCTGGCGGTGCCGCAACTGATCCCGGTGCTCGACCTTTTGCTGCTGGATGAGCAGAACCCCCATGCGGTGCTGTTCCAGCTGAAACTGGTGAGCCGCACCTTGCGCCGTTTGAACGATGACTTCGGCGTCCCACGGGAGTTGGGGCTGAACCAGTTGGTCGAGCGCCTGGGGCGTTTCGATCTCGGCAACCTGGAAGGCGCCTTGTTCGGCGAGACCGGCGTGCGCGATGTGCTCGACGGCCTGGCCGAGCTGTTGCAGGAAGTCGCCGATGCCAGCGGCCAGGTCTCCGATCGCCTGGCCTTGCGGCATTTTGCCCATGTCGACGATGTCAGCCAGCAGACGGTGTCCGTGTGATGAGTGCCCTCTACCAGATTTTCCACGATACCCACTATCACTACGACAGCCCGGTGTCCCTGGCCCAGCAACTCGCCCACCTGTGGCCGCGGGCTTGTGACTGGCAAGTGTGCAGCGAGCAGATGTTGAAGATCAGCCCCGAGCCCACCAGCCGCCGGGATGAGCTCGATGTGTTCGGCAATCCCTTGACCCGGCTGGCGTTCGAGCGGCCCCATGACGAGTTGCTGGTCAATGCCTGGCTGAATGTCGAGGTGCTGGCGCGGCCGGCGGTGGACTTCAATTTGTCCGCCGCCTGGGATGACACACGCAACGCCCTGACCTACAGCGGCCAGGTATTGAATCCGGAAACTCTCGAAGCCTGCCGTTATCGTTTCGAATCGCCCTACGTGCATCTGAAGAAAAGCTTCGTCGAGTTTTCCGAGAGCTGTTTCCCGCTCGGGCGTCCGTTGCTGGTGGGTGTCCAGGCGTTGATGGAGAAGATTTTCAGCGAGTTCACCTTCGATGCCGAGGCGACCCAGGTCGCCACGCCGCTGGTGGAGGTGCTGGAGCGGCGGCGCGGGGTCTGCCAGGACTTCGCCCACCTGATGCTCGCCTGCCTGCGCTCGCGGGGCCTGGCGGCGCGTTATGTCAGCGGCTACCTGCTGACCCAGCCACCGCCCGGCCAGCCGCGGCTGATCGGTGCCGATGCCTCCCATGCCTGGGTGTCGGTGTTCTGTCCGGTGTCGGGCTGGGTGGATTTCGATCCGACCAACAATGTGCAGCCGGCCCTGGAGCACATCACCCTGGCCTGGGGCCGGGATTTCTCCGATGTGTCGCCGTTGCGCGGGGTGATTCTGGGGGGCGGCAACCATGACCCGGAAGTCCAGGTGACGGTGATGCCGATGGGGGATGTGGGGCGGTCGGTCAGCTAAGCCGGATATGACTTCGAAAACGCTACGGAACCTGTGGGAGCAGAGCTTGCTCGCGAAGCTTTTGGCGGTTTTGAGGGCCTTTTCGCGGGCAAGCCCGGCTCCTACAGTTTGGCGTCGAGCGCGGGTTTTGCGTACGCCCTGAATCTGTAGGAGCAGAGCCCGGTGCAATCAGGCGTTCGGGGTCGGATCCTGTGCCTCGGTTTCTTCGCCTTCCGCTTCGGGGTTCAACAAGGCCGCGGCCTCTTCTTCGGCGGTGGTTTTCTTGCGCTGCAGCTTTTCCTCTTTCTTCTGCTCTTTGGCCAGGTCGCGTTGACGTTTGGCAAAGGAGTAATTGGGTTTGGCCATGGGCGATCCTCTGGGGTCGAAGGTGAGGTTGAGCGGCGCGTATTCTGCCTGTGTTCGTGGCGCAGCACACGAAACAATGGTTTTTCGCGACAGGCTGACCCCAGAGTAAAGGCTGGCAGGCGACTCTCCAAGGATTAAACCTCGCGCGACGGCCTTTCAAAGGTACCGCTGGCCCCGCAGGCGTAAGCGGCGAGCAAGCTTTGCAACAGGCTGTTAATTGACATGGTAGACGCTCCGTTGGCTGAGAACGTCCTAATGTTAGAGGGCGCCAGTTCGTCTGGCTGGTTGATTGTATCCATCGAAGCGATAGCATAGGATTGTATACAATCTGTTGATGCAGATCAGGAGAACTGAGCCATATTTTGGTTATTCTCCCCATTTGAGCCCTTGATTTTCATACCCTGCCTTGGAGATTCACCATGTTCGCCAAAGTTGTTGCGGTATCCCTGCTGGCCCTCGCCAGTGGCCAGTTGCTTGCCGCCGAATGTAAGGTCGATGTCGACTCCACCGATCAGATGTCCTACACCGTCAAGGAAATCAACATCGACAAGAGCTGCAAGACCTTTACCGTGAACCTGAGCCATTCCGGCAGCCTGCCGAAGAACGTCATGGGCCATAACTGGGTACTGAGCAAGGCCTCCGACATGGCCGCGATCGCGTCTGAAGGCATGGGTGCCGGGATCGACAAGAACTACCTGAAAGACGGCGACACCCGCATCATCGCCCACACCAAGATCATCGGTGCCGGTGAAAAAGACTCGGTCACCTTCGACGTGTCAAAACTGACCGCTGGTGAGGACTACGAGTTCTTCTGCTCGTTCCCGGGCCACAACTCGATCATGAAGGGCAAGCTCGCGGTCAAGTAACCCGTGCCGCAACCCTGGCTCCAGCGGTCAGGGTTGATCCTTCATCTTGAGATTCAGGCGAATACGTTTGCCTTGCAGGTCCTCCAGGCTCAGGGTTCCGCCGAGCCTGGAGGGTTTGCGATTGCCGCCGATCACCCGCCCCTGATCGTCCAGCGCATGGCAGGTGAGTACCTGGCCCGGCCCGAAGAGGGCGTCGGGGTCGGTAATCTCCCAATCGCACAAGCCCTCATACTGTTTCTCTCCCGAACTCGGAAAGCCCGACACCCCCGGCCGCAGGTTGTCGCGCACGGCAATCGAGCCGCCATGGGTGATGCTGCGGTTCAGGTTGTCAGGTCCGTAGAACGCCTCGGTCTCGAAGTCCACTTCACTCAGATACAGTTTGCAGTCAGGCAATTCGTAGCCCAGGGGCACCTTGAAGTCGGAGCTGCGGGGCGTGTCGGCGAGGGCGGTATTGAAATGCAGCACCGGCGGTTGATAGGGGCAGCCGGTCTGGTTGGCTTGCGGGATGTAGTGCGCATTGGCGCGCAAGGCGATTTGCGCCGGCATCTGGGCGATCAGCAGAAAATGCGCGGCGCTGGGCTGGCCGGCCGCCTGCTTGTCCGGCGTACTGGCGGCGGTGGCAACCCAGCAGACCACCCCGAGCGCGCCGAGCAGCGGAAAAAACCAGGGGTGCCGGAACACGGGTTGCGCGTGCAACTTGGGGTATTTGCGATTGAGCAACATCGGGTGGGGCCCTGCCAACAACAAGATGCGGCGAAGACTGCCCAGTGACCGATGTTGCCTCAAGTGCTAGGCGGAAAAATAGACGATTCCTACGACATTCCCGCCGAATAAATCACGGCGCAAATGGCATCTCACGCTTGTGATGGGTTTTTTCGTACGTCCGACAAATGATGTCGAAAGCTTCCTGGCGCACCGGCTCGCCGTGCAGGAAGGCGTCGATCTCGGCATAGGTCACGCCGTGGGAGGCTTCGTCGGGCTTGCCCGGTGCCAGGTCCTCGAGGTCGGCGGTGGGGATTTTCTCCACCAGGAACTCCGGCGCGCCGAAGTGCCGGGCGATGGCCCGGACCTGGTTTTTCACCAGGCCGCTCAACGGCGCCAGGTCGCAGGCGCCGTCACCGAACTTGGTGAAGAACCCCATCACCGCTTCCGCCGCGTGGTCGGTGCCGATCACCAGGCCATGGGCGGCGCCGGCGATGGTGTACTGCGCGACCATGCGCATGCGCGCCTTGGTATTGCCAAGGACGAAGTCCCGCGACACGGCGGCCTTGCCTTCGAAGGCGGCGACTTCGCCAGCCAGGGATTTGACCGCCGGGCCGATATTCACCGTGTGGCGTTCGTCGGGGGCGATAAAGTCCACCGAGGCCTGGGCTTCATGTTCGTCGAACTGGGTTTCGTACGGCAGGCGCACCGCAATGAAGCGGTAATCCAGGTTGCCGGTACGTTCGCGCAGTTCACGCATGGCGCGTTGGGCCAGCAGGCCGGCGGTCAATGAGTCGACACCGCCGCTGATACCCAGCACCAGGGTCTTGAGCCCGGAGTTCAGCAGGCAATCCTGGATAAAGGTGACCCGTCGCGCGACTTCGGCTTCGAGGGCGGCCTGGTCGGCGAACGGTGGCTGGACCTTGAGCTGTTCAGCAATTTGGCGCTGTACGGCTTGCATGATTCACTCCTTGCGGGATGGGGTCTGGAACAGGTTGATCGGTACCACTGGACGAGTTTCTAGCCGGGGACCTGGAACACATGGCGCAGGTAGGCCACGAAATTCGGGTCCTTGCACTGGGCCTTGCCCGGCTCGTCGGAGATCTTCGCCACGGGTTGGCCATTGCAGGCAGTCATTTTAAGCACGATGCTCATCGGTTCCACCCCTTCGATGTCGCAGGTGAGGTTGGTGCCGATGCCGAAGCTGACATTGATCCGACCGCGTAGCGCGCGAAATATCCCCAGGGCCTTGGGCAGGCTGAGGCTGTCGGAAAACACCAGGGTCTTGCTCATCGGGTCGATACCCAGCTGGTGATAACGATTGATGCATTTTTCGGCCCAGATCACCGGGTCGCCGGAATCATGGCGCAAACCGTCGAAGAGCTTGGCGAAGTACAGGTCGAAGTCCGTGAGGAAGGCATCGGTGGTGATGCAATCGGTCAGGGCGATGCCGAGCAGGCCGCGGTACTCGCGGACCCAGCAGTCGAGCGCGGCGATCTGGCTGTCGATCAGCCGTGGACCGAGTTGCTGGTGGGCCATGATCCACTCGTGGGCCATGGTGCCCAGGGGCTTCATGTCGAATTCGCGGGCCAGGTGCACGTTGCTGGTGCCGACGAAGCGTCCGGGGAAGTCGTGCTTGAGCACGCTGACCACTTCTTCCTGGACCCGGTAGGAGAAGCGCCGGCGGGTGCCGAAGTCGGCGACCTGCAGTTCCGCCAGTTCATCGGGGGAGGCATTGGCGTTCAGCCAGTCGAACTTGCGGTACAGCTGTTCGCGGGCCTGGCTCAGCAGGGTTTCCTGGTAGCGGTAGCGGTTGCGCACTTCGCTGACGATGGCCAGCAGCGGCACTTCGAACAGGATCACATGCAGCCACGGGCCGCGCAGGCGGATAAACAGCTCGCCGTTCTCGATCCCGGTGTGGATATAGCGCAGGTTGAAGCGGAACAGGCCGAGGAAGCGCAGGAAGTCCGGCTTGAGGAAGCTGATGCGTTCCAGGAAACCCAGCTGGTCGGCACTCAGGCTCAGTTCGGCGAGGCGTTCGACCTGGTAGCGGATTTCCGCCAGGTACGGGCGCAGGTCTTCACTGTTGCGGCAGCGGAAATCCCATTCGACTTCGACGTTGGGGTAGTTGTGCAGCACCGCCTGCATCATGGTCAGCTTGTAGAAGTCGGTGTCCAGCAGGTTCTGCACAATGCGATCGCCAAAGGCCTTATCGCTCATAACGGGTATCTCCATGCCGGTCGCGCGTTACAGCGGCGTCCTGGCAGTTCTTGAATGAAGACCGCTAGTGGCGCATATCCGTTGGCGGTTTTACCAGCGATTTTTGTTGCGGGTGCCGCCTCTTCGCGGGCAAGCTCCGCTCCCACAGGTTCCCGGTCGTGCGCAGAACTCAGGTACGACTCGAGACTGTGGGAGCGGAGCTTGCCCGCGAAGAGGCCCGAGAGGGCAGCGCAATACCCTCAAGGTTGCACGGGACTGTCGATCTGCTCCAGCATCCAACTGACAAAATCCCGCACCTTCGGCACCTCCGCCGAATGCTCCGGGTAGGCCAGGTAATAGGCGTCGTGGTTGGGCATCGCATGGGGCCAGGCGAGCACCAGCTTGCCCTCCATCAGTTCCTCCTCCACCAGGAACCTGGGCAGCAAGGCTACGCCGCAGCCGACCTGGGCTGCCCGGATACACATATAGAAGGTCTCGAAACGCGGCCCGTGGTAACTGTGTTCGGTGTGATACCCCTGGCTGTCGAACCAGTCGTGCCAGGCCTGGGGCCGCGAGGCGTTCTGCAGCAGGACCAGCTCGCTCAACTGCGTCGGATCGCTGAAGGGCTTCTCCGGCAGGCAGCCCGGCGCGCACACCGCCACCAGCTCTTCACCGAACAGCTTCACGCACTCGGTGCCCGGCCGCGAACCCTGGCCGAAATAGAACGCCAGGTCGCTGCGGCCCTGCAGCAGGTCGTCGGCTTCCTGTTCGTTGCACAGGTCCAGGTGGATATGCGGGTGACGCAGGCGCCAGCCCTTGAGCCGCGGCACCAGCCAGCGGGCGCCGAAGGTCGAGGGTGTGGACACCCGCAGGACTTCGGTTTCACCGCCGTAGGAACGCAGGTAGTGGGTCGACATCTCCACCTGTGTCAGGATTTTTCGGACTTCCACCAGGTACAGATCCCCGGCCGGCGTCAGTTGCAGGCGTCGCCGTACCCGGCGAAACAGCAGGTGCTGCAACAGTTCTTCCAGCTGCGCGACCTGTTTGCTCACGGCACTCTGGGTCAGGTTCAGCTCTTCTGCCGCGCGGGTGAAGCTCAGGTGGCGGGTGACGGCTTCGAAACATTGCAGGGCCGTGATCGAAGGCAGGTATCTTTTATTCAGCATGGACGGGCCTTTTTCTTCTGTCTTGCGCTGCATGAATAAATGGAATGATATCTCGCCTAATCGTCGTTTGTTGGCAAAGCTGAAGGCCGCTACAACTGAAGGTCTGAATCGTCGTGTTGTTTTCGACTGAAGCTTTCCGTTTTTCGCCTACAGGAGTGACCCCCATGGTTGCCGCATTGCTTGATCGTCTTGGTGTGGACCCGGCGCTGTATCAACAGGGCAAACAGCCCGTGCATTCGCCCATCGACGGCAGCCGCATCGCCGGCGTGAACTGGGAGGGCGCGGCTGAGGTCGAGCAGCAGGTCAGCCGTGCCGAGCACGCCTTCGACGCCTGGCGCAAGGTGCCGGCGCCGCGCCGTGGCGAGCTGGTGCGCCAGTTCGGTGAAGTGCTGCGCGAATTCAAGGCCGACCTCGGTGAGCTGGTTTCCTGGGAAGCCGGCAAGATCACCCAGGAAGGCCTGGGTGAAGTGCAGGAAATGATCGATATCTGCGACTTCGCCGTGGGCCTGTCGCGCCAGCTGTACGGCTTGACCATCGCCTCCGAGCGTCCGGGCCACCATATGCGTGAGTCCTGGCATCCCCTGGGTGTGGTCGGCGTGATCAGCGCCTTCAACTTCCCGGTCGCGGTCTGGGCCTGGAACACCACCCTGGCGCTGGTGTGCGGCAACTCGGTGATCTGGAAACCTTCGGAAAAGACCCCGCTGACCGCGCTGGCCTGCCAGGCCCTGTTCGAGCGCGTACTGAAAAACTTCAGCGATGCGCCCGAGTACCTGAGCCAGGTGATCATCGGTGGCCGCGACGCCGGTGCCGCCCTGGTCGATGACCCGCGTGTGGCGCTGATCAGCGCTACCGGCAGCACCCGCATGGGCCGCGAAGTGGCGCCGAAAGTGGCCGCGCGCTTTGCCCGCAGCATTCTCGAACTGGGCGGTAACAACGCCATGATCCTCGGCCCAAGCGCCGACCTGGACATGGCCGTACGGGCGATTCTGTTCAGCGCCGTTGGCACCGCCGGCCAGCGCTGCACCAGCTTGCGGCGTCTGATTGCCCATGAATCGGTCAAGGCGGAAATCGTCACCCGTTTGAAAGCGGCCTATTCCAAGGTCCGTATCGGTCATCCGCTGGAAGGCAACCTGGTCGGCCCGCTGATCGACAAGCAAAGCTTCGAGAACATGCAGGACGCCCTGGAGCAGGCCCTGAGCGAAGGCGGCCGGGTGTTCGGCGGCGAGCGCCAGTTGCAGGACAAATTCCCGAATGCCTATTACGTGTCGCCGGCCATCGTCGAGATGCCGGAGCAGAGCGAAGTGGTCTGCCACGAAACCTTTGCCCCGATTCTCTACGTGATCGGTTACACGGAGTTCGCCGAAGCCCTGCGTTTGAACAATGCGGTGCCACAAGGCCTGTCTTCGTGCATCTTCACCACCGATGTGCGCGAGGCCGAGCAGTTCATGTCGGCGGTGGGCAGCGACTGCGGCATTGCCAACGTCAACATCGGCCCGAGCGGTGCGGAGATCGGCGGCGCCTTTGGCGGCGAGAAGGAAACCGGTGGTGGTCGCGAGTCGGGTTCGGACGCCTGGCGCGGTTACATGCGCCGCCAGACCAATACCGTGAACTACTCGCTGGAATTGCCGCTGGCCCAGGGCATCACCTTCGACTGACGGGTTTCATTTTCGGAGTCTGGCAATGCCGTTACGTGAAGAATGTCTATGGGAAACACTGACGCCGCAGCGGCCTGAAGCACCGTCCTTCAAGGGCGAGTTGAAGGTCGATGTCTGCGTGATCGGCGCCGGTATCACCGGGCTCTCGGCCGCGATTCACCTGCGTGAGCAAGGCAAGAGCGTCTGCGTGCTGGAGGCCCATCGTACCGGCCACGGCGGTTCCGGTCGTAATGTGGGGCTGGTCAATGCCGGGATGTGGATTCCCCCGGACGAGATCGAGGCCGGTTTCGGCGAAGCGGTGGGCAGCCAGCTCAACCGCATGTTGGGGGCGGCGCCGGCCCTGGTCTTCAGCCTGGTGGACAAGCATGGCATCGATTGCCAGCTGCGCCGCGAAGGCACCTTGCACATGGCCCACAACGCCAAGGGCGAGGCTGATCTGCGCAGCCGTGAAGCGCAGTGGAAACGTCGTGGCGCACCGGTGGAGTTGCTGACCGGCAAGGATTGCGAAATCGCCACCGGCACCCAAAAAATCGGCGCCGCCTTGCTCGACCGGCGCGCCGGCACCCTCAATCCCATGGCCTATACCTCGGGCCTGGCCAAGGCCGCGTCGCGGCTGGGGGCGCAGCTGTTCGACCATTCCCCGGCCACCCGCCTGGAACGCCAGGGCCAGCGTTGGTCGGTGCAGACCGCCGAGGGCGCGGTCAGCGCCGAACAGGTGGTGATGGCTTCCAATGCCTACACCGAAGGCGAGTGGACCGAACTGCGGCGCAACTTCTTTCCGGGCTACTACTACCAGGTCGCCTCCAGCCCGCTGACCGAAGAAGCCGCGCGGCAGATACTGCCGGGCGGACAGGGCTCCTGGGATACCCGCCAGGTGCTCAGCAGCATTCGCCGCGATGCCGACGGTCGCCTGTTGCTGGGCAGCCTGGGCAACGGCAACCAGAAACCGGCGTGGTTCCTGCGGGCCTGGGCCGACCGCGTGCAACAGCACTATTTCCCCTACCTGAAAAAGGTCGACTGGGAATGCACCTGGACCGGTTGTATCGCCTTTACCCCCGACCATCTGATGCGCCTGTTCGAACCGGCGCCCGGTTTAGTGGCAGTCACCGGCTACAACGGGCGTGGGGTGACCACGGGGACGGTGGTCGGCAAGGCGTTCGCCGATTACCTGTGTAACGGAAATCCTCAGGCCCTGCCGATTCCCTTCGCGCCCATGCGGCCGATACCGGCGGTGGGCCTGCGCAGTGGTCTCTACGAGGCTGGCTTTTCGCTGTATCACGCGGGCCAGTGCCTGCGGATTGTCATTTGAAACAACAAAAAATGCCGAATCGGACGGCGCTTTTGTTCGAGACGGCTAGCCTGTAATGGTGCGCGATGTAGCAGTCGCGCACCGCGAGTGTGCACTTCGGTGACGCACGTTGTTACAGGGTGGTTGCACGCCCTTCGGCGCCATGGTTGCAATAGTGGCACCGCTGGGTTGCACCTTTTTTCTTGAAAGGTTCCACCTTCCGCGGTTTAGACGGTTGCACGCCCAGTTAAAAAGGGCCCGAAACAGTCCATAAAACAATAAGACAGCGACTTTTTGCAGAACAAAAAACCTATGGCACGCCCCTTGCTCTGAGCATTCATTGAAGTCGCAGTGCCAACTAAAAAAACCTTGGAGCACCACCTCATGTCCCAGACGTTTTACAAGAAAGGCTTTGTAGCCCTCGCAGTGGCTGCTGCGTTGGGTGTTTCTGCGTTTGCTCAGGCTGACGTCAAGATCGGCGTGGCGGGTCCGATGACCGGTGCCAACGCTTCTTTCGGCGAGCAGTACATGAAAGGTGCGCAAGCGGCGGCGGATGCGATCAACGCGGCCGGTGGCGTCAACGGCGAAAAAATCGTCCTGGTCAAGGGCGATGATGCCTGTGAGCCAAAACAGGCGGTAACGGTCGCCAAGGACCTGAGCAACCAGAAAGTCGCCGGCGTCGTCGGGCACTTCTGTTCCTCTTCCACCATCCCGGCTTCGGAGATCTACGACGAAGCGGGCATCATCGCGATCACCCCGGGCTCTACCAACCCTCAGGTGACCGAGCGCGGTCTGGGTGCGATGTTCCGTATGTGTGGTCGTGACGACCAGCAGGGCATCGTGGCCGGCAACTACATCGTCGACGTGCTCAAGGGCAAGAAAGTCGCGGTCATCCACGACAAGGACACCTATGGGCAAGGCCTGGCGGATGCCACCAAGGCCCAGTTGATCAAGCGCGGTGTGACTCCGGTTATCTACGAAGGCCTGACCCGTGGCGAGAAGGACTTCAGCGCCTTGGTGACCAAGATCCGTGCCGCCGGTGCCGACGTGGTCTACTTCGGCGGCCTGCACCCGGAAGCCGGTCCGCTGGTCAAGCAACTGCGCACTGAAGGCTTGAAAGACGTCAAGTTCATGTCTGACGACGGTATCGTCACCGACGAACTGGTGACCACTGCCGGTGGTCCGCAATACGTCGACGGTGTACTCATGACCTTCGGCGCCGACCCACGTCTGCTGCCGGACAGCAAGGCGGTCGTTGACCAGTTCCGCAAGTCGGGCTACGAGCCGGAAGGTTACACCCTCTATGCCTACGCCTCGGTACAGACCCTGGCCGCGGCTTTCAACGGCGCCAAGTCCAACAAGGGCGAAGAAGCGGCCAAGTGGCTGAAAGCACACCCGGTCAAGACCGTGATGGGCGAGAAGACCTGGGACGCCAAGGGCGACCTGAAGATCTCCGACTACGTGGTCTACCAGTGGGACAAAGACGGCAAATACCATCAGCTGGAAAAACAGAAGTGACATGAAGGCCTGACCCGGCTGGCGCCCCGTGCGCCAGCCAGTCGCCAAGCGTGTCCGTGCAGTACCTGTCTTTTCTCGTAGAGCTGCACATGGCTGTGCTGCGACGGTGGCTGAACCCCGGCCGTCGCGGTGCGCTTCTGTGCAGTCTCTCAAATGCGTGAGATTGCGTTATGGATGGTATTTTCCTGCAGCAACTGGTCAACGGCCTGACCCTCGGGTCGGTCTATGGCCTGATCGCCATCGGCTACACAATGGTCTATGGCATCATCGGCATGATCAACTTCGCCCACGGCGAGGTTTACATGATTTCCGCTTACCTCGCGGCAATCAGTCTGGCTCTGCTGGCTTACTTCGGTATTGAATCCTTCCCGCTCCTGATGCTCGGCACGCTGGTCTTCACCATCATCGTCACCGGGGTGTATGGCTGGGTCATCGAGCGTATCGCCTACAAACCCCTGCGCAACTCCACCCGCCTGGCACCGCTGATCAGCGCCATCGGGATTTCGCTGATCCTGCAGAACTACGCGCAGATCGCCCAGGGCGCCAAGCAACAGGGCGTACCGACGCTGCTCACCGGCGCCTGGCGCGTCGATGTCGGCAGCGGCTTTGTCCAGCTCACCTACACCAAGGTCTTTATCCTGGTGGCCGCGTTCCTCGGCATGGGCCTTTTGACCTATGTCATCAAGTACACCAAGTTGGGCCGCATGTGTCGCGCGACCCAGCAAGACCGCAAGATGGCTTCGATCCTGGGGATCAACACCGACCGGGTGATCTCCTATGTGTTCATCATCGGCGCGGCCATGGCGGCCCTGGCCGGTGTATTGATCACCATGAACTACGGCACTTTCGACTTCTACGCCGGCTTCGTGATCGGCATCAAGGCGTTCACCGCCGCGGTGCTCGGCGGCATCGGCTCGCTACCGGGCGCCATGCTCGGCGGGATCATCCTCGGCATCTCCGAATCGCTGTTCTCCGGCCTGGTCAACTCGGATTACAAGGACGTCTTCAGCTTCTCGCTGCTGGTCCTGGTACTGGTCTTTCGGCCGCAAGGCCTGTTGGGCCGTCCTCTTGTGTCGAAGGTGTAAGCAATGTCCTCAACCACTCAAAAATCGCTCGATATCAAGAAAAGCCTGGTTGACGCCATTCTCGCCGGCCTGGTTGCACTGATTGTCTTCGGCCCCATCGTCGGGGTCGTCCTGGAGGGCTACAGCTTCAACCTGCAACCGACCCGCGTCGCCTGGCTGGTGGCGATTGTGATGCTCGGCCGTTTTGCCCTCAGCCTGTTCCTGCAGACACCCAAGGGCCTGCGGATTCTCGAAGGCTTCGAGAGCACCGGTTCCGGTGTGCACGTGCTGGCGCCGGACTACAAGTCGCGCCTGCGCTGGATCATCCCGATCATGATCGCGATCGCGGTGATCTTCCCGGTCTTCGCCAACTCCTACCTGCTGGGTGTGGTGATCCTCGGTCTGATCTATGTCCTGCTCGGCCTGGGCCTGAACATCGTGGTGGGCCTCGCCGGCCTGCTCGACCTGGGCTACGTGGCGTTCTACGCCATCGGTGCCTACGGCCTGGCGCTGGGTTATCAATACCTCGGGCTGGGGTTCTGGACCGTCCTGCCGCTGGCTGCCATCACCGCCGCGCTGGCGGGGTGCATCCTCGGCTTCCCGGTCCTGCGCCTGCACGGTGACTACCTGGCCATCGTGACCCTGGGCTTCGGCGAGATCATCCGCCTGATCCTCAACAACTGGCTGTCGCTGACCGGCGGTCCGAACGGGATGCCGGCGCCTCTGCCGACCTTCTTCGGCCTGGAGTTCGGCAAGCGCGCGAAGGAGGGCGGGATTCCCTTCCATGAGTTCTTCGGCATCGCCTACAACCCGGACGTGAAGTTCTATTTCATCTACACCGTGTTGTTCCTGGTGGTACTGGCCGTGCTCTACATCAAGCATCGCCTGACCCGCATGCCAGTGGGCCGCGCCTGGGAAGCCTTGCGTGAAGACGAGATCGCCTGCCGCGCCATGGGCTTGAACCACGTGCTGGTAAAACTCTCGGCGTTCACCCTGGGGGCTTCCACCGCCGGTCTGGCGGGGGTGTTCTTCGCCACCTACCAGGGTTTCGTCAACCCGACTTCCTTCACCTTCTTCGAGTCCGCGCTGATCCTCGCCATCGTGGTGTTGGGCGGCATGGGCTCGACCATCGGTGTGGTGATCGCGGCGTTTGTACTGACCGTGGCGCCGGAGCTGCTGCGTAGTTTCGCCGAATACCGTGTATTGCTGTTCGGCGTATTGATGGTGTTGATGATGATCTGGCGGCCACGTGGCCTGATCCGCATCAGCCGCACCGGGGTGACCCCACGCAAGGGCGTCCTGGTGGGAGGGACTGGCCAATGAGTAATGACATCGTTCTGAAAGTCGAAAAGCTGATGATGCACTTCGGGGGGATCAAGGCCCTCAGCGACGTCAGCCTGCAAGTCAAACGCAACTCGATCTTCGCCCTGATCGGCCCCAACGGCGCGGGCAAGACCACGGTGTTCAACTGCCTGACCGGCTTCTACAAGGCCACTGGCGGCAAGATCGAACTGAATGTGCGCGACAAGCGCACCAACGTGATCCAGCTGCTGGGTGAATCCTTTCGCCTGGGGGATTTCGCTTCGCCGAAAACCTTCTTCAGCCGGCTCTACTACAAGATGTTCGGTGGCACCCACCTGGTGAACCGTGCGGGCCTGGCCCGGACCTTCCAGAACATTCGCCTGTTCAAGGAAATGTCGGTGCTGGAGAACCTGCTGGTGGCCCAGCACATGTGGGTCAACCGCAACATGCTCTCCGGCATCCTCAATACCAAGGGCTACCGCAAGGCTGAAAGCGACGCCCTGGACACCGCGTTCTACTGGCTGGAAGTGGTCGACCTGGTGGACTGCGCCAACCGCCTGGCCGGCGAGTTGTCCTACGGCCAGCAACGCCGCCTGGAAATCGCCCGGGCCATGTGCACGCGGCCGCGGATCATTTGCCTCGACGAACCGGCGGCGGGCCTCAACCCCCAGGAAACCGAAGCGCTGAGCGCGATGATCCGGTTGCTGCGCGACGAGCACGACCTGACCGTGGTGCTGATCGAACACGACATGGGCATGGTCATGAGTATTTCCGACCACATCGTGGTACTGGACCACGGCAACGTGATTGCCGAGGGGGGGCCGGAAGCCATCCGCAACGATCCGAAAGTGATTGCCGCCTACCTGGGCGCCGATGAAGAGGAACTGGTATGAGTCAACCTATCCTCGAACTGAAGAACCTGGAAGTGTTCTACGGGCCGATCCAGGCCCTGAAGAAGGTCTCGTTGCACATCAACGAAGGCGAAACCGTCAGCCTGATCGGCTCCAACGGCGCGGGCAAGTCGACGCTGCTGATGTCGATCTTCGGCCAGCCGCGGGCTGCCGCCGGGGAGATCATCTACCGGGGCGTCGACATTACCCACAAGTCGTCCCACTACATTGCCTCCAACGGTATCGCCCAGTCGCCGGAAGGCCGCCGGGTGTTCCCGGACATGACCGTGGAAGAGAACCTGCAGATGGGCACCATCCCCATTGGCGACAAGTTCGTCGACGAGGACATGCAGCGCATGTTCGAGTTGTTTCCACGGCTCAAGGAGCGGCGTAACCAGCGGGCCATGACCATGTCCGGCGGCGAGCAGCAGATGCTGGCGATTGCCCGGGCGCTGATGAGCCGGCCCAAGCTGCTGTTGCTGGACGAGCCGAGCCTGGGCCTGGCGCCGATCGTGGTGAAGCAGATCTTCGCCACCTTGCGCGAGCTGGCGGCCTCGGGCATGACCATCTTCCTGGTGGAGCAGAACGCCAACCACGCCCTGCGCTTGTCGGACCGGGCCTATGTGATGGTCAACGGCGAGATTCGCCTCAGTGGCACCGGCAAGGAGCTGCTGGTCAACGAGGAAGTGCGCAACGCCTACCTGGGCGGACATTAGACTCCTACAGGTTTGTGCGACCCTGAAACGCCCTGTGATCTTCGGATCCGGGGCGTTTTTTTGTCTGTCCACAGCCTGGATCCGAAATTGTGGAAAACAATCTGGGCAACCTGCCAAAGTGCGACATGAAACCGCTGCAAATGATTGTTTTGTCATCAATTTGACTTGTCCCCGTTTGCTGTGGAGGTGGCTGTGGGTAACGTGGGAGTAGCTGGCTGAGAGCCTTTGAAACCGTGGCTTGCAGCGCGCTGGTTGTTTTTTGATCGGTGGTGTTTTGCAAGGCGCCGAGCCGTTTTGTCAACAGGTATATTGTCACGCCTTGCGCCCGACAAGCCGCCTGCACAGCCTGTGGATAACTCTGTGGGCAAACTCTGGAAACATGCCCCTGGGTGGCGTAATTACTGGCCTGGAGCCACTGGCGTGAAATCGTCCCCAGGGGATTTTTCGCCGGTGGCTACACAACGGTTGTTCCGGGGTCAAGGGAAAAACTTTTGAAATACCGCTGGAGGCCTTGTGTACAGCGGATCGGCGGGTTTTCGAGTTGCCCCCGGATACTGTGGACGGGGCTGTGGATAAGGTGCGCACAGCAGGCGCCAGGCCACGGTTTGCGTGGCTTTGCTGTGATTGGGTGTTTTTTGTACAGTTGCGTTGTTTTCAAGATTCCATTTCTTCAGTGGCCGGCGTTGAGGCATGCTGCGCAACGACCGTATTCATATCTGGCGGCCCGCGGGCCGAGCAAGGAGAACTCCATGACATCCACGTTGTTTATCACGGGCGCGACTTCCGGTTTTGGCGAGGCCTGTGCCCGTCGTTTTGCCGAGGCCGGCTGGAAGCTGGTGCTCACCGGTCGTCGTGAGGAGCGCTTGAATGCCTTGTGCGCCGAGTTGTCGAAGCAGACCGAAGTGCATGGCCTGGTGCTGGATGTGCGCGACCGCAAGGCCATGGAAGAAGCCATTGCCAACCTGCCGCCGAGCTTCGCCAAACTGCGCGGTCTGATCAATAACGCGGGCCTGGCCCTGGGGGTCGATCCGGCGCCCAAGTGCGACCTCGACGACTGGGACACCATGGTCGATACCAACATCAAGGGCTTGATGTACAGCACCCGTCTGCTGCTGCCGCACCTGATCGCCTATGGCCGTGGGGCGGGGATCATCAACCTGGGGTCGATTGCCGGCAACTACCCGTACCCGGGCAGCCATGTCTATGGCGCGAGCAAGGCGTTCGTCAAACAGTTCTCCCTGAACCTGCGCTGCGATTTGCAGGGCACGGGTGTGCGGGTGACCAATATCGAGCCGGGGCTGTGCGAGAGCGAGTTCTCGCTGGTGCGTTTTGCCGGTGACCAGGCGCGTTACGACGCGACCTATGCCGGTGCCGAGCCGATCCAGCCGCAGGACATCGCCGATACGATCTTCTGGGTGCTCAACACTCCGGCCCACGTCAATATCAACAGCCTCGAGCTGATGCCGGTGAGCCAGACCTGGAGCGGGTTTGCCATCGAGCGCAACAAGGGCTGAGAACGTTAGCTTATTGTGGCGAGCGGGTTTGGCCTGATGCCTTGCAGCCAAGGCCAGGGACTGTCCCCTGTGGGAGCAGAGCTTGCTCGCGAAGAGGCCCTTGAGGCCGCTAAAAGCTTCGCGGCGGTGTGGCGATCCGACAAGCACCGCTCCCGCAATGTCTTCAAGTACCTGCTTGTGCTTGGCTCAGCCGAAATACTCGGCCAGGCCACTCAGGCAGGTCGCCAGGTGATAAGGGGTGGTCGACGGCATATCCTTCCGGCTGACCTCGCCCTTGGCGTCCAGGCACTCGTGCCAGCCGCCCGGGTGCAGGAAGTGCTGCTGCAAGGCCGCCAGCTGGTGCTGTAGGCGCGCCGAGTTATCCACACGCAACGTCAGCGCCCGCAGGTATTCGGCCTGGGCCCAGATCCGTTGGGTGCCGTCGCGCAGGCTGCCGTCGATGCCCAGCATGCCGCTGACCGCGCCGCTTTGCGGATCGACCCCCGATTGCTCGGCAAAGGCGAACGCCCGCTCCAGCGAGCCATGCAGCGCGGTGCCGCGCAGCAAGGGCGATGATTCCAGCAGGAACAGCCATTCGAACTGATGGCCCGGTTCGAACCAGTTATCCACAGCCCCCAGCGGTTTCTCCAGCATCACGCCGTGGTGGCGGTCGATAAAGCGTTGCTGCATGCCGGTGGCCAGGGCCAGCAGTGCGCCCTGGGTGGTGGCGTCTTCACGTACCGACAGGGTTGCCAGAAAAGCTTCGGCCAGGTGCATCAACGGGTTCTGCAACGGCCCGCTGCCCAGGGGCGACCAGTCACGATCCAAACTCGCTTCATACAGGCCGTCGCCATTGGCGAAACGCACGGCGATCACTTCCAGGGCGGCGTTGAGCACCGACTCCACCAGCGGCTCGCGGACCTTGGCCCAGTAATGGGCGCAGGCGAAGAGAATAAAGGCGTGGGTGTAGAGATCCTTGCTGGTGTCCAGCGGCTTGCCGTGGGGGTCGACGCTGTAGAACCAGCCGCCGTACTCGGCATCGTGGAAATGCCGTTGCAACGAACGGAACAGCGCGCTGGCGCGTTCGCTGGCGGCGGGGAAAGCGGCGTCGCCGATCAGGCTGGAAAACAGATACAACTGACGGGCGCAGGCCATGGCGCGATAGCGTTGCGCGGGCAACGGCCGATGGTCGGCGTCCAGCGCCTCGTAGGGCAGCGCCATCTCGGCGTTCCAGCCGGGGCCTTGCCACAGCGGCACGATGACCTGGCGGAAGTGGTCTTGCACGGTGTTGAACAGTGCACTCAATTCAGGCGTGGAGGCGGAGCTGGAAACATCGGGCATCGGCTGGCGTCGTCAGGGCAAGGGCGGTTGCGCGACATGTTAACAGGCGGCCGCTGGCGATGCTGTTCCTTGTGGTGAGCGGGCAAGCCCGCTCGCCACAAAGTCTCAGCCCGCGAGCAACCAGACCCCGGTGGCCGCCGACGCAACACCGGCCACCCGCACCAACGGTGCCGCGGCTTGCGGCAACACCCGCACCACGGCATAACCCAGTGCATGCAAAGTCGCGGTCGCGACCACAAAACCGGCCGCATAGGTCCACGGGCTCGACATCTCTGGCAGTTCAAGACCGTGGGCCACACCATGGAACAAGGCAAACAGCGCCGTCGCCGCCAGCGCCAGGCTCAACGGTGGCCGTACCGCCAGCGCCACCGCCAGGCCCAGGGCCAATACCGATGCGGCAATCCCGCTTTCCAGTGCCGGCAGCGCCAGCCCTTCGAAACCCAGTACCCCGCCGAGCAGCATGGTTCCGACAAAGGTGCAGGGCAACGCCCAGCGCGCGCTGCCTTTTTGCTGCGCCGCCCATAAACCGACGGCCACCATCGCCAGCAAATGATCGATGCCGCTGACCGGATGGCTGACACCCGCCATCCAGCCGCTGTCGCCGTGGCCGGGATGGGCAAAGGCGATGGCCGGCATAAGCAGCAGGGCGAGGGTACCGAGGATTTTTTTCAAGGTCATGGTCGGGCTCCGTATTGTTGAAGTAGCGGTTGGCCAGGCATCAGGCTGCTGTCAGCAGGCCCTGGCGTTCGATAAAGGCGACGATGGCGTCCAGGCCATGTCCGGTTTTCTGGTTGCTGAAGACAAACGGCTTGTCACCGCGCATGCGCCGCGTGTCGCTGTCCATCATCTCCAGGGACGCGCCCACCAGCGGTGCCAGGTCGATCTTGTTGATCACCAGCAGGTCGGACTTGCAGATCCCCGGCCCGCCCTTGCGCGGCAGCTTGTCGCCGGCCGAGACGTCGATCACGTAGATCGTCAGGTCGGAGAGTTCCGGGCTGAAGGTCGCCGAGAGGTTGTCGCCGCCGGACTCCACCAGGATCAGGTCCAACCCCGGGAAGCGACGGTTCAACTGGTCGACGGCTTCGAGGTTGATCGAGGCATCCTCGCGAATCGCGGTGTGCGGGCAGCCACCGGTTTCCACGCCGATGATCCGCTCCGGGGCCAGGGCTTCGTTGCGCACCAGGAAGTCGGCGTCTTCGCGGGTGTAGATATCGTTGGTGACCACCGCCAGGTTGTAGCGGTCGCGCAGGGCCAGGCACAGGGCCAGGGTCAGGGCGGTCTTGCCGGAGCCCACCGGGCCGCCGATACCGACACGCAGAGGTTGTGCGTTCATCATGTTCTCCTAGGAACGAAACAGGCGGCTGTACTGGCGCTCATGGGCCATGCACGCCAGGGACAGGCCGAAGGCGGCGCTGCCGATGGATTGAAGGTCCTGGGCCGTGGCGGCTTGCTGGGCCTGTTGCAGCAGGGGCAGCAACTCGCTGGTCAGGCGCTGGGCGGCTTGCTGGCCCAGGGGCAGGGTTTTCATCAGCACGGCCAGTTGGTTTTCCAGCCAGCTCCAGAGCCAGGCGGCCAGGGCGTCCTGGGGGCTGATCTGCCAGGCGCGGGCGGCCAGCGCCCAGCCCAGGGCCAGATGCGGTTCGCTTTGCTGTGCGAGGAAGGTTCGGGCGGTGTCATCCAGTTCCGGCAGGCCGCTGAGCAACTGCTGCAGGGAATAACCCATCTGCCGGCTTTCCTGATACAGCTCGCGGGTTTCACGGCTGGCGCGGTGTTCTTCGCAGAGCTGTTGCAACTCGCCCCAGTTTTCGTCCGCCGCTGTCTGGCAATGGGCGAGCAGCAGCGGCGCTTCGAAGCGGGCCAGGTTGAGCAGCAATTGATCGGCGATCCAGCGCCGGGCGCCATCTGCGTCCTTGACCCGGGCCTGTTCCACGGCCATTTCCAGGCCTTGGGAATAGCTGTAGCCGCCGATGGGCAATTGCGGGCTGGCCAGGCGCAACAGCGCCCAGGCCGGGTTCATGGGCGCACACCGAACTGGTGCAGGCGCGGCGGGTAGTTGAAGTCTTCGTCGCCGTGGCGGGAGTGGTGATGGCCGCCGCCGTAGGCACCGTGTTCCGGCTGGAACGGCGCTTCGAGGGTTTCGGTATGGGCGCCAAGTTGTTCGAGCATGGCCTTGAGCACGTAGTCGTCGAGCAGCCTGAGCCAGCCGTCGCCGACTTGCAGGGCGACATGACGGTTGCCCAGGTGATAGGCGGCGCGGGTCAGTTCGAAGGCATTGCGGCAGGTGACGTGCAGCAGTTGTTCGGGGCGTGCGCAGACCCGCACGATGCGGCCGTCCTCGGCTTCCAGGTATTCACCGTCGTACAGCGGTGGCTGGCCACGTTCAAGGAATAGTCCTACGTCCTCACCCTCGGCACTGAAACAGCGCAGGCGACTTTTGCTGCGGGCTTCGAAGTTCAGGTGCAGCTCGGCGGCCCAGGTGGATTGCGCTTCGATTCTGCGATGAATCACCAACATCAGGAGGCTTCCGGCAATGAGCGATGGTTGAGCTAGAGCAAGGGGCTTGCCAATCGTTCGCCGCGTAGGAAAGTCCCGTCAGAAAGCGCTGGATGCCTGAAAAGGGAGCGTAGTCATGTTTCAGAATGTTTCAAGATGGTGCGCAAGTGGTGTCGATGCGCTTTTGTGGTGCCTGGCGGGCCTCATCGCCGGCAAGCCGGCACACAGGTCCGCGTTTCAACGCCAGGATTGCGTCGTGTCGAACTGTAGGAGCCGGCTTGCCGGCGATCCGGGTGCAGGGCACCCGTTCCGGTTACTCGGTACTGCCCAGACCCTGCCAATGCTTCAATCCGATAAAGATGAAGCGCAGTTGCTGGGTGATCTTGGCCTGGGGCGTCAGATGTTCCGGCAAGGGATCGGACGGTGGGTCGATGATATCCGGCAGGGTGGCGAACACACTCTTGACGATCAGGTCGGCCATGACCGCCAACCCGGCGGGGTCCAGGTGGTCGAGCTTGGGCATCAGGCCCAGGTCGGTCGCCAGGTCCGTGCTGATATTTTCCCGCAACGCCCCGATGGCCTGGCGCACCGGCTGCGAACCACCGTATTGCTCACGGGCGAGAAACAGGAACTGCGAGCGATTGGCCGCCACCACATCGAGAAAAATCCGCACCGACGCATCGATGATGCCGCCCATGACGAACTCGTTATGGCGCACCAGCCGGATGGTTTCGCGGAAGGTCTGGCCGACTTCGCGGACCAGGGCCAGGCCGAGCTGGTCCATATCGTCGAAATGTCGGTAGAAACCGGTGGGCACGATGCCGGCGGTCTTCGCCACTTCCCGCAGGCTCAGGCTGCCGAAGCCACGGCCGGATTCCATCAGGTGCCGGGCAGCGTCCATGAGCGCGTGTCGAGTCTGTTGTTTCTGTTCGGCGCGGGGCAGCATCGCAAGGGTATTTTCTGGATGAAGAGAGCGGCGCACTCTAGCAAATCAGCTTTGCCGGCGTCGAACCAAGACAGGGGGGCAATCGCGGGATTTCGAATATTCAGGGCCCTGAAATATCAAAGCCCGGTCCAGGAGACCGGGCTTTGTTCCAGGCCAGCAAGGCCTTAACTCAGGCTGCTGTTGCGTTCGATCACACGGTCACCGCCGTCTTGGACCAGGCCTTTCTCTTCCAGGCGAGCACGGCCACCTTCGGCGAATTTGTCGTTCTCACCAATGGAGGTCTTGCTGGAGCCGTTCTCGGCCAGGGCTTGGCCCAGAGGAGTGTGGTCAGAGCCGTTCTCGCTGACAGTGTCGCCATTCCGTTCGCCGATAGCGGTCTTGCTGGAGCCGTCGGCGGCCAGGGCTTGGCCCAGAGGGGTGTGGTCAGAGCCGTTCTCGCTGACAGTGTCGCCATTCCGCTCGCCGATAGCGGTCTTGCTGGAACCGTCGGCAGCCAGGGCTTGGCCCAGAGGAGTGTGGTCAGAGCCGTTCTCGCTGACAGTGTCGCCATTCCGTTCGCCGATAGCGGTCTTGCTGGAACCGTCGGCAGCCAAGGTATTCAGCACTTGGCTAACAGTCGCATGGCTGGCTTGAGCCTGTGGTGCAGCTTGTTCACGGGCTGGCAACGCGTGGGCATTGGCAGCCAGGACGGCAAGGGTGAGGCTGAGGATTAATTGGCGTTTCATGATCGGTTGCTCCGTAGGAGGGCGATAAAGTGGGTACGGAGCTAATGCTACTCTTGCAAAATCGATATAAAAGTTCATAAGCACAATGTTAATAATCAACGGAATTGATGGTTCTACCCAAACCCCTCTAGATCAAGGCTTACAGCGCGTTACCTTTGCCCCGCAATGGGTATTTTCGACTCACTGCCGCGCCACATGGGGGCATGCAGTGAACGAAAAGCTGGCGGATGGGTCAGGACCGTTGGTTCCCAGCCCGGGTCGATTAATGGTTTTTGGCGTTAAACCTTGTCGGGCGTTTGTGGGTCGTACAGGCATAATGCGTCGATTTTTGGACGCTCAGTCGTTCTAGGAGCGCCGTGCAATGACGCGCACTCGAAAGATTCTTGCCTGGACCGGCGCCAGCCTTGTCCTACTGCTGGCCGTGCTGGTCGCCGTCATCGCCTTGTTCGATTGGAACCGGGTCAAACCGCCGATCAATGCCAAGGTCTCGGCCATCCTCCATCGTCCCTTCGCCATCAATGGCAATCTGGACCTGCGCTGGCAGCGTGAAGCCGACGAGGGCGGCTGGCGGGCCTGGGTGCCTTGGCCGCATCTGATCGCCGAGGACCTGACCCTGGGCAATCCCGACTGGTCGAAGAGCCCGCAGATGGTCACCCTCAAGCGCGTCGAACTGCGTCTCTCGCCGTTGCCGCTGCTGGCGCAGCAGGTGGTGATCCCACGTATCGACCTGACCGAGCCCAATGCCAGCCTCGAACGCCTGGCCGATGGTCGCGCCAGTTGGAGTTTCCAGTTCGATCCCTCGGACCCGAATGCCGAACCGTCCAGTTGGGTGGTGGATATCGGTGCCATTGGTTTCGACAAGGGTCATGTCACCCTCGACGACCAGAGCCTGAATGCTCACTTGGATCTGGTGATCGATCCGTTGGGCAAGTCGATTCCGTTCGGCGATATCGTCGGTGACAAGGCTGCGAAAAAAGCTCTGGAGAAGGGCGCTGCGCCCCAGGACTATGCCTTTGCGCTGAAGGTCAAAGGCCAGTACCACGGCCAGAACCTCGCCGGCAGCGGCAAGATCGGCGGCTTGCTGGCCTTGCAGGACGCGGCCAAACCGTTCCCGGTCCAGGCTGACGTGAAGATCGCTGACACCCGTATCGCCGTCGCCGGGACCCTGACCGACCCACGCAATCTCGGCGCCCTCGACCTGCGCCTGACGCTGTCGGGCACCAGCCTGGGCAACCTCTACCCGTTGACCGGCGTCACCCTGCCGGATTCGCCGGCGTATGAGACCGACGGTCATCTGATCGCCAAACTACGGGATCCCGCCGGGGCCGCGTTCACCTACGAGAAATTCAACGGCAAGATCGGCACCAGCGATATCCACGGCGACCTCACTTATCTGGCGAGCCAGCCGCGGCCCAAACTCAGTGGCACCCTGGTCTCCAATCAACTGCTGATGACCGACCTGGCGCCGTTGATCGGCGCCGACTCCAACGCCAAACAGAAGGCCCGTGGCGGTGAAAGCAAACAGCCGGCGGACAGGGTGCTGCCGGTGGAAGAGTTCCGCACCGAGCGCTGGCGCGACATGGACGCCGACGTGGAATTCACCGGCAAGCGCATCGTCCATAGCAGCGAATTACCGTTTACCGACCTCTATACCCACCTGGTGCTCACCGACGGCGAGCTCAGCCTGGAGCCCCTGCGTTTCGGCGTGGCCGGTGGCAAGCTCGACGCACAGATCCGCCTCAACGGCCGCACCACGCCGATGCAGGGCCGGGCCAAGCTGACGGCGCGCAACTTCAAGCTCAAGCAACTGTTCCCCACCTTCGAGCCGATGCAGACCAGCTTCGGTGAACTCAATGGCGATGCGGATATCGCCGGCACCGGTAACTCGGTGGCGAAGTTGCTCGGCACCTCCAATGGCGACCTGAAGATGCTGGTCAACGATGGCGCTATCAGCCGTGGGTTGATGGAGATCGCCGGGCTTAACGTGGGCAACTACGTGGTCGGGAAAATCTTTGGCGACAAGGAAGTGAAGATCAATTGCGCGGCTGCGGACCTGGGGATCAAGAGCGGCCTGGCGACCACCCGGCTGTTTGTCTTCGATACCGAGAACGCGATCATCTATATCGATGGCACGGCCAACTTTGCCAGCGAGCAGTTGGACTTGAAGGTCACGCCTGAGTCCAAGGGCTTCCGCTTGTTGTCCTTGCGCTCGCCTTTGTATGTGCGAGGCAAATTTATCAAGCCTGATGCCGGCGTGCAGGCGGTGCCGTTGATGTTGCGCGGCGCAGGCATGGTGGCCCTGGGCTTGATTGCCGGGCCGGCGGCGGGGCTGCTGGCGTTGGTGGCGCCCAGCGGCGATGTACCGAACCAGTGCGCGCCGTTGCTGGAACAGATGCGTGCGGGCAAGGCACCGAAGACGGTGAAGGGCTGAAAGCGTGGCGTGATACCGGCTGGCCGGCTCGCCACAATGCATTTGTCATCTTCAATGCCGATGCTTTGACCTTCGCAGTGCTGCCGGGCTTTGGCTTTTGACCTTCAGGGACGCTCACGGGATGCCGCAAGAACTTGCCACACGTTATCCGCTGGTGCTGGTGCCGGGCATGCTCGGTTTTGTCCGGCTGGTGTTTTTTCCCTATTGGTACGGGATTGTGCCGGCCTTGCGCCGTGGTGGCGCGCAGGTATTTCCGGTGGCGGTCTCGCCGCTGCATTCCAGCGAGGTGCGTGGCGAGCAATTGTTGGCGCGGATCGAGCAGATCCGCCGCGACACCGGGGCCGACAAGGTCAATCTGATCGGCCATAGCCAGGGCGCATTGACCGCCCGTTATGCGGCGGCGAAACGGCCGGAGTGGGTGGCCTCGGTGACCTCGGTCGCCGGTCCCAATCATGGCTCGGAGCTGGCGGACTATTTTGACAAGCACTATCCCCGTGAGGGGCTGCCGGCTCGTCTGCTCAGCCTGGCGCTTTGTATGGTGGCGCGGGTGATGGGATGGCTGGACACGGGCCATTACGGGCTGAGGCTGCCGATGGACCTGCCGGCGTCACACCAGTCGCTGACCAGCGAAGGGGTTGCGCTGTTCAATCTGCAATACCCGCAAGGGTTGCCGCAGAGCTGGGGCGGGCAGGGCGATGAACTGGTGAATGGCGTGCGTTACTACTCCTGGTCCGGGATCTTGCAGCCCGGGATCACGGATCGCGGGCGCAATCTGTTCGATGGCACCAACCGCAGTTGCCGGCTGTTTGCCAAAACCTTCGTGCGCGAGGCCGGGCAGTGCGATGGCATGGTCGGCCGTAACAGCTCGCATTTGGGAACGGTGATCGGCGATGACTATCCGCTGGATCACCTCGATATCGTCAACCAGTCGTTCGGGTTGGTGGGCAAGGGCGCGGAGCCGATCCGGTTGTTTGTCGAGCATGCGCGGCGGTTGAAGTTGGCGGGTGTCTGAAGCGAGGTGTTCAACGCTGAATGCCCTGTCGCAGAGAGTGAAAATGCCATCGCTGGCAGCGGTACTGGCACGTATTTCAGGGTGTAAAAGCGGCAGCTATTCGGCGATTCACTGGACTATAGTTCGGTGGTCATCGACGAATCGGTGACCGGTCTTAGCCGATCGAAATACATGCTATTGGATGCACAAGCGCCTCCAGTACAATGCGGGCGCTTTTTGTCGCTTTGCGTTTTGCTATGGCGGCTGTGCGCGGGACATCTTCGGGTGTGCCGGGTTGTCCCAAAGTATGTCCCGGTCGGCTAACCCGCGTGCAGCTGCCACCCTCACTTGTTTAGCCGCAAAAGGGTGGTCGCTATTCAGCCTACATACTTTGGATTTGAATCATGACCAATTTCCGCCCGCTACAAAGCAACCTCACTGACGCCCCGGTGCTCTACCTCAAGATTGATGTCCCGGTGCGCAATCTCTACGAATTTGCCATACAGCGCCTGAAGGCGGCTCGCGACCTGAGCCACAGCCTGACCTGCATGAGCATCGGCAATACCTGCGACCGCGATCTCCAACACTTCGCCTCAGCGGCCTATCTGTTATTGCAGGATGGCTGCGATGCGTTGGATGCAATGCAGGGGCGATTCACGGATCGTCAGCCAAGCGCCTTGCAGGCCTGATCCGAAAAACGCGGATCTGAAAACACCACACAAACCTGTAGGAGCGTGGCTTGCCCGCGAAGCTTTTAGCGATCTTGAGGGCCCCTTCGCGGGCAAGCCCTGCTCCTACAAGGGACCGCGCCCGGTCCTGCCGAGCATCTGGTGTGCCCGAAAATCTTCCAAACAGGAGGCCAGATACTATGTCGAAAACATCGAAAACTGACTGGGAGCACCTGGCCAAGCTGAACGACCAGGATATCGACACCAGCGAAATCCCCGAGCTGAGTGAAGACTTCTTCCGCAGTGCCGAATTGCGCTTGCCTGCGATGGGGCCCTGGAGGCTTGAGTCGCCCGCAATGACGCCATCGCTGGCAAGCCAGCTCCCACAAGAGATCACGCCCAGCCTCAATCGTGGAAAACCATGCTCCGCGTTTCCCCCATCAACAGCGCCTGATTGCGCTCCGTCACATCCCGAATGTAATCCCACAACAAGGTAATGCGCTTCAACTTGCGCAGATCTTCCCGGCAGTACATCCAGAACTGCCGGGTGATATTCACTTCATCCGCCAGCACCGGCAGCAGCCTCGGGTCCTGGGCCGCGAGGAAACACGGCAGGATTGCCAGCGCGCGGCCCTGCTGCGCCGCGACGAACTGCGCAATCACGCTGGTGCTGCGCAAGTTGGCCGTGGCATTCGGCAGGGCATTGGCCAGGTACAGCAGCTCATTGCTGAACGCCAGATCATCCACATAGCTGACAAACCGATGCCGCCCCAAATCACTGGCACGACGGATCGGCGGATGCTGGTCCAGATATTCCTGGGTCGCATACAGCTGCAAGCGGTAATCACACAACTTGCAGCACACATACGGCCCATGCTCCGGCCGTTCCAGCGCGATAACGATATCCGCCTCGCGCTTGGACAAACTGATGAAGTGCGGCAACGGTAGGATATCGACGGAAATCGCCGGGTACGCATCGACGAAATGACTCAACTGCGGGGTGATGAAAAAGCTGCCGAACCCCTCCGTGCAGCCCATCCGCACATGCCCCGACAGCGCCACGCCAGACCCCGAGACCTGCTCGCAAGCCATGTGCAAGGTGCTTTCGATGGACTCCGCATAGCCCAGCAAACGCTGGCCTTCAGCGGTCAGCACAAAACCGTTGGTCCGGGATTTTTCGAAGAGCAAGGTGCCTAGCGCACCCTCCAGTGAGCTGATGCGGCGCGACACCGTGGTGTAGTCCACCGCCAGGCGCTTGGCCGCGCTGCTGGCCTTGCGGGTACGGGCGACCTCGAGGAAAAACTTCAGGTCGTCCCAGTTCAATGAACCCAAAGACGTGATGTTTTTTTGCATGTTGGTCCGGTTTTTATGTGCATTCTTATTAGAAGAACGCACATCTATACTCCAAAAACAGTCCAGTCACCATGCTCGGGCGCTGCCTCGCCCGCCTCGGATTCGGCCCCACAATAATTCAGGAGACTTCAATGAACGTTTCTCTCAAGCCCGACACCACTCTCAAGACCGCCAAGCTGCTGATCAATGGTGAGTGGGTCGAATCCCAGACCAGTGAATGGCACGACATCGTCAATCCGGCGACCCAGGAAGTACTGGCCAAAGTCCCGTTCGCCACCGCCGCTGAAGTCAACGCCGCCATCGACGCCGCGCACCGCGCCTTCCAGACCTGGAAGCTGACCCCCATCGGCGCGCGCATGCGCATCATGCTCAAGCTGCAGGCGCTGATCCGCGAACACTCCAAGCGCATCGCCGTGGTCCTCAGCGCCGAGCAGGGCAAGACCATTGCCGACGCCGAAGGCGATATCTTCCGTGGCCTGGAAGTGGTGGAACACGCTTGCTCCATCGGCACCCTGCAGATGGGTGAGTTCGCCGAGAACGTCGCCGGCGGTGTCGACACCTACACCCTGCGCCAGCCCATCGGTGTCTGCGCCGGGATTACCCCTTTCAACTTCCCGGCGATGATTCCGCTGTGGATGTTCCCGATGGCGATTGCCTGCGGCAACACCTTCGTCCTCAAACCGTCCGAGCAGGACCCGCTGTCGACGCTGCTGCTGGTGGAACTGGCGTTGGAAGCCGGTGTACCGCCAGGCGTGCTCAACGTGGTGCATGGCGGCAAGGAAGTGGTGGATGCGCTGTGCACCCACAAGGACATCAAGGCTGTTTCCTTCGTCGGTTCGACTGCCGTCGGCACCCATGTCTACGACCTCGCCGGCCGCCACGGCAAGCGCGTGCAGTCGATGATGGGCGCGAAGAACCATGCGGTGGTGCTGCCCGATGCCAACCGTGAACAAACCCTCAATGCCCTGGTCGGTGCCGGTTTCGGCGCGGCTGGCCAGCGCTGCATGGCGACTTCGGTGGTGGTGCTGGTGGGCGCGGCGAAACAATGGTTGCCGGACCTCAAGGCCCTGGCGCTGAAACTCAAGGTCAATGCCGGCAGCGAGGCGGGCACCGATGTCGGTCCGCTGATTTCCAAGCGCGCGAAAGAGCGTGTGCTGAGCCTGATCGAAAGCGGTATCAAGGAAGGCGCCAAGCTGGAGCTGGACGGTCGCGATATCCAGGTGCCGGGCTTCGAGCAGGGTAACTTTGTCGGCCCGACCCTGTTCTCCGGGGTGACCACCGATATGCAGATCTACACCCAGGAAATCTTCGGCCCGGTGCTGGTGGTGCTGGAAGTCGACACCCTTGACGAGGCGATCGCCCTGGTCAACGCCAACCCGTTCGGCAATGGCACTGGCCTGTTTACCCAGAGCGGCGCCTCGGCGCGCAAGTTCCAGAGCGAAATCGACGTCGGCCAGGTCGGCATCAATATCCCGATTCCGGTGCCGGTACCCTTCTTCAGCTTCACCGGTTCGCGCGGTTCCAAGCTCGGTGACCTCGGTCCGTACGGCAAGCAGGTGGTGCAGTTCTACACTCAGACCAAGACGGTCACCAGTCGCTGGTTCGACGATGACAGTGTCAACCATGGTGTGAACACCACCATCAATCTGCGCTGAGCGAGGAATCTGTCATGAAGATTGCATTTATCGGCTTGGGCAATATGGGCGCGCCGATGGCGCGCAACCTGATCAAGGCCGGGCACAGCCTGAATCTGTTCGACTTGAACAAGACTGTGCTGGAAGAGTTGGCAGCCCTTGGCGGGACCATCAGCGCATCGCCGAAAGCCGCGGCCCAGGGCAGTGAGCTGGTGATCACCATGCTGCCGGCGGCGGCCCATGTGCGTAGCGTCTGGTTGGGTGAGGACGGTGTGCTGGCCGGTATCGGTCGGGGCGTGCCGGCGGTGGATTGCAGCACCATCGATCCGCAGACCGCCAAGGATGTTGCGGCGGCAGCGGCCAGGCAGGGCGTGGCGATGGGCGATGCGCCGGTGTCCGGTGGGACCGGCGGTGCGGCGGCCGGGACCCTGACCTTTATGGTCGGGGCTTCCCAGGAGCTGTTCACCACCCTGCAACCGGTGCTGGCGCAGATGGGCCGCAATATCGTCCATTGCGGCGAAGTGGGCACCGGGCAGATCGCCAAGATCTGCAACAACCTGCTGCTGGGCATTTCCATGGTCGGGGTCAGTGAAGCCATGGCCCTCGGCGCGGCGCTGGGGATCGACACCCAGGTGCTGGCCGGGGTGATCAACAGTTCCACCGGACGTTGCTGGAGTTCGGAGACCTATAACCCCTGGCCGGGGATCGTCGATACGGCGCCGGCATCGCGGGGGTATACCGGTGGTTTCGGGGCCGAGTTGATGTTGAAGGATCTGGGGCTGGCGACGGAAGCGGCGCGTCAGGCGCATCAGCCAGTGGTGCTGGGCGCGGTGGCGCAGCAGCTTTACCAGACGATGAGTTTGCGTGGGGAAGGGGGGTTGGATTTCTCGGCGATCGTCAATTCCTATCGCAAACCCTAGGTGTGTGAGGGGCTCCTGCGGCCTTCCGGTAAACGCCGCCTCAGGGCATGACACGAACCTGTAGGAGCGTGGCTTGCCCGCGAAGGGGCCCTTGAAGGCGCCAAAAGCTTCGCGGGCAAGCCCTGCTCCTACAGGTCTTCAGTGTTCTTGAGGGCTTGGGCAGGGCCGGATCCGCACACCTGTCCGTCCATGACGCGTAGAATCATCTCCCTGAAAATGCTTTCGAGGTGCGGGTGGTGGATCTACAGCAGGGTTTTGTCCTGACCCGGCATTGGCGCGACACCCCCACGGGCACGCAGGTCGAGTTCTGGCTGGCCACCGACAACGGTCCCCGGCATGTCCGGCTACCGCCGCAACCCTCCGTCGCTTTCATTCCCGTCGCCCATCGCCAACGTGCCGAAGCCTTGCTGCGTGGTGAGCGTGGAGTCGAGTTGCGTCCCCTGGAACTGCTCGACTTCCACCATCGTCCCATCCTCGGCCTGTATTGCCAGCAACATCGGCAACTGATGAATATCGAGAAGCTGCTGCGCAAGGGCGGCGTCGATGTCTATGAAGCCGATATCCGTCCGCCCGAGCGCTTCCTGATGGAGCGCTTTATCACCGCGCCGGTCCAGTTCGGCGGCACCGCCAACGTTGACGGCCCGCTGCTCGATACCCAGATGAAACCGGCGCCGGGCTATCGCCCGCGCCTGAAGCTGGTATCCCTGGATATTGAAACCACCATGCAGGGCGAACTGTATTCCATCGCCCTGGAAGGCTGCGGCGAGCGTCAGGTGTACATGTTGGGACCGGCCAACGGCGATGCCACCCAGGTCGATTTCAAGTTCGACTACCGCGACACCCGCGCCGGCTTGCTCGAAGCCCTGAACGACTGGCTGGCCCTCCATGACCCGGACGCGATCATCGGCTGGAACCTGGTGCAGTTCGACCTGCGCGTCCTGCACGAGCACGCTGAACGCCTGAAGGTGCCGCTGCGCCTGGGACGTGGCGGCGACGTCATGGGCTGGCGCGACAACGGCGCGCGCAACACCCATTATTTTGCCGCCGCCGCCGGCCGCTTGATCATCGACGGCATAGAGGCCCTGCGCTCGGCCACCTGGAGCTTTCCTTCCTTCAGCCTCGAATATGTGGCGCAGCACTTGCTGGGCGAGGGCAAGTCCATCGACAACCCGTACCAGCGCATGGACGAGATCGACCGCATGTTCGCCGAGGACAAGCCCGCCCTGGCGCGCTACAACCTCAAGGACTGCGAGCTGGTGACGCGGATCTTCGACAAGACCCAGTTGCTGACCTTCCTGCTGGAGCGCGCCACGGTCACCGGTTTGCCCACCGACCGCAGCGGCGGCTCCGTGGCGGCGTTCACCCACCTCTACCTGCCGTTGATGCATCGCCAGGGCTTTGTCGCGCCGAACCTGGGGGAGCGCACCCCCGAAGCCAGCCCCGGCGGTTTTGTCATGGACTCACGGCCTGGCTTATACGAATCAGTATTGGTGCTCGATTACAAAAGCCTCTATCCGTCGATCATCCGCACCTTCCTGATCGACCCGGTGGGGCTGGTGGAAGGCCTGCGCCATCCCGACGACAGTGACTCGGTTCCCGGCTTTCGCGGCGCGCGTTTCTCCCGTACGCGGCATTGCCTGCCGGCCATTGTCGAGAGTGTCTGGCAGGGCCGGGAGACGGCCAAGCGCGAACACAATGCGCCGCTGTCCCAGGCGCTGAAAATCATTATGAACGCCTTCTACGGCGTGCTCGGTTCCAGCGGCTGCCGCTTCTTCGATACGCGCCTGGCGTCGTCCATCACCCTGCGCGGTCACGAGATCATGCGGCGCACCCGCGAGCTGATCGAAGCTCAGGGTTACGCGGTGATCTATGGCGACACCGACTCTACCTTCGTCTGGCTCAAGCGAGCCCACAGCGAGGAGGACGCCGCACGGATCGGCCGCAACCTGGTAGCCCAGGTCAACCAATGGTGGCGCGAACACCTGCAACAGGAGCTCGGGCTGGACAGCGCCCTGGAGCTGCAATTCGAAACCCACTTCAGCCGCTTCCTGATGCCGACCATTCGCGGTGCCGAGGAGGGCAGCAAGAAACGTTATGCCGGGTTGGTAACCCGTGCCGACGGTACCCAGGAGATGATCTACAAAGGCCTGGAAACCGTGCGCAGCGACTGGTCGCCGCTGGCCCAGGACTTCCAGCAGGAGCTGTACCGGCGGATCTTCGACCGCGTGCCGTATCAGGATTATGTGCGCGACTATGTGCGCCGGACTCTGGCGGGCGAACTGGACGACCGGCTGGTCTATCGCAAGCGCCTGCGCCGCCAGTTGGGCGACTACCAGCGCAATGTGCCGCCCCATGTGCGGGCGGCACGCCTGGCCGATGAGTACAACGATGCCCAGGGCCGGCCCCGGCAGTACCAGAACGGTGGCTGGATCAGCTACGTAATCACTTTGGCCGGCCCCGAGCCGCTGGAGATACGCCGCGCGCCGATCGACTACGACCACTACATCACCCGGCAGCTACAGCCGGTGGCGGATGCGATCCTGCCCTTTGTCCAGGACGATTTCAGCACCCTGATCGGCGGGCAGTTGGGGCTGTTCTAAGCGTCAACCTCAGAGACTGAAGCGTGCCACCAAGCGATGCATATCGGCCGCCAGTCGCGACAGTTCGGTACTCGCCACCGAGGTCTGCTGGGCGCCGGTGGCGCTGTGCACGGACAGATCGCGAATGCTCGTCAGGTTGCGGTCCACGGTGCGTGCCACTTCAGCCTGCTCCTCGGAGCCGGCGGCGATGCGCAGGTTCATCTCGTTGATCTGGTTGATCGCCGTGGAGATTTCCGTCAGCGCGGCGCCCGCTTCGTGGGCGATGCGCAGGGTGTCCTGGGCTTCCTGGCAACTGTCCTGCATGGCGCCGGTGACCTGCTCGGTGCCCTGGCGAATGCGCTCGATGATCTGCGAGATTTCCCCGGTCGACTGTTGGGTGCGCCCGGCCAGCGCGCGCACCTCGTCGGCCACCACCGCAAAGCCACGGCCCTGCTCGCCGGCCCGGGCGGCCTCGATGGCGGCGTTGAGGGCCAGCAGGTTGGTCTGCTCGGCGATGGTGCGGATCACTTCCAGAACCTGGCTGATGTCTTGGGACTGCGCCGCCAGTTGCTGGACGTCACCGCTGGTGCTTTGCACGGTGGCGCTGAGTTTTTCGATGGCGGCGACAGTGTGCATCACCCGGTCCGAGCCGACATTGCTCGACTGGCCGGATGAGCGCGCCGCGTCCGAGGCCGTAGCGGCATTGCGGGCCACGGCGTCGACGGCGACGGTCATCTGGTTCACCGCCGTGGCGGCCTGTTCGATTTCCTGGTTCTGGCGTTGCAGGCCGCGACTGGATTCGCCGGTGACGCTGCTCATCTGTTCGGCGGCCGACGCCAGTTGCGTGGACGAATCGCCGATCAGGCGGATGGTTTCGCGCAGGTTGTCCTGCATGGTCCTGGCCGATTTCAGCAAGGTCGAGAACTCATCCTGGCCCTCGATCACGATCTCGCTGCGCAGGTCGCCACGGGCAATGGTGTCGTTGATCGTCAGCGCGTATTTCAGTGGCTCGACGATGCTGCGGGTGAAGAAAAACGCCAGGGCCAGCGTGGCGAGGGCGGCGACGATGATCAGCGCGACAATGACGTTGAAGCTGTTGTGGTAGGTCTGGTCGGAGTCCCGACCGGACTGCCTGGCGCCGTCGATATTCAACTGCACCAACTGGTCGATCGCTTGCTGCATCTGTTTGTTCAGGGGGATCTGCTCGTCGAGCAGGGCGGCGGCTTCGGCGTACTGGCCTTTCTGGCTGAAGTCGATGCAGCTGTCGGCCAAGCGCGTCAGGCGCTGGATACCGTCGCTGACCACCTTGAACAGTTGGCGTTCCTGGTCGCTGCTGATGTAGGCGCTGTAACTCTGCAGTTGAGTGAGCAGATCGGCGCGCAGGGTGCGGATGTTCTGCACGGTAGCGTCATGGTTGGGGGAGTTGGTCTGGGCGATCAGTCGACGGCTTTCCAGCAGCAGCTTCAGGCCCGTGGCATTGACCCGGTCGGCGGCGATAACGCCCGACATGGAGTGCTCTTCCAGTTGCGCGGCCAGACCACGGATCGACTTCATGTTCGACAGGGAGAACAAGCCGAGGATGACCAGCAGCAAGGTGATGGCAGCGAAGCTCAGGGCGGAGCGCACAGGGATCTTGAGGTTCCTCAACAGCATGACGAACGGCTCCTGGATAGGGTCGATGAGGGAAGGGGGCTGGAAGCGGGGTGAGTTCTTTCCGAATGTCGCGATACTGGCATAGTAATGTTACCGCCCACAGAACGTGATGATTGAATTAACTAATCAGGCTGATAGCTTTCGGGTCGGGGGAGTGGCCCGGTGCCGGAAGCAGGCTCCAGCAGGCTCCAGCAGGCTCCAGCAGGCTCCAGCAGGCACCAGATTGGCGCAACGGTTGCACCGGACTCGCGCCTGGGCGCTATCAAACGGCGACACCCGTATCGTCCAAATACTCTTCAGCAGGATTTCGAACCCAAAAAGGGATCGGAAAGCCCGTGCCCGAAAAATAAGCGTCTACGCTGATCGAACACTTCAATGAACAATTTTATTCATTGGATGTATCCATTTTAAAGACTTCAGTCGCACCAATCGGAACGTCCCCAAGCAGCAAGGCCCCTTCAAGTTCAGATCTTCGAGCGTTCATCAGACGGCTCATGATTTTTCTGGCGCGTATTTTGCTGATACGTGTTTATCAGGCTTGCGGTTGTGGCCAATCTTGCATGCATCTGTATTCAAAATAATGCCAATCAGAATGCGAAAAATCATGGGAGTCACCCCGATGTCTATCGATGCAAATCAGGTCCCGGTGGTCGTCATCACCGGCGCGCACGCCCAGCTCTACAACCAGGACCTGGCGCCCACGGCGCCGGAGGGGCGAACCTGGGGGACGTTCAGCCTGTTCTCGATGTGGATGTCCGACGTTCACTCGGTCGGCGGTTATACCTTTGCCGCCAGCCTGTTCTTTCTAGGGCTGACGGGCTGGCAGGTGCTGCTCTCGATGATCGTCGGGATCACCATCGTCTACTTCCTGATGAACCTGATCGGCAGGCCGTCGCAAAAGTACGGCATTCCGTTTCCGGTGGTCGCGCGCATGTCTTTCGGCGTCCGCGGCGCCAATCTCGCCGCGGTCGTGCGGGGAATCGTCGGTATCGTCTGGTATGGGGTACAGACCTATTTCGCCTCCAAGGCGGTGCAGGTGCTGGTGATCGCGATGCTGCCCTCGGCGGCGGAGTTCACCCATAACAGCCTGCTGGGGCTGTCCACGCTGGGCTGGATCAGCTTCGCCTTCATGTGGTTTTTCCAGCTGGTGATCTTCCTGGCCGGGATGGAAACGATCCGCAAATTTATCGATTTCTGCGGCCCGGTGGTCTACGTGGTGATGTTCGCGCTGGCCGGCTGGATGATCTCCAAGACCGGCCTGGACAGCTTCTCGATGCAGTTCTCCGACAAGCACTTCACGGGCCTGGAGTCGATCGGCCTGATGGCCAGTGCCGCGATGCTGATCGTCGCCTACTTCGCCGCGCTGCTGCTGAACTTCGGCGACTTTTCCCGTTTCGCCAAGAGCGAAGCGGTGATGAAAAACGGCAACTTCTGGGGCCTGCCGGTGAACTTCATCGTTTTTGCGATCATCACGGTGATTGTCACGGGCGGTTCGATGAAGGTCTTCGGCGAGGCGATCATGGACCCGGTGCTGATTGTCGAGAAAATCAATAACCCCCTGGTGTCGATCATCGGCGCGCTCACCTTTATCGTCGCCACCATGGGCATCAATATCGTGGCGAACTTTGTCTCGCCGGCCTATGACATCGCCAATCTGGCGCCGCAGAAAATCAACTTCAAGCTGGGCGGCTTGATCACTTCGATCCTGTCGGTGCTGGTCTGCCCATGGCTGTTTGTCTCGAGTCCCCAGGCGATCACGATATTCGTCAGTATCTTCGGTGCCGTGCTGGGGCCGATGTTCGGCATCATGGTCGCCGACTACTATCGGGTGAAGCGCCAGGTCATCAAGCTGGAGGATTTGTACACGCTGTCGCCCGAGGGTTCGCTGTATTTCGAGAGCGGCTGGAACAGCAAGGCCCTGTTCGCGCTGATCGTTTCGGGAAGCCTATCGATCGGCCTGGCGCTGCTGGGCGCATTCGGCTTGATTTTCAATGTCGGTGACTGGGGATGGCTGATCGGTGCCGGCAGCGGGGCGATCGTTTATGTGCTGGCCAATCGTAGGGCGGCGGCTGTTTCAGCGCTCGGCGAAACAGTCTAGAGGGGCTGGGTGAAACGACGGGCAGGGTTATCCGTCGTTTCACCCGCGGCCTGTTCCGGCTGGCGGAATCAGGCGAAGACGAAATACTTGCGCACGGTTTCCACGACTTCCCAGGTGCCTTTCATCCCGGGCTCGATCACGAAGATATCGCCGGCGCGCAGGTGGATCGGCGCCAGGCCGTCCGGGGTGATGATGCAGTAACCTTCCTGGAAGTGGCAGTACTCCCACTTCAGGTACTCGACCCGCCATTTGCCCGGGGTGCAGATCCAGGTGCCCATGATCTTGCTGCCGTCTTCGCTGGTGTAGGCGTTGAGGTTGACGGTGTGCGGGTCGCCCGCCAGTTTTTCCCATTTGCAGGCATCGAGGACCGGCAACGGGTGGGTGTCGCGCAGAACGGTGATCGGTGGATTGGACATGCTGGGCTCCGGGCGCAGGTTCTTGAGGAAGCCTGCACCCTAGCGGTCGTCGGCACCGGGCAGTTGTCCAGGTTCGACATCGACCTGCCCATGAGCGCATAACGCATCGAGCAAGGCGCGGGCGTAACCCGGCAGGTGTTCGAACGAGCGGGCGCACAGCAGCAGCTTGCGTCGGGCCCAGGGCTCGGGCAACGGGCGGCTGACAAAGGCCGTCGCACCCGGCCAACGATCCAGGGTTGCCTGGGGCACGATGCCGGGACCCGCACCGCGCGCGACCATGCGCAACACCCCGTCAAAGCCGTCGGCCCGTACCCGCAGTTGCAGGCGCATTCCCAGGTGCAAGGCCTGTTCTTCCAGGTAGGCGGCGAGGGCGCTGCCGGCGGGCAGACCGACCTGTTCGTGGCGCAAGGTATCGCTGAAGCGCAGGTGCGATTGTTCCGCCAAGGCGTGGCCGAGGGGAATCGCCACCACCAGCGGATCATCGCAAAAGGGTCGGGTCTGCAAGTCCCGGGTATCCACCGCGTCGGAGACGATGCCGATCTCCGCCGCGCCCTGGCTGATGGCGTGGACAATTCGCAGGCTGGGCAACTCCTGCAGGTCGAGGTCGATATGCGGGTGGTTGTGCAGAAAGTCCGCGAGCCGTTCCGGCAGGTATTCGCTGATCGCGGCGCTGTTGCCCAGCAGGCGGACCTGGCCTTTCACGCCGTGGGCGTATTCGGCGAGGTCCTGGCGCAGGCGTTCGGCCTGTTGCAGCATCAGCCGGGCATGCTGGGCCAATGCCTTGCCGGCGGGTGTGGGGGTGACGCCACGGCGGCCACGCTGGAAGAACGGCGTACCAAGGGAGGTTTCCAGAGCCCGTATCCGTGCACTGGCGGCCGGCAGCGACAGGTGGCTGCGCGCCGCCCCGGCGGTGATATTGCCGGCGTCGAGGATATTCAGGTACAGCCTAAGGTCGATCAGGTCGAAGTGCATGCTCAGCCTCTCTCTTTGCAAGAGGCTAGCTCAATGCATGACAGATTTTCAAACTCGCCGCCCGGGTCCAGTCTGTCGGCATGAATACATTCCTCGAGTTTTACCAAAGCCTGGGCCTGGCCCTTTCCCTGCTGGTGCTGGGTACCTTTCTGCTGGCGGGCATGGTCAAGGGGGTGATCGGCCTCGGGCTGCCGACGGTTGCCATGGGCCTGCTTGGCCTGGCTATGGCCCCGACGCAGGCTGCGGCGCTGTTGATCATTCCCGCGACCCTGACCAATGTCTGGCAACTGGCGGCGGGTGGGCACCTGTCGACCCTGCTCAAACGGCTCTGGCCGATGTTGCTGGCGATCTTCCTCGGCACCGGCGCCGGCACGTGGTGGCTGGGTGGGGTGGAGGGTGGCCATGGGATGGTGCGGGCATTGGGCGCCGCCTTGCTGTTGTATGCCTTGAGCGGCCTGTTTCTGCCGACGCTACGGGTGGGGTTGCGGACGGAACGCTGGTTGGGTCCGGCCTGTGGGCTGGTCACGGGTATCATCACCTCGGCCACCGGTGTGTTCGTGATTCCCGCCGTGCCTTACCTGCAAGCGCTGGGCTTGAACAAGGACGAGCTGGTGCAGGCGCTGGGCCTGTCGTTCACTGTCTCGACCCTGGCGCTGGCCCTCGGTCTGTTCTGGCGTGGGGCGCTGGGAGAGGGGGCCCTGGGGGCCTCATTGCTGGTGTTGCTCCCCGCGATCCTCGGCATGCTGTTCGGGCAGTGGTTGCGCCAACGTGTCAGCGCCGCGCTGTTCAAACGAGTATTTTTTGTCGGGCTGGGCCTGCTGGGTGGGCATCTGCTGATCGGCGGTTGATGGCTTGAAGTGATCGTGGGGATAGGTCGCGGCCAGAGCCGCGGCGTCTTGTGCCGAATACAGGTTGCTGATCTCGGCCCATGCATACGGATCGGTCTTGAGTGTGCCGTGTTTGAGCGCCGACAGCTTCAGGATGGATTGCATTTATCGCTCTCTCAATTTTCTGAAACTACGCCTCAGTGAGCGCAGCGGCGCTGTGACTCTGAAGCTGTTGGATGCTTGCAGTCTCGTGACCTTCGCTTCGCTGAGCGCTAGTTGTTCGGTCAGCAGGAAGATCTGTCGCTGTCGTGCATTGAGTTCGATATTCAGAAAGTCGAGCGTAGGTGCTGGAATTTCTGTCGGTGCCGAGGGCTGGTTATCGTCATGTTCAAGCAAGGTAGGCAGGTTTTGCCAGAAGCGGTTGAGGGCGCTGAGAGTCGAGGTCTTGCCTTGGGCGATGATCTTCGCGACCCGGTCCCGATAGACGGCCAGCTCCACCTTTGCGGCGCTTAACGACGCCGATGGCCGGGTTTTGCCAAGTCGTGAAGTAAACCATTGCACCGTCAGTTCTTCGGCTGGCGGCAGGGCATGCATCTGCCCCCATCTCGGCCAGTGCCGTGTACTTGCCGGGGCTCAGATCCTCCGTCGAAAACACCGGCACGCCGAATACCAGGGCACTGATGGACAGGTGATGGCTGCGCTCAATTCCAGCAGGGCGGCAATCCGGCCCTGTTGTCGGTGTAATGAGTAGGACTTTTCTCTGAGTTGATGGGGCCATCCCAATTTTTGTAGTGTAATTCTTGTGTGGCTGAGAATAATTGATGATTGGGGTTTCTGAAGTAATGAATTATCCCTGGGGGCAAAACAGTCCTTCTTGAAGAAGAGAGTGGCGGGGAATAGGCTGGTTTGTGTCGGGATATTGGTGTCAATAGGCATTTAAGTGTCGAAGTTAGTTCAGGGAAGTTTATCTGGAGAGCGGCACTGACAATGTAATAATTGTGTTTGGATTAATACATTTCAGACAAAATAACGCAGCCGCTGAATAGGGCGATTGTCGAGCGAGTTTTCCATGAGGAACACAGGTGAAAGCCAGATCCGATGAATTGCAGATCTTTGTGTGTGTCATCGAGTGCGGCTCGATTTCCGCCGCAGCCGAACAGGTTGGCCAGACGCCATCGGCGGTCAGCCGGAGCCTGTCGCGGCTCGAGGCCAAGTTGGAGACCACCTTGATCAACCGCACCACGCGGCGCATGGACCTGACCGAGGAGGGCAAGTTTTTCTTCGAGCGAGCCAAGCAGATCCTGGAGCAGATGGATGAGCTGGAGGAGCGCCTGTCCTTACGTCAGCAGAGGCCGGCCGGGCGCCTGCGGATCAATGCCGCTTCGCCCTTCATGTTGCATGCGGTGGTGCCCTATATCGCGGAGTTTCGCCGCCTGTATCCGGATATCCAGTTGGAGCTCAACAGCAACGACCTGATCATCGACCTGCTGGAGCAAAGTACCGATATCGCCATTCGTATCGGCAACCTGGCGGATTCGACCCTGCACGCGCGTTCCCTGGGCAGCAGCCCGCTGAATATCCTCGCCAGCCCCGCGTATCTGGAAAAGCATGGGCTGCCAGCCAGCGTCAGCGAGTTGTCCGGGCATACATTGCTCGGGTTTACCCAGACCGAAAGCCTGAACCACTGGCCTTTGCGGCATGCCCAGGGTGATCGCTGGCAGATCCAGCCGGGCATCTGCGCGTCCAGCGGCGAGACATTGCGCCAGTTGGCCCTGGAAGGGCAGGGCATTGTCTGCCTGTCGCATTTCATGACCCATCAGGACATCCAGGCCGGGCGCCTGCGGGTGATTCTGCCCGAGGCCAACAGCGGCTATCGCCAACCGATTCACGCGGTGTACTACCGCAACTCGCAGCTGGCGTTACGGATTCAGTGCTTCCTCGATTTCATCCAGGACAAGCTGGCGGGGTATGCCGTGTAGGTGTCGGCATGGGGGGGCGGATCTGATGCTTTCAGATCATTCGTGACGCCTGCGCAAGAGTGAATTGGGTCGCATAGGCTTATTCGGCACGGATAAGTCTTCGATACTGGGTCCATCACTTACCCACGCACGGAGTTTCTCCATGAACGTTTTCATTACCGGCGCCGCCGGTTTTATTGGCGGCTCCATCGCCACTGGCCTGGTCAAGGCCGGTCATCAGGTCACGGGCCTTGTGCGCAGCGCCGAGCAGGCTGAAGAAATGCGGCGCCTGGGCATTACCCCTGTCATCGGTACCCTGGATGACAGCCTATTGCTCGCTGAACAGGCACGCCAGGCCGACGCGGTGATCAACGCCGCCAGCAGCGACCATCGGGGGGCGGTGGAAGCCTTGCTTGGCGCCCTGCGCGGCTCCGACAAGGTGTTCCTGCACACCAGCGGTTCGAGCATTGTCGGTGATGCCTCCGGCGGCCTGGCCAGCGACCACATTTACTATGAAGACCAACTGCCCGAACCGACTGTCGACAAGGCCGCGCGCGTGGCCATCGACAACCTGGTCCTGGGCGCGGCCGCCTTCGGCGTGCGCTCGGCGGTGCTCTGCAACACGCTGATCTACGGCCACAGCCGGGGCGTGAACCGCGACAGCGTACAGTTGCCACGGCTGCTCAAGCAGGCGCGCAAGAGTGGTGTGGTGCGCCATGTCGGCACGGGCCGGAACATCTGGTCCAACGTGCATATCGATGATGTGGTGGCGCTGTATCTGTTGGCACTGACCAAGACCCCTGCGGGCGCCTTCTACTTTGTGGAAAGCGGTGAGGCCGCGTTTATCGAGATGACCTCCGCCATGGCTCGGGCCCTGAACCTGGGCGAGCCGCAGGACTGGCCGCTGGCTGACGCCGAGGCCGAGTGGGGTTATGAAATGGCCAACTATGGCTTGGGTTCCAACAGCCGGGTACGCGGCAAGAAAGCCCGCGAACTGCTGGGCTGGGCACCCAAGCGTACGTCGGTGACCGAGTGGATTCTCAACGAAATGGTGTAACGCAGCCGCGGGTTGATCGTTCCCGGACTTGGGGGGGGCGATCAGCCCGGCCAGGCGCTCTGATCTGTTCGCTTGCCTGTGCGTCCCGGAGGCTTTAAGACGTGGTTTTTGCGAGCCACTTCGCGCTTTTTACGATGATGGCACCTAGCTATTAAAGAATCGGCTTTCGAGGCCGAAGCGCTTTGATCCAGGTAGCCAGGAAGACCCGTCATGAGTTTCGGTAAAACCACTCCCGTCCTGCATATCGATGACGAGGGCAGGGCGTTGGCGTTCTACATCGACTTCCTCGGGTTCTGCGTCGATTGGCAGCACCGTTTCGAACCCGGGTCTCCGTTGTACCTGCAAGTGTCCCGGGGCGATTGTGTGCTGCACCTGAGCGAGCACAAGGGCGACGCCAAGCCCGGGGCGGCGCTGCGTATTGAAACCGACGAGCTGGAAGCGTTCAGGGCGCAGTTGCTGGACCGGGTCGGCGGCGATGCTCCGCCAGAGATTCAGGCCATGCCCTGGGGCAGCCTGGACATGACGCTCCATGATCCGTTCGGCAATCGGCTGGTGTTTACCAACGCGATTTGCGCCTGACGACGTCCAGCCGGGCAGCGGAGCTGGCCGGGACGCCGGACCGCCGCGAAGAGGTCCATGAAGCCGGCAAATGCACGAGGTGGAAGGCAGTGCTGTTTTCTTCGACCTGATTGGCGCCACAGATTCCCTTCCGTGGGCTTGGCGAGACTGGGGTTATCAGACTCGGAAGTGGCTGACCATCGCCTGCAACTGACTACCCAACCGGGCCAGTTCGACGCTGGACGCCGCGGTTTCGTCGCTGGCGGCGGCGGTCTGTTCGGACACGTCACGGACATTGACGATACTGCGGCTGATCTCTTCGGCCACCGCACTCTGCTGCTCGGCTGCCGCGGCGATCTGCTGGTTCATCGACTGGATGTTCGACACCGTGCGGGTGATGTTTTCCAGTGAGGTGCCGGCCTTGCGGGTCAGGGCCACGCTGCTGTCGGTCAGGGTGCGGCTGTTGTTCATCACATTGGCCACTTGCTGGGTGCCGTTCTGCAAGGCGGCCACCAGGCCTTCGATCTCCTCGGTGGACTTCTGGGTGCGCTGGGCCAGGCCACGTACCTCGTCGGCGACCACGGCAAAACCGCGTCCGGCTTCACCGGCCCGTGCTGCCTCGATGGCGGCATTGAGTGCCAGCAGGTTGGTCTGTTCGGCCACGGCCTTGATCACGTCCATGACGGCACCGATCTTGTCGCTTTCCTTCTGCAGCACGCTCATGGCTTCGGTCGAACGCACCACTTCGGTGGCCAGGCGTTCGATCTGGGCAATGGCTTCGCCGACCACCTTGTCCCCTTCACGGGCTTCACCATCCGCGGCCGCGGCGGCCTGGGAGGCCTGTTCGGCATTGCGCGCGACCTCCTGAACGGTGGCGGTCATTTCGTGCATGGCAGTGGCGACCTGGTCGGTTTCGATCTTCTGGCTGTTGACCCCGGCGCTGGTCTGTTCGGTGACCGCCGAGAGTTCCTCGGCGGCGCTGGCGATCTGGGTGACGCCATCGCGGATACCGCTGATCAGGTCACGCAGGGTGCTGCCCATGCGCTGGATGCCTTGTTGCAACACGCCCAACTCGTCACGGCGGGTCACCACCAGGTTGTGGGTCAGGTCGCCGGCGGCAATGCGCTCGACCACGCCGAGGGTCTCGCGAATCGGGCGGGTGATCTGTCGGGTGATGACCACGGCGGCGAGAATCCCCACCAGCAACGCCAGCAGCGTACTGCCCAGTTGGAAGGTACGGGCCTGGGCGCTTTCGCTGTCACGCCGGTCCAGCTGGATCTGATACAGCGCTTCGCTGCGCGTGACGATGTCGGTGCCTTGGTCGGTCATTTCCTTGCGCGCCTGCACGGCGGCGGCGTTGGCGGACTTGTAGGCCTGCAACGCGGTGCGGTAGTTGCCCAGGGCCGTCTCGAGCTGGGTCACGGAGCCTTGTTCGGCGCTGCTGAAGGCTTGCTCCAGGTCCTTGAGCCCGGCGATCGCTTCGCTCAGCTGATTGAAGGCTTTCTGCTCGGTGTCCGGGTTGCTGTTGGCGGCGTAACCGCGCACTTCATAGCGGGTGAGCTGGAACTGTTCCTTGGCCCGGGTGATGGCCTGGAAGCGTTCGAAGCGGCCTTCCTCGCCAGGTTGCATGCGCAGCACCTGATCGTTGATGGCGGTGATCAGCTTGCTGACGGTATCGGCGTTGTCGCCCATGGTCTGGCGTGCGCCGTTACCGGTGCGATAGGCATCGCGCATCTTGTTCAGCGATTGCTGGTATTGCGTGATGAGGTCCGCCTGCTCCTTGAGCAGCTTGAGGTTTTCCGGGCTCTTGAAACTGCCGATCAGCTTCTGCTGTTGATCGATGAACGCTTGCAGGTTGACCTGGACGTTCTGGGCGGCGGTTTCGTCGCCGTTGGTCAGCATGTATTGCAGGCGCGCCACGCGCAGTTTGGTCAGCGAGGCGTTGAGCTGGGTGATGTCGCTCATCCAGTTGCTGCGGTCGATCAGCCCACCCAGGCTGTTCCAGCCGGTCAGGGCCAGGATGGTGGTCAGAAGCAGTACCAAGCCGAAACCCAGGCCAAGTTTCAGGTTGACGCTGATATTGCCAAACCAGCTATTCATCGAATTCCTCCAGGAACGTTGTGTTGCATGCTATCGGGTGGCTGGAAGGTGTTGTTTTTGGAGCCAGCTGAATTTGTTGGTAGAGCTTTTATCGGCGGTAACACAAATAGCTGAACGATATTTTGTCATACAGCATGTTTCTGCGTTGTGAGGACGAGGATAGCTTTGTTTGTCGTTTGCCTGTTCGTGAGGTCGATTTCAGGCAAAAAAAACCGGCGCTCCGAAGGCGCCGGTTCTTTACTGCTCGATCATGCGAGGCAATTTATTGGCCGTAGAAATTATACAGACGCTTGCCGCCGATGGTGATGGTGCTCAGGACCTTGATCGGCGCTGGCGGCGTCGGCACGTTCAACCCCTGGTCGACGATGACCACGTTGTTCGGCGAGGCTGTGAGAAAGGCTGTCAACTCGGCTTCGGTCATCAGCACTTGCTGCTGGCGCTGGGTATAGAACACGGTGGAGGCCAGTCGCTCCTCCGGTTGGAACAGGGCGACCTGTTTGCCGTGAGCCTGCAGTTCGATGACCTGGTCGGTCAGCGGTTTGAAGGAGTTCTTGAGGTCGGAGCGCGACTCCAGCGACGCCACTACCAGGTAGCCGACGACCACCAGTGCCATCAGCCCCATCGCCAGCGGACGGTGAAGTTTCACCAGCTTGGCGCTGAAGGGGGAGGTGGCCGAGCGCCGACGCAGCCATTCGAGAATCACCAGCGAGTATTCGGCGGCGATGATGGCGGCGGCTGGGGCCATGGACATCAGGTAGACCATGCGCTTGCTGGAAGCCAGGGTCAGCAGGGTGAACTGGGCCAGGATCCAGACAGTCGCGAACAACAGGTGACGATTGGCTACCAGGCGCTTGCGCAGGTTCCACAGGCCCAGGTACACCAGCAGGTTCCAGGGCAGGAAGGCTTCCGGCAGCTTGGCCAGGTAGTAGTAGAACGGCTCGTAGTGCCCGGCGGCGGTGAAGGATCCGCTGAAGCGGCCCACGCTGTTGGCCCACAGCACTTCACCGACGGCTTGCATACCGCCGCGCTGGTAGAGCAGCACCAGCCAGATCAGCAGGGGAATCAGCCCTAGCGCGGTGAACAGCGCCGGGCGCAGCCAGTCGCCGAAGCTGAAGCGTCTGTCGATCAGGCTTTGGCTCACCAGGTAGACGAAAATCACGATACCCGGCAGGGCGAGGCCCAGTACGCCCTTGCTCAGGGTCGAGATCACGATGCCCAGGGCGAAGACACACCACGCCGCCAGGGTCGGCTTGCCTTGTGTGCGTTGCTCGGTGGCGCGGAAGAAGGCCAGCAGGGCCAGGGTCACCCCTAGGCTGAGCAGTGCGTCTTCGCCGACCTGGCGTGCGTTGCCCAGGTAGCTGGCCATGGTGGCGAGCATGGCGGCGGCGGTCCAGGCCAGCACGCTCGGACGCCCGATCTTGCGCAGGAATGCAAACAGCGCGAGCACCGTGAACAGGCCGGCGAAGGCCGAGGCCAGGCGCACGGCCAGGGGGCTGCCGCCAAACAGCTGGATGGCGCCGGCATCGAGCCAGAGGCTCAAAGGTGGTTTTTCCAGGAAAGGCTCGCCCAGCAGGTGCGGGGTGACCCAATCCCCGGTCAGGTGCATTTCCATCGCGATCCCGGCTACCCGGGATTCGGTGGAGCCTTGCAGCTCATGGTTACCCAGTCCGAAAAAGAACAGTAGGCCGCTCATCAAGAGCAGGATCAGGAAGGGGCGTGTCATTCGCATAGTGATACCGAATAGAGAGGAAGCGGGCCGCAAGGCAATCTGTTGATTGAAAAAGTATACGGGGCGATTTCTCAACATATTGTGAAGAGCTATCGCCTTAGGGTATGTCTAAATGTTTCAGTCGCCCAAGGCTTCACCTTCGCGGCGAGGGTCGGCGCCACCGGCCCATGACGACAGACCCTTGGCATCACGCACGCGCATGATCGCCTGGGTGCCGCTGGTCATGTCCATCTCGCTGACGGCGTGGCCCTTGTCCTGCAGTGCCTTCACCAATTGCGGCGAGAACAGGCCCTGTTCCAGTTCGGTGGGGCCGTTGCGGCTGCCGAAGTTGGGCAGGTTGATGGCCGACTGTGGGTCGAGTTTCCAGTCCAGCAGGCCGACCAGGGTCTTGGAAACGTACTCGATGATCTGTGAGCCGCCGGGCGAGCCGACGGTGCCGAGAAACTCGCCGCTCTTGCGGTCGAACACCAGGGTCGGGGCCATCGACGAGCGTGGACGCTTGCCCGCTTCGACACGGTTGGCCACCGGCTTGCCGTCTTCGCTGGGCACGAAGGAAAAGTCGGTCAACTGGTTGTTGAGGATAAAACCCTCGACCATCAGGTGCGAGCCGAACGAGCTTTCCACCGTGGTGGTCATCGACACGGCGCCGCCCTGGTCGTCCACGGCGACGATCTGCGAGGTGGAAATGCGCATCGGCGAGCGGTCCGGCGCCAGGGCCACCTGGATACCGGCCGGTACCCCGGGCTCGGCCTTGCCCAGGCTGCGTTCGCCGATCAGGCGCGCGCGGCTGGCGAGGTAGCCGGGGTCGATCAAGCCGGCGACCGGGACCGGGATGAAATCGCTGTCGGCGACATACAGGCCACGGTCGGCATAAGCCAGGCGATCGGCTTCGGCGATCAGGTGCACGGCCTGCGGGCTCGGTTCGAGACCGGCGGGACTTGAGCTTTTCAGCGGGCCGAGTGCGGCCAGGGCCTGGCGTTTGTCCTGCGCTTCCAAGGCCTGCAAGGTGCCGAAGATCTGCGCGATGGCGATGCCGCCGGAGGACGGTGGCGGCATGCCGCAGAGCTGCCATTGTTTGTAGTCGGAGCACACCGGTGCGCGCTCCTTGGCTTGATAGCCTTGCAGGTCGGCCAGCGAGAGCGTTCCGGGGTTGGTGCTGCCATTGACCGCCGCGACGATCTCCTCGGCGATGACACCCTTGTAGAGTGCGTCGGTGCCTTCGTTGGCGATGCGTTTGAGCACGGCGGCCAGCTTCGGATTCTTCAGCGTCGTGCCGACGGCTTTCGGGCTGCCGTCGGCGTTGAGGAAGTAGGCGGCCATGGCGGGCGAGTGGGGCAGGAACGGACTGGCGACGATCTGCTTGTGCAGGCGTGGCGAAATCGGGAAGCCCTGTTCGGCCAGGCGGATGGCCGGCGCGAAGAGCTTCGCCCAGGGCAGGCGACCTTGAGTGCGATGGGCCAGTTCGAGGGCGCGCATCACCCCGGGTGTACCGACCGAACGTCCGCCGATCTGTGCCTGGGTGAAGGCCATTGGTGTGCCGTCAGGGTTGAGGAAGAGTTTCTCGGTGGCGCCTGCCGGTGCGGTTTCACGTCCGTCGTAGGCATGCACCTTTTTGCCGTCCCAGACCATGATGAAGGCACCGCCGCCGATGCCGGTGGCTTGCGGTTCCACCAGGGTCAGTACGGCTTGCATGGCTATCGCCGCATCCACGGCGGAGCCGCCCTGGCGCAGGATCTCGCGCCCGGCTTCGGCCGCCAGGGGGTTGGCTGCCGCGGCCATGTGCCGGGTCGCGTGTTGCGTGAGCATGCCGGTGCGATAGCCCGTGCCGATTTCCGGCGCGTCGGGCAGGGTGGCGTCGGCGGAGGCAAACGGTGCGTTGCAGACGGCGAGCGCGAGGCTGATGGTCAGGGCGCAAAGGGAGAAACGACGTAATGGAAAACGTGAGTGCACTGTGTAGGCTCCTGCCTTGGACTTGCTCGGCACTATAGTCCGGGCGTGGCGGCGGGAACAATCGTTGAGCTGGCGGGGCCAGGCAGCAAGCCGTGCAAGCGGTGAATACCCAGCTGATCGAGTTGTATTGGCAGGTGGGTGCTTATATCAGCCATAAGCTGGAACAGGCCGAGTGGGGCGATGCAGTGGTCAGCCAGTTGGCCGAGCATCTGGCTCGGACGCAACCTGGGCTACGCGGATTTACTCGATCGAATTTGTTCCGCATGCGCCAGTTCTATGAGATTTATCGTGTAGAAGAAAAAGTCGCGCCGCTGGCGCGACAATTATCCTGGTCACATAATCTGATCATCTTCAGCCAGAGCAAATACCCGGAAGAACGAGAGTTTTATCTGCGTATGGCGGTTCAGGAGAAGTGGTCGAAACGTGAGTTGGAGCGCCAGTTCAAGGCGGCGTTGTTCGAGCGTAACGTGACCCAACCGGCAAAAGCTTCGGCAGTGCTGAGACAATCTCACCCCGATGCGCTGGAGGTATTTCGTGATGCCTATATGGTTGAGTTTCTCGGCCTCCCCGGCAGCCATGCCGAGGTCGATCTGCATCAGGGATTGCTGACGCGCCTGAAAGATTTCCTCATCGAGTTGGGCCGCGACTTCTGCTTTATCGGCTCCGAATACCCGCAGCCTGTCGCCAGCCTTGATTGCCTGCCGGACAAACAGTTGCTACAGGCCAAGCTGCATGAGTTCTATGCACTCAATACGTCGTCATAAAGGCGTACTCAAAACGCCCGGATCCAGCGCACTTTCGTCGAGGCCTGGACCGCCCCGCCTCCGCTTCCCGTGGTGGGTTGGGTGGTGACGGTCTGGTCGGCGGTGACGCTCGACACGTCGATGGCGATGCCGCCCTGGGAAATAGTGGTTGGGCTGGTGCCATTGTTACCGGTGGACAGCGCGCCTTTGATATTGGTGGTGGCGCCCGAGGTGCTGACCAGGCCGCCGAGGATGACGTTGCCGTACAGGGTCCAGCCGCTGGTGCTCAGTCCGCTGTTGGCTTCAATGGCAATGTTGCCGATGGGCAGGCCGCTGTGGCTGACGTTGGAGGCGTCGGTCCAGGTGGCCAGGGTCCCCGCTGTCTTGTTGCACAGGTTGGTCGGGTAGAACGACCCGCCGCACAGGTTCGTATAGCCGGAGAAGTTCGGCGAGTACAAGGGCACCATGCCGCTGCTGGTCAGGGTGACACTGGCGTTGGTGAGCACGGTATTGGTGAGTCGGGTCAGGCTCTGCACGCCATCGAGGGTGATATTGCCATTGAACCAGAGCACGCCCGGCGGCATGGCCTTGATACCGGTGAAGGTCCATCCGCTGCTGGGCGTCGCGCTGCTGCCGCAACTGGTGTTGCCATAGTTGCAGATCAGGAAGTTGGCCCCCAGCAGGGTGCGCATATCGGTGGTCGCCAGGTTGTAGGGGCCCGCCGGCACCGCCGTACCGGCGGCGGTCTTGACGTTCTGGATGGTCAGCATCGGCGTGTTGCCGACAAAGTCGAACACATAGTTGGCCTGGCTTTTCAGGGGCGTGACATCCACCGCGACGGTGGTGATGTTGCAGTACGGCACGCCGGGCAGGCCGGGTGAGGCGGTGGCGACGTTCTGCGTCAGGTTCGCCAGGGCGGCGCCGGTGTAGGCCGTGCCGTTCTGGTTGAGCAGCTTGCCGGCGATCTGGCTGGCGGCGGTGAACGACGGCGTGTTGTATTGCGTCACGCTCAAATTGCCGCCGCCCTGGAACTGGCCCACCGTCGCGGTAAGGATAGACACGTCACTGTTGGCCTTGAGCGCGGTGTAGGTGGCGCTGTAGCCGGTCAACGCCATGGTGTTGCCCCAGAAGGTGCCGACGGTGCCGGTGAGGAAGTTGATATCGCCGCCGTACACCGAGTTGTAGGTCAGCGAAATATTCGCGGGCAGGCTGCTGGTCCCGGAGATCAGCACGGCGCCGGCCGTGGTGCTGATGACCCCGCTGGCTTGGGTGACCTTGCTCAGGTCCAGGGTATAGACGGTACCGTCGGTGAGGGTGATCAGAGCCGTGCCGCTGCCGGCCGCGGTGATCGAGTTGTCGGTGTTTTTCGTGCCGCCGACCAGGGCGGTGCCGATCGTCGAGCCGCCCGATACCACGTTGGCCTTGAACGCTCCTGCCTGGATCGCCACGTAACTGCCACCGGACTGGGAAATCGCAATGGACTTGGCGCCCACCGTCAGGTTGACCGGCTGGCTGCTGGAACTCATGGCAAAGGTCCCTTCGGTATAGAGGGTCGCGTTGTTCGCGATGCCGCCACCGCTGAGGTTGATGCCGCCCTTGGCGCAGCCGGAGACATAGGCGGTCGAGCCGTTGGAAATGGTCAGCACACCGGTTACGGCGATGTTCGCCAGGGTGCTGCCGTTGGTGATCGACAGGCTGCCACCGCTGTAGTTGAAGTTGCCGTTGAACTGCAACGCCGGCGGCAGATTACCGCTGGGAGGCGAGCTCGCGGCACTGGCCGGCGTCAGCAGGTAGACCACTTGCACGGTGTTGGTCGCCAGGGTGTTGGTGGCGGTGATGGTGGCGGTGACCAGCGTGCTGCCACCGCTGGCGACCTTGGAAAGGATCTGCGCACTGAGCCCGCTGGCGCTGATCGGCAGGTTGCCGACGGTCACATTGGCCAGGGTGCTGTCCTGCTGCAATTGCGCCTGCAAGTACAGGCGCACCCATTCCACGCCACTCCAGACCCGCGATTCCGCCGGCGAAGTGGCGTGTGCCGCCAGTTGTTGCTGCTGGGCGCCGCGTATGCCGTACATCATCCCCAGGGCGGTCACGGTCAGGGCCATGCCGACGAACAGGATCATCAGCGTTGCGGCCATGCCGCGTTGAGCGGCGCGCGGCGATTGGGAAAACGATCGGGCTGGCATCGGGGGCTCGGTCAGGAAGAGGGTTTTTCGAAATTGATCAGGCACGCCGTCGCCTTGCTTTGGACGTAGGCGGGCTGCGGGTTGGTGCTATTGGGATCCAGTGTGCTGTTGTTGGCGCTCAGGGTGATTTGCAGGCGATAGGCGGTATTGGTGGTGTCGGTGTTACGGCCGTAAGGCCAGCAGGTGGCGAAGCCGACCGAGAACGGCGTGGTGCCCTGGCCGGCGGCGATCAGTGTGGTGCTGGTCCAGGTCGCGCTGCCCCATTGCGCCGAGGCCTGGGTACAAGTGGCCCCGCTATTGATGCTGATCAGGGCGCCGTTGCTGACCAGCAGCCCGGCACAACTGGCTACGGCCGCTGAGCTGGTCTGATAGGACCAGACAATCGCGTTGCCGGTGGTGCCGTTCGGCGCGGCGCTGGTCAGGGTCGGGAAGTTGGCCTGGGCGGTGGCGGTGCCGGTCAGGGTGCCATTGGTCAGGGTGGCGCCGGACAGCAGCACGAAATTGTTGTCGATATCGGAGGTGGCGCGCGCGGTGGGGCTGCCACTCCAGAACCCGCCATTCATCAGTTCACGTTGGGCCGTCAGCAGTCCCGAGGCGACCTGGCCATCCTGGCTGGCGCTCTGGAGCGATGTCACCGTGCTATAGACCAGGTTTTTATACAGCGAGAGCATGGCCAGGATACTGAGCAGGGAAATGACCGTGCCGACCATCAGGCTGATCATCGTGAAGCCACGTTGCGCGCGGCTCATGGCTCGTCTCCGACGCGGATGATGCCGCCAAAAATACCGCTGTCCTGGGTGCGGGTGGTCAGCACCACCGAACTCTGCGGTGCGCCGCCGGTGAGGACGCTGGTGCCGACGGTGACGGCAGGGGGGCTGGTGCAGGTCGCGACGATCGGCTGGGGCGTGGTCTGGGTGGGGAGGGACACGACGAGCAGGGCGGCGTTGGTCGTGCACAACAGCGCGCCATTCTGCTCCAGCAGGCTGCGCATCTGGCTGACCACGATATTTTCCAGTTTCATGTCGCGCTGGCTCACCGCCGCCCTCGACGCGATATAGGTGATCCCCAGGCCGATGATTGCCATCAGCAGGATGCCGACCAGTGCCTCGATCAGGATATCGCCGCGTTGTGGCTTCGCAGCCGATCTATATGAGCGGGACATTGACTGCAATCTCGCTGCCTGCCGTGACTTGAATGGTACCGGTGGTGCATGAGCCGCTGCTGACCGCGAAACCGCGGTTGCTGAAGGCGACGCAGGCCAGGTTGACGTTTGCGACCTGGAGAACGGCGGCAGTCGGAAGCGGGGTACTCCAGAGGATCTGTGTGGTCACGGTACAATCGATGGTCTGCCCGGGAGTGAGGCTCAATAACTTGAGGCTCTGGCCGGAGACGCACAGCACGGCGGCGGGTGCGGTGTCCTGTACCTTGCCCGGGTTGCGCAGGGCGATCGACTTGGCGCGGCTGATCCCTTGTCTCAAGAGACCGGCGGCATCGCGCTGATAGGCGCTGTTGGTCCACGACTGGGTCAAGGGCACCCCTACTACCAGCAAAAGCGTGAACACGGTAATCGTGATCATCAACTCGATCAGAGTGAAGCCACGGCTATGCATTACAGCCAACTGTTATACGGACTGCAGGAGGAGAGGTTGCGATTGTTACCCTGGTCCAGTGTCAGGACGCAGCCACTGACAGTGGCGCCGGTACCCGTGGCGGTCACAGTGTAGGTTGTGGCGGTGGAACTGAGGGAATAGCTGAAATTGCTGGACTGGCTGGGTTGCCAGCCTGACGTCGGGCTGGTGCAGGGCGACGGGCTGCCAAGCAGCACGCATTGGATCTGGGTGACACCGCTGGCGGTCGAGACCGGGTACACCAACTGTTTCTGGTAATAGTTTTCCAGGTTGAGGCTCAATGCGACCAGATCCGCCTCGGCTGACTTGAGGTTGCTCTTGGTGATGTAGCTGTTATAGGCCGGAAGGGCGATGGCGGCGAGGATCGCGACAATGGCGACCGTGATCATCATTTCGATCAGGGTAAAACCTGATTGTGTTCTGGCGTTGTTCATAGGCACTTCATCGGCAATTTTATTGGCGTTTACCCGGTGACCGACTGGTCGCGCGTCATTATGACATCATTGAATGACGGTTCGGGAATCGAGCCGACAGGAACGACCCGGCCTGAAGAATCTTTCATTATCGGTCTTATTCCAGGACCTTCTGCTGATCTCCATCACTCCGCAGGCCGATCGATCAACCGAGCGGAGCCTTGCTCAGGGCAGGGCTCCGTTCGGTCCGATTCATCGGTACGTTCAACGCAAAGCCTTTACGCCATCGCCAATTGCACCACCTTGAAAATCACCATGCCCATGGCGACGACCAGATAGCCGCGCAGTACGCCCATCCAGATCCGATTGCGTTGTGACAGGATCATGGGCTTGAGTTTGTTCAGGGGTGGCATGCGCCAGGAGTGCATCATTTCCTGGGTGACGGGGGGTGTTTTGTGGGGCAGGCCCACCTTGTCCACGGCTTCGCGGGCATGCAGCACGTTGACAGCGATGGCGATGACCAGGCCCACGACACCGCCACCAATCAGGATATCGGTGATGGTTTCACCGGACATGTCCGGGAAGGCCACGGCCGAGGTCAGGACCACGGACAACAGCACGAGTATCGCGACGATGACCGCGGTCACCAGATTGGTGAAGCGCTTGTTTACCCAGGGGCCGAGTACTTCCTTGTCATTACACAGCAGCAACAGGAACACCGTGGCGCTGGGCAGCAGGACGCCGGCCAGGGTCTGTACCGCGTTGGTCAGCAGGCCCAGCGGGACGCCGGGGATCAGCACCAGGGCGGCGGCGACGGCGATCAGGCCGCAGTACATCAGGTAGAAGCCCTTGGCATCGCCGGGTTTGCGGTGCAGCGAGTGCTTCAGGCTCAGGACATCACCCAGGGCGTAAGCGGTCGACAGCGACACGGCCATGGCCCCGATGATACTGGCGTCGATCAGGGCGACCGCGAACAGCACGCCCGGCAGGCGCCCGTGGTACTTGGCGATACCGGCGGCGATGGCACCGGCGTCGGTGAAGTTGCCGAACTCCGGGTTACCGACGAAGACCTGCGCGGTGAAGGCAATCATCGCCACCGCGCCGATCACCACCAGGGCGATGCCCAGCCACAGGTCGGCGCGTTCGTACTTGATGAAGCGTGGGGTGATGCGCTTGTCGATCACATAGCTTTGCTGGAAGAACAACTGCCAGGGCGCCACGGTGGTGCCGACGATCCCGATGATCAGCAGCAACACTTCCGACAGCTTGCCGTCAGCCGGCAGTTGCGGGGTGAAGAAGTCATGGGCCACCTGGGTCATGGGCGGGTGGATCATCAGGAAGATCGGCACCAGCAGCAGGCTGCCGAAGACCAGGACCAGGGCGAACCGTTCGAAGCGCCGGAAGTTGCCCGTGCACGCCGCCAGCATGATGAACACCGCTGCCAGGCACACGCCGGCCACCTTGGGCACCCCGAGGAAATCCATCCCCAGGCTGATGCCGATGAACTCGGTGACGATGGTCAGGGCGTTGAGGATAAACAGGTCGATGGCACTGAACGCGCCCCAGAACTTGCCGAAGCGGTCGAGGATCAGGCGGGCATGGCCGACACCGGTCACCACACCGAGGCGCAGGACCATCTCCTGGTTGACGTAGAGCACCGGGATCAGCAGGGCCAGGGTCCACAGCAACAGCGTGCCGTAGTTCTGGCCGGCCTGGCCGTAGGTGCTGAAGGCGCCGGCGTCGTTGTCGCCGACCATGACGATCAGGCCTGGGCCGAGGATGGCCATCAGGGTTTTGAGGCGATGCATCCAGCCGTTGCGTGGGGCGACATCGTCATGGCGGATGGTGCCGAAGGCTCCGCGGATATCGCCGATATGGGCGCTGTCGAGGACAGCGGATTGGGCATTCAAGTTGGACATGGTGAGTTCCTCCAAAGCGTGGCATTGGCAGCCGCTTTCGATTCCCATCGGACAGGCGAGCACGGGTCTTCCTTCTCCTGGCCACAATCCGTGGGCTTTGTTGGAGACGAAATGACAGGCATTCCTGGCGTTACGGGAAACGCAATAAATTGGGTTGTTCAACCGCTGACCGAGGTCGGTCCGGGTTGCTTGGAGGTCACACGGAAGGGAATTGCGTAAAGCGCGGGGCGTTCGAGCGGGGGAGATCAACCAGGGTCAGTCCTACCTGCCAGGCGGCACCATTCCAGTCAGTGTGACCGGCCTACTAGAGCTGGGGTCCATAGGAGTTCTCCGTGGTTATTTCGGCGAATGTAACCAAATGTGAGAGAAAATGGCGAGTAAAAATTTATGAATTTTTTATCGGCGTTTCGACCTGGTCAACGCCGAAGACATGGCGGGTGCGGATCAGCAGTTCGCCCGTTGGAACAAAGCCGGCGGCAAGGTGATGACGGATCTCACTCGCCGCCGCGCCGCCTCAGAACTGCTCGGCCTCCAGTCCGAACAATGAAGCGCTGCCCGCGCGGATGCTCTGTTCCAGACTCAGGATGCGCGGCAGCAACCGGCTGAAATAGAACCGCGCGGTTGCCCGTTTCGCTCCGTAAAATCCAGGTTCCTCGCTGTGCTTGTCCTGCGCGACCCGGTCCATGCGCGCCCAGAGATAGGCGTAGGCGACATAACCCAACAGGTGCAGGTATTCGACGCAGGCACTGCCGATGGTGTTGGGGTCGTCCACGGCCTGCTCCTGCAACCAGTCGCTGAGGCTTTCCAGGCGTTGCACCGCGTCCAGCAGATCGTCGGCGTAGGCTACGCCGGGCTGCGCGGCGTAGTGGCGGATCTCGGCGATGAACAGGCGCAAGGCGACACCTGCGTTTCCCAGCACCTTGCGGCCCAGCAGGTCGAGGGCCTGGATACCGTTGGTGCCTTCGTAGATCTGCGCGATGCGCACGTCCCGCACCAACTGTTCCTGGCCCCATTCGCGGATATAGCCGTGACCGCCGAAAATTTGTTGGCCGTGGATGCAACTGTCCAGGCCGGTGTCGGTGAAGAACGCCTTGGCCACCGGGGTCAGCAGGGCGACCAGGGCCTCGGCGTTGTGCCGCTCATCAGGCTGGTCGGAGAATTTGGCCAGGTCCAGTTGCTGGCCGACATAGCTGGCGAACGCGCGGCCGCCTTCGGTCATGGCCTTCATGCTGAGCAGCATGCGCCGCACGTCGGGGTGGACGATGATCGGGTCGGCGATCTGGTCCTTGGCCACTGCCCCGCCCGGGGCGCGGCTTTGAATGCGTTCGCGGGCATAGCTCCGGGCGTTCTGGTAGGACGCTTCGGCGCAACCGATACCCTGGATGCCGATGGACAAGCGCTCGTAGTTCATCATGGTGAACATGGCCGCCAGGCCCTTGTTGGCTTCTCCGATCAGCCAGCCGCTGGCACCGTCGAAGTTCATCACGCAGGTGGCGGAAGCCTTGATGCCCATCTTGTGCTCGATCGAGCCGCAGCTGACAGCGTTGGCGGCGCCCAGGCTGCCTTCGGCCTCGACGAGGATCTTCGGCACCAGGAACAACGAGATGCCTTTGGCGCCTGGCGGTGCATCCGGCAGCTTGGCCAGCACCAGGTGGATGATGTTCTCGGTCAGGTCCTGTTCGCCGCCGGTGATAAAGATCTTGCTGCCGCTGATGCGATAGCTGCCGTCGGCCTGGGGTTCGGCGCGGGTGCGGATCAGGCGCAGGTCGGTGCCGGCATGGGCTTCGGTCAGGCACATGGAGCCGGCCCAGCGGCCCTCGTACATCAGCGGCAGGAAGCGCTCTTTCAGCGCCTCGCTGGCATGGGCGTCGATGGCCAGGCAGGCGCCGGAAGTCAGCGCCGAATACAGGGCGAAACTGGAGTTGGCGCCGTAGAGCATTTCTTCGAATTGCACGGCGAGCATCTTCGGCATGCCCATGCCGCCGAACTGCGGGTTGCCGCTGAGGCCGACCCAACCGCCTTCGAGATAGGTGGCATAGGCGTCCTTGAAGCCTTTCGGGGTGCTGACCTGGCCGCCGTGCCATTGGGCGCCTTCTTCGTCGCCGCTACGGTTGAGGGGGGCGATCAGATTGCCGGTGACCTTGGCCGCCTCTTCAAGAATCGCGTCGGCGGTCTCCGCATCGACAGTCTCGGCCAGGGCCGGCAGGCGGGCCCAGAGTTGGCTGGCGTTGAAAACTTCATGTAATACGAAGCGCATGTCGCGCAGGGGGGCGTTGAACTCGGGCATGGCGTTAAACATCCTGCAAACAGGGGATGGAGACACGGCCGCGGCCGCGCCATGGGCGATGCGTATTACCCCGGACGTCGACAACGGCCGGGGAGGATAGGGCAAGGCTAGAGGTTTTTCGCCATATCGCGCAGGACGAACTTCTGGATCTTGCCGGTCGAAGTCTTGGGCAACTGGGTGAAGATCACGGTCCGCGGAACTTTGAAACCGGCCAGATGCTCGCGACAGAAGCTGATGATCTCGGCTTCACGCACGTCCGGGTGATGGGCCTTGAGGGTGATGAAGGCGCATGGTGTCTCCCCCCATTTTTCATCCGGACGGGCCACCACCGCGGCTTCCAGCACCGCCGGGTGGCGATAGAGCACGCCTTCGAGTTCGATGGTGGAGATGTTCTCACCGCCGGAAATGATGATGTCCTTGAGCCGGTCGCGGATCTCCACGTAACCATCCGGATGGGTCACCGCCAGGTCGCCGGTGTGGAACCAGCCGCCTTCGAAGGCTTCGGCCGTGGCGCTGGGGTTCTTCAGGTAACCCTTCATCACCGTGTTGCCGCGCATGAAGATCTCGCCGATGGTCTGGCCATCGGCGGGGACCGGCTCCAGGGTTTTCGGATCGGCCACCATCAGCCCTTCCAGGGTCTGGTAGCGCACGCCCTGGCGTGCCTTGACCTGCGCGCGTTCTTCCAGCGGCAGTTCATCCCAGGCCTCATGCCAGGCGCAGATGGTCACCGGGCCATAGACCTCGGTCAGGCCGTAGACGTGGGTGACCTTGATACCCATGGCTTCCACGGCGCCAATCACCTTGGCCGGTGGTGCGGCGCCGGCGACCAGGGCGTTGACCGGGTGATCGATCGCGGCCTTGGCCGACTCGGGCATGTTCACCAGGGCGTTGAGCACGATCGGCGCGCCGCTCAGGTGGGTGATCTGGTGTTCACGGATCAGGTTGAGGATCTTCTGCGGGTCGACCCGGCGCAGGAACACATGCACCCCGGCCATCGCGGTGACCACCCAGGGATAGCACCAGCCGTTGCAGTGGAACATCGGCAAGGTCCAGAGGTACACCGGGTGGTTGCCCATGCTCCAGATCATCTGGTTGCCGAGGGAGCTGAGATAGGCGCCGCGATGGTGATAGACCACGCCCTTGGGATTGCCGGTGGTGCCGGAGGTGTAGTTCAAGGCGATGGCCTGCCATTCGTCCTGCGGCCACTGCCAGTCGTAGGCCGGATCGCCTTCGGCCAGCAGCGCTTCATAGTCCAGGTCGCTGACGGCCTGGCCTTCGCCGTATTCCGGGTCATCGACATCGATCACCAGCGGCGGGTGGTCGAGCATGCCGATGGCGGCCTGCACCACGTCATGGAACTCGCGATCGGCGATCAGTACCTTGGCTTCGCCATGGGCCAGCATGAAGGCAATGGCTTCGGCATCCAGGCGCACGTTGAGGGCGTTGAGTACCGCGCCGATCATCGGCACGCCGAAGTGGGCTTCGAGCATGGCCGGTATGTTCGGCAGCATCACCGCCACTGTGTCATTACGACCGATGCCGCGTCCGGCCAGTGCCGAGGCCAGGCGCCGGCAGCGTGCGTAGGTCTGGGCCCAGGTGCGGCGGATCGAGCCGTGGATCACGGCGGGGTAGTCGGGGTAGACCTTGGCAGTACGCTCGATAAAGCTGAGCGGAGACAGGGCAATATGATTGACGGCCGTTGGCGCGAGGCCTTGCTCGTAGATGGACATGGTTCGGGTACCCGGTGGCTGATTATTAGCTCTATGTCCGAGGCGTTCGGTCTTTACCGACCCCTCGATGACTTATCCGGGGTGTTTTATATAATGTTTGCGGATAGGTATGGAAGTACTACCTGAGTTGTATAGTATATCTACTATAAAAATTTCAAGGCTCAAATCATGACCTCTGCACTGCCCGTGAAGTCGCTGCCGGCCCGGCCTTTCTCCAGGTGGTGGCCGCGATGATGTCCGCCTCCATTGGCCTGGTGCAGGGTTCGCCTTTACTGGAACATGATCCGCAGCCGAGCCTGCTGCTCGATGCCGGGGCACGACCGTTGGCGCTCAACGGGGCGCTGCTGGCGTTGCTCGAACAACAGCCATTGGCCGATGCCATGAGCCTGTTGCCGGTCAATCATCTGCCGCTGGTGCGGGCCTGCCTGGAACAGCAACGGGCCATCGAAGGGGTCGAGGCGCAATTCGAGCAGCGGATCCTGATCTGGACCTTTATTCCCGAGCCGCGGGAGAACCGTGTGCTGGCGCGTTGTCGCGAAGCCACCGCACAGGTCCTTGCCGAGCGCGAGTCGGCCACGGCCAGGCGTCTCTATCGCCTGATCACGGAAAACACCACCGACCTGATTTCCCGGCATACCCCCGATGGCTGTTTTCTCGATGCCTCCCCGGCGTCCTGGACCTTGCTCGGTTATTGGCCCGAAGCGTTGCGCGGCCGCCCGGCCCACAGCCTGTTCCATCCCCAGGGCCTGGCCGGCCTGATGCACCGCACCCGTGATGCCCTGGAGCAGGACGGTTATCACACCATGACCTATCGCATCCGTCATCGCGACGGTCATTACCGGTGGTTCGAGACCGCCTGCCGCGCGATCCGCGAAACCTATACCGGGTCGGTGGTGGAAGTGGTGAGTGTGTCCCGGGACATCACCGCCCGGGTCCAGGCCGAGGAAAACAAGCACCGGCTGGCGGAGGTGGTGGAAGCCAATCCTGACCCGGTGTTGTTCATCGAGCCCAGTGGCGATGTCACTTATCTCAACCCGGCGGCCCGGCGCACCCTCAAGCTCGGCGAGCAGTCGGCGATGCCGAGCCTGGGCGAATTTCTGGCCGCCGATGTCTTGGCGGCTCTGCAGCGCGAGGGGTGGAGTCGTGCCGAACGGGATGGTCGCTGGAGCATCGAGGCCCGCTTGCAAGCCCTCGATGGCGCTACCTCGGTGCCGGTATCCCTGATGCTGCTGGCGCATCGCTCGGCCAGCGGCGAACGTTTCTACTCCCTGGTCGCTCACGACCAGACCGAGCGCGAATTGCGCGAGGCCCAGCAGCGTCACCATCAGGACGAACTGGCCCACACCGCAAGGCTGGTGACCCTGGGCGAGCTGGCCTCGGGCATCGCCCACGAGATGAATCAGCCATTGGCGGCGGTGGTCAATTACGCCAGTGCCAGCCAGCGTTATTTGCAGGCCCTGGATAGCAATCCGCAGGCGGTCGAGCGGGTAGCCCAGGGCTTGGAGCGTATCGCCGTACACGCCAATCACGCCTCCGAGGTGATCAAGCGGCTGCGTGCGTTCCTGCGCAAAGGGCGGCGGCGCATGCAGGCCCTGGATATCAGCGAAGTGGGTCGTGACACGGTGCGCTTGTGTGCCTGGGAAGCCAGTGCCTGCCAGGTGACGATCGAGGAGCGCCTGCCGGATAATCTGCCGCCGGTTTATGCCGACCGGGTGCTGCTGGAGCAGGTATTGCTCAACCTGTTGCGCAACGCCATCGATGCCAACCGCGAGGTGCACCCGCGGCAGGCGTCGCGGATTATCCTGGCGGCCGAGCGCGGTGCTGATGGTGGCGTGGAGGTGAGTGTCAGCGACCAGGGCCCCGGTGTTTCCCCGGCGCAGTTGGAACAGATCTTCACCCCGTTCTACACCAGCAAGGCCAACGGCCTGGGCCTCGGGCTGTCGATGAGTCGCAGCATCCTCGAAGGCTTTGGTGGTGAGTTGCAGGCGCAGCCCATGGCCAGCGGCCTGCGGATGCGCTGCCGTTTGCCGGCGCAATAAGGTGCCGGCCGAAAAGAACAACAACAGGAGTAACGCAATGGTGAGTGTGGCGCAGCAGCTGGTCTATGTGGTTGACGATGACCAGGGCATGCTCGACTCGACGGTCTGGCTGCTGGAGTCGGTCGGCCTCAAGGCGCTGCCCTTCACCAGTGGACGGGACTTTCTCGAGGCCTGCGATGCCCGCCTCAATGCCTGCGTGCTGCTGGATGTGCGCATGCCGGGCATGGGCGGCTTGAATGTGCAGGAAGAGATGAGGGCGCGGGATATCCGCTTGCCGGTGATCTTTGTCAGTGGCCATGCCGATGTGCCGATCGTGGTGCGGGCGTTCAAGGCCGGTGCCCACGACTTTATCGAAAAGCCCTATAACGAACAGTTGCTGCTCGACAGCGTGCAGCAGGCCTTGAGCCGGGCCGACGACAGCCAGACGCTGAGCGAAGGACAGGCCCGGGTCCAGGCCCGGCTGGACAGCCTGACCCCGCGAGAGCGCGATGTGTTGTTACCGTTGGTGCAGGGTTACGCCAACCGGGAAATAGCCGAGCAGTTGGGGGTCAGTGTGAAGACCATCGACCTGTATCGCTCCAGGGTCATGAAGCGCATGGAGGCGCAGAGCCTCCCGGATCTGGTGGGGATGGTGATTGCGGTGGGATTGGTGGATCCGTTGAGGTTGCGTTGAGGCTTCAGCGGTGAGCTCCGTGGGTGCCTGAAATTATTTCTAACCACGATGGGCGATATGGATCTTGTTGCCATCCGGGTCACGAAGGTAGGCACCGTATGTGCTGTTAGCCGTGGACTGAAACTCATGACAGCTGCTTCAGCTTCGCCTCCACGGCATCGTCAAAAATGATGTAGAGCGCTTCGATATCGGCTGGCCGCAAGCGCTTGGCACTTTCCAAACCGCCGATAAACGTAATCTGAATGGCCCTTTCAGCCTCCAGGTCTGCGACGGTGCTGGCGGCATTGAGCGCCCTGACCAGGTCGCTGACAGGATCTCGGATGGGTTTTGGAAGTCGTAACAGGTCGAGCCTTTCTTGAGGCATGTCTTCCTTAACCGTTTGAGTTTAATGGTTAATATTGATTTTTATATGGAGTGAAAATTGAAGTGTCTTTCGAAATTACACTCCACTGTAACACCCATTTGAACTCGATCTGATAACCGATCCACACTCATTGCATACCCCCTATGTGGCGTTTTTTGAGGGTTATACGACCTTTACGCCATCAAGGTGCTGTTTCCATACTTTGCCCGGGAAATCGAGCGCAGACATGCGCATAACCGTGATGACGCCATGACCTTTCGGCTTGACCAATCACGAGGCAGAGAAGGGGACAGAAGATGAGGCTCAAGAACAAATCGGTTTTGATCACCGGCGGTACCAGTGGCATCGGTCTCGCCACCGCCAGGCTCTTCATTGCAGAAGGCGCGCGGGTCGCGGTGACCGGTCGCGATGTTGCCGTATTTGAGCGTGTGCAGGCCGAGCTGGGCGAGAACGCGCTGGTACTCCAGGGCGACGTACGTTCGCTCAAGGATATGCGGGCGATTGCCGCCGAGGTGAAAGAGCGGTTCGGCGGCCTGGATGTCGTGTTTGCCAACGCCGGTCGAGCATTCCCGTCGGCACTCAACGACATCGACGACGATCTCTATGAGGAAATCATGGACATCAACGTCAAGGGCGTGGTGGTCACGCTTCAGGCGGTGCTGCCTGACTTGCGGGAGGGCGCTTCGGTCATTCTCAACACCTCCTTCGTCGCGCAGACCGGCAAGCATGGCATCTCCCTGACCGCCGCGGCGAAGGCGGCCGTGCGATCACTGGCGCGCAGTTGGTCCTACGAGTTCCTCGACCGGAAAATCCGCTTCAACGCGATTGCGCCCGGTGCGATGGACACGCCCCTGATCAGCAAGTGGGGGATGTCCGATGAGTGGGTTCGCGAGCGTAAGGCCGAGTTCGCCCAGGCGGTTCCGGTGGGCCACATGGGCAAGGCCGAGGACATTGCGTACGCGGCGCTCTATCTCGCCAGCGACGAATCTTCCTATGTGGTCGGCACCGAACTGGTGGTCGATGGCGGTGCCTCGCAACTTTAAAGGAGAAGTTATCGTGACCGACCATAGCGAAAACAACGCCACCGGTGAGCGCCCGCTCAGCACGGGGAGTTCCCGCCGCGATGTGCTCAAGTTCGGCGGCATCGTCACCCTCGGCTCCCTCCTGGGCGGCGGAGCCCTGCTTGGCCGTGCCGCTCCCGCTCTTGCGCAGGCCGGCAGCGGGGGAGAGCTGGCCCCGAACGAACCGCTGAATATTCTGATCGTGAATTACGACGGCGGCACGCTGCTCGATTTCGCCGGCCCCAGCGAGATTTTTCACCGGCTACCCAATACCAAGGTTCGTTATGCGAGCCTCAATGGCGGCAATGTGACCCTCGAATTCGGGGTCGTGTATGGCAACACTGAACGACTGGCCGACATTGAGAGGACCGACCTGCTCCTGGTCCCAGGCGGCTCTGATTTGTCGGCACCGATGCGGCCGGAGTACCAGGCACAGATCCTGCGCCTGGCGGAAAGCGCCAAGCATATTACGTCGGTCTGCAACGGATCGCTCGTGCTCGCCGCCACGGGCATTCTCAAGGGCAAGCGCAGCGCCTGCCATTGGGCCTTCGTCAACAAGCTGACTGAATACGGAGCCATCGCTGTTCCTGATCGCTTCGTCGAGGACGACAACGGCCGATTCATGAGCGGCGGCGGCGTGACGGCGGGCATCGACTTCGCGCTTCGTGTTGCCGCGAAGTTGCGTGGTCAACAGGCCGCCGAATTCACGCAACTGGCGATCGAATATGACCCCGCTCCGCCGTTCCATTCCGGTCATCCCAGGGACGCTCGGCCAGAAGTCATCGCGATGGTCGACAAAGAACTGCCCGGTGCATCCAAGGGGCTCGCGCGAATACCCGGCGTTCGCTGAAACGCTGCCAGGCAATGTGGGCTGCACCTGCCCAATCGGGTGCAGCCCTCTTCCATTCAAGCCAATATCGGAAATCATCAGATGCGACAGATCCGTCCTTGTGCGGCTGCCCTTGCAGTCGGCTTCTCCTTTTTCGCCTTTATCCTGCCGGCCACCGCCGGTGAACCACAGCGTCCGCCGGAAGCGGCCATCAAGGCCGAGAACGCCCGATGGGCGCAGGCCTTCGCGCGGGGTGACTATGAGGCGATAGGTCGCCTCTATACGGAGGATGGCGCCCTCTTGCCGCCCGGGGGCGACCGAGTTATCGGCGCCCGCGCAATCACCGAATACTTCGCCAAGGGCTATGCCGGATCCCAGCCTGGCAGCGTATCTTTCAGCAATTACGAGTTCTACGGTGACGATCAGGCGGTTACCGAAGTTTCGGAGGCCGATGTCCGTGATCACAGTGGCGCGCTCAAGTTTCGCGGTAAACAGATCCTGGTCTTCCTGAAGCAGGGTGGCGTCTGGAAGCTGCACCGCGACATGTGGAGTGATTACGGCCCCCTGAAACCTGACGCGCGTTGAGCGCCCGGTTCTGACAACAGTGGCCCTGGTGGCCACTGACTAGGCTACGCGCGCGGATAGGGCGTCGATCTATCCGCGCTCACCGCTCAATCGGCTCTCGCGACGGACCGATTGCGGCGGATGTCCGTGCAGTTTGACGAAGGCCCTGCGCATCCGTTCCGGATCGCTGAAGCCCACCGCCAGGGCAATCTGTTCGATCGGTTCGCTGCCATCGCGCAGGCGCAGGCACGCCGCTTCAACGCGCAAGCGCTCGACCGCCTTGGCCGGCGTTTCACCGGTTTCCCGGCGAAAGGCCCGTCCGAATTGTCGCAGGCTCAATCTGGCCGCATCGGCGAGCCGCTCGACAGGTAGCGCTTCAGCCAGATGTTCCCTGGCGAAATTCAGCGCGATGCGGATGCGATCCGACTCCGGCTCCATTTGTGACATGGCGGAGAATTGCGACTGGCCTCCCGGTCGACGATAGGGCACGACCAGCAGCCTGGCGGTGGCACGCGCCACTTCCGCGCCCATATCCTGTTCGATCATGGCAAGCGCCAGGTCGATGCCGGCGGCGATGCCCGCGGATGTCCAGATATGTCCGTCCGCTATATAAATACTGTTCCCCCCGACCTTGATGCCAGGGAAGCGCGACTGCAATTGAGCGGCGTACAGCCAGTGCGTCGTGGCCCGGCGTCCGTCCAGCAGGCCGGTTTCCGCCAGCAGGAATGCCCCGGTACACACGCTTCCCACCCGCGAGGCCTTGGCCCCCAGTTTCTTGGCGGCGGCGATGTTTTCCGCTGTCCGCATCGGCTCGATATCGCCACCAATGAACAGGATGGTGTCAAACCTGCGCCTACCTGCCGACTGGGTCTCGATCGGAAGGCCAGTATTGCCAGGCACTGACCCTCCCGCCTGCGAGATGACCTGGAGATCATAGGGGGTATGGCCGGCGGCGGTGACCACCTGATTGAACGCCGAAAGGGGGCCGGCAAGATCAAGAGCATCATGGCCATGGCAAACGAAGAATCCGACTCGATGCATGATGAGGTCACTCAAAATCCGGGAGGGCGTATTTTGCGGGAAACCCTCGGATAGCGCCATGGCAGATCATTGCCTTCCACTGATGCAGAAGTCCTCGCGCTTGGCATGAGTGGGCACTGCCGCTGTTCGAGTGTGACGTTTCGTCGCTCCCATCGAGGCCGAGAATATTGATCTGAGTCAAGGTTGGCCGTCTTCGCCGTCGGGACAATTCCGCCATCCCTGCGAGTGCCCATCATGCCAGGCCCCTTCGATTTTCTAAAAAAACCATTAATGAAGGAAATTGGCCTGATATTGCTTATCAAGCTCATCTTGTTGTTGGGGATCCGAAGCATCTGGTTCAGCGCTCCGGTCGAGGTCATGGATGACGGCGTCAAAGTAGGCCAGCACGTGCTTGGCCCCACTCCTACACCTCCGGAGAAGCCCCCCCAATGATCTCGGAATCAGTCGTCGACTTATCTCGACTGCAATTCGCTATGACGGCGCTGTATCACTTTCTGTTCGTCCCTCTGACCTTGGGTTTGACCTTCCTCCTGGCCATCATGGAGTCGGTCTATGTGATGACCGGCAAGCAGGTCTACAAGGACATGACCCGGTTCTGGGGCAAGCTGTTCGGCATCAACTTCGCCTTGGGTGTCACCACCGGCCTGACCATGGAGTTTCAGTTCGGCACCAATTGGGCGTACTACAGCCATTACGTCGGCGACATTTTCGGTGCTCCGTTGGCGATTGAAGGCTTGATGGCGTTCTTCCTGGAATCGACCTTTATCGGCCTGTTCTTTTTTGGCTGGGATCGCCTGAGCAAAGTCCAGCATCTGGGGGTCACCTGGCTGGTCGCGATCGGCTCGAACATGTCGGCATTGTGGATCTTGATCGCCAACGGCTGGATGCAAAATCCAATCGGGGCAGAGTTCAACTTCACCACTATGCGGATGGAGCTGACCAGTTTCAGCGCCTTGTTGTTCAACCCCGTGGCACAGGTCAAGTTCGTCCACACCGTTGCGTCCGGCTACGTGACCGGCGCGATTTTTGTCCTGGCCATTTCTAGCTGGTACCTGCTCAAGGGCCGCGATATCGGGTTCGCGCGGCGCTCCTTTGCCATCGCGTCGGCCTTCGGCATGGCATCGATTCTTTCGGTCATCATTCTGGGCGACGAGTCTGGGTATGAAATCGGCGATGTTCAAAAAACCAAGCTCGCGGCGATCGAGGCCGAGTGGGATACCGAGGCCGCACCTGCAGCCTTTACGCTGTTCGGGCTGCCGAATCAGGCCGAACAACGTACCGATTACGCGGTGAAGATTCCTTATGTCATGGGGATTATTGCCACGCGATCGCTAGACACACAGGTGACAGGCATCAAGGACCTGGTGGCCCAGCATCAGGTACGGATCCGCAATGGCATGGTTGCCTATGACCTGCTTCGGCAACTGCGCGCAGGGGATAAAAGCGAACAGACAGTCTCTGCCTTCAACGCCGTGAAAAAAGATCTGGGCTACGGTTTACTGCTCAAGAAATACACGGACAAAGTGGTCGATGCCAGCGACCAACAAGTCAAACAGGCTGCGCTGGACTCCATCCCCGGCGTATCTTCGATTTTCTGGACCTTTCGCCTGATGGTACTCAGCGGCTTCCTGATGCTGGCCTTGTTCGTCTGTGCGTTCTGGGCGTCTACCCGCAAGAACGAAATGAGCAAACCCTGGTTGCTCAAGTGGGCGCTGTTCAGCCTGCCGCTGCCGTGGGTCGCCACGCAAACCGGCTGGTTTGTCGCGGAGCATGGTCGTCAGCCCTGGTCTGTCGGCGAAATACTCCCGACCCATCTGTCCGCTTCAAGCATTTCGACCGGTGATGTCTGGGGTTCTCTGCTGGCGCTGGTCGCGTTTTACAGCGTGCTGTTGGTGATCGAGATGTACCTGATGATCAAGTTCGCCCGACTGGGTCCGAGCAGCCTGCATACCGGTCGCTATCACCTGGAACGCGAGGCATCACTCGCCCACGCCACACAGCCGGCCCTGGTCTGAGGAGCACAATGATGTTCGACTATGAAAGCCTCAAACTGATCTGGTGGGTACTGGTTGGCGTCTTGCTGATCGGCTTCGCCCTGACCGATGGTTTCGACCTCGGCGCCGCCGCGCTGATGCCCTTCGTCGGCCGCAACGATAACGAACGACGGGTGGTGATCAACACCATCGCGCCGCATTGGGATGGCAATCAGGTTTGGCTGATTACCGCCGGCGGTGCCTTGTTCGCCGCTTGGCCATTGGTCTATGCCGCTGCGTTTTCGGGCTTCTACTGGGCCCTGCTGCTGGTGCTGTTTGCCTTGTTTGTTCGCCCGGTAGGCTTCGATTATCGGAGCAAACTGAGCAACACCCGCTGGCGGCAAAGCTGGGACTGGGGCCTGTTTGTTGGCGGTGTGGTGCCTTCGCTGGTATTCGGCGTGGCGTTCGGTAACCTGCTCCTGGGCGTGCCCTTCCAGTTTGATGACACGCTGCGCTCCAGCTACCACGGTAGTTTCTGGCAACTGCTCAGCCCATTCGGACTGCTCGCCAGCGTCGTCAGCTTGAGCATGCTCTGCCTGCACGGCGGCACGTGGTTGATGATGCGTACGGAGGGAGATATTGCCCGGCGTTCACGCCGCGCTGCTCAGCTGTTCGCGGCGGTTTATCTGCTGGCCTTCATCGGTGCCGGTCTCTGGCTCTTGCTGGGCAGCATCGAAGGGCAAACCATCACCTCCGCCTTTGAGCCCGGCATGGCCCTGAATCCGTTGAGCAAGACCGTCGCCGCGAGCAACCTGGGCTGGATGGCGAACTACGGGAAATACCCGCTGACCGTCATCGCACCGGTAGTGGGAATAGTCGGGGCGTTGTTGGCCCTGCTTTCGGCCAGCGGCGGTCACAGTCGCTGCGCGTTCCTGGGCAGCAGCCTGGCCATCGTTGGCACCCTCTGCACCGCTGGTTTTTCCCTGTTTCCCTTTGTCATGCCGTCGAGTATCGACCCGGCCTCCAGCCTGACTGTATGGGATGCGGTTTCCAGCCGTATGACACTCAATATCATGCTGGTTGCCGCAACGATTTTCGTGCCGCTGATCCTCTGCTACACCCTTTGGTGCTACGCCAAAATGTGGGGCAAAGTGACCACCAAGCACATCGACGCCAACCCCCACGGCCTTTACTGAGGAGCGCACACTATGTGGTATTTTGCCTGGATCCTCGGCGTCTTATTGGCCTGTAGCTTCGGCATCATCAACGTCATGTGGCTCGAAGCCACCGACACGCTGGATAAGGAGTCCGCGGGTGACCGCTGAAGCCGCACCGCGGTTGCGACGAGCCAGCAGCAGGGTCTTGTCCCTGCTGCTGGCCGTTCCATTGAGCCTGATTCTACTGATCCACCCCATCACCATCCTCAACGCCCAAGGTCACTACAACCACAACCTGCTGATGCTGGTCATGTGGGGCGTGGCCGCAGGGTATGTGCACGGCGTGGGCTTCGACCCGCGTGCGCGAGTGTGGCAAGTGCTGTTTCATCCGCTCGTGGCCTGGGGGCTGATGACCTTGGGCTATGCGGTGATGTGGGTGCATTAGGGAAACTTGGATGGGCGCCGCCTTTTCCAGCCACCTTTTCCGCAGAACGAGGACCTGCTGGCCGTCCTGACGGGCTGATCTGCCGCGACACGGCGGGTGACCATCGTCAACCTGGCCATGGCCGCTGCTGATGCCCGGGGACCGTCGGCAGCCCCCGGCATTTTTGCTCGATACCGTGGAGCGCTTCCGGCTGGACAGGGAGATCAGGCGCTTCATCGAGCATCCCGAAGACGAGACGCCGGCAAAAGACGCCGATGTACAACGCTATCTGCAACAAGTGGGACTGCAACTGATCTGGCCCACTTCACGGGTATTGCAGTTGTTCGAAGCGGGAGCCGCCAACCGGGTCGAGTACCCGCAAGACAGCGCCGAGGACTTGCCGCGAATCTCGGTGAGCGAGGCTCAATTGATGGCCGGCGATCTGTGGATCAGTGTGCTGAATCATCTGGACGACGAGCAGATCAGGGAGTGGCTGGGGGGCGACTACGCCTCGGCCGCAGACCGCCTGTTGGCGTTGAGGCGCAAAGCTGGCGAAGCCCTTGCCCGGCGCAGGAACGAAGTGTTCGACATCTGTTATCAGTTTCGGCAGCAGTCGGGCGATCCCCGGGTGCGGCAGGTCAGAAGGTTCTTTGCCGATCTGCCGACCTCCATGGTACGAGAGCTGATCGCCCGTGCTGACGAGGACGAGCTTCGTCAGTTGTCCACGGCGCAGGTGGCACCCCCGCGGATGCTCCGGGATGCGCTGTGGTATCGCCAGCAGTTGCGCTTGAACCGCGCGTACGAGGGGCTCTACCTGGCGTCGGCGGCCGGAGAGGACAGCGATGTGCTGGTGCTGCACACCCTGGAAACCTTGCCTTGCTGGCCCGGCTGCATGCGCATCGAGGTGCGCCAGGACAGCCCCGCGGGGGCCTTGCTGGACAGCATCGGGCTTGAGCAGGCCGAGTTGCAGCGGGTGCTGGTACGGGCGGATGGGCGCTATCGGGTCTACAACGGCCTGGGCCAATCATTGGGTGAGGCCGTGGATATGGTCACGGCCTTGCGGGTGGCCCTGCCCAAGTCGGTGCGCAGGACACTGGACATGCCGCTTGAAGCCGATGCCAGTGTATTGAGGGCCCTGCTGGTCGATCACACGCCGTTGCCACGCGTGCGATTGCTCGCGGCGTTGGGAATGACTGCCGTATCGCCGCCGGTGGCGGCCATGGCAGGGCTGTCGCTGCCTTCGTCGGCCAGGGACTTGCCGTCGAGCAGGTAGCCGTCGTGAAGGGACTTCGGGCGGTTGGCGGTGGTGTTCCGGGCCCAGCGGTTGAACGGTACGAGCGCGCGGAAGGCCCGTTGATCGCCGTTCAGCAGGTAGTCAAGGTTGTAGTAGCTGTCGTCGACATCTGCTCCGATGTCGAGCTCCTATCGATCAAGCAAAAAAGTGATGCATTTATTTTCGAAAAAATAGATCCGTCACCTTTTCAGTCATGCTTGGCCCCTACTTAGTCCCTGCTTGGTCCCGAAAGAGGCCCGCTTTCAACGGCCCGCCGAATCACCCCCCTGAACTGGTTACCCTGCCGGTCGTCGTCCAGCCTGATCATTGACCAGGCGTCGATCGCGCGCGGGATGCCCGTGCCCAAACCGCGATAGGGGAGGATGTGCACAGCATGGGAGGTGAGCGTCGGGTTACGACGGTTGGACAGGCCGAATCGAATTTTCTCGGTATCGAGCACGTCAGGCAGGTGCCCGGGGCTGATCAGTTCGATGCGATCGGCGAAGATCATGATCCGGATCGAGGCGCTGACAAAGTAGTCGCGATGGATCAGGGCATTGACCAGCAGTTCTTCGAACACCTCCTCCGGCACTTCCAGCTGGCCGAGGGTATTGAAGCCCTGCTGGCGCTGCACATGGCGCAGTTTGCACTTGATGAAGGCCAGGCTGCGCCGGTAATGCTCCAGCAGGTTGCCGTCTATGTCTTCGCTGTCTAGATAGTGGCGGTCATGCAGCACCGTGCCCGGAAACGCCACGGCCTTGATATCGAACGCCGGGCACAGACGTTGTGGCGCCTGGCCGAAGAGCAGCAAACCGGCCAAATTGGGTGTGCCGCCATTGGCGAGCCCAAGATTTTCCAGGATGCGGATGGTTTCCAAACCTGTCTGTTCTGAGCTTTGTCGAAGCGTCTTTGGAAGTACTCGCCAAGCGCCTTGGCGTCGATATCTGGCCGGGGTAATCTGAATCAGTGTTTTAATTAATTGATTATTAAGATTTATGTTAATTTTTTATTTTGGCTGGAATGCCCATTGGAATACTTTGCGAAAAAGAGCATACCGTCTCAGCGCCAGTTTGTATTTGATTTGACAAATATGCAGATTCACGATGACTAATCTGCTTCGGGTCTACGATGAGCTGTGAATAGAGTCCTGCTATCGCAGCATAAGGCAAATCGGCCAGAATCCGCCGTAGTGACTAGACTTAAGAGTAAGAGCTATTGACATAGTATCGCTCGTCATAACGTCATCAAAAAAATTAAAAGCGAGGACTATAAAAATGTATTGGGTGGAGATTGAAGCAGACGGTAGATATATCTATGACGGGCAAGAATATCCTATCCCTGTCGATGATGTTCAGGAGTTTGAGAGTTATGAGTCTGAGCGCTTTGGTAACGATTGGGCAAAGATAGTTATCCCATTTTTACTTGAAACGGAACACGGAAATTTTAAATGGGAGATTGAAGTAATTGAATATTTAAAATTAAATGTGACGAGTTTTTTAGGTTTCTCTCTTAAAGAACTACCCAGTGAAATAATTCTTAAGGAAGAGGTGGTGTTTCGTCTTCAAGATGGTTGGCTTTCGTCTGATTCAATGCGTATCGAACAATGCCGGTTTAAATGCGCCCCTGGTAAATTAAAGGGGCGCGTATTAATATCGTCACAAGTGTGTTGAGCTTATTTGTGTGTGATTAGTGTATAGGTCTAAATTGATCCAGTGTTCATTGTTTGGAGAGCTTAAAAATATAGCAATATAAATCAGTGCAAAATTTTTTGCAGTCAATAAGTTTTATCGCCCTACCTATAGGAAATGTATCGCCTCGATTAATTTCGAGCAGGGGAAGTTCCGCAGCTTCCTTGAGAAATATATAGGTTTGCATGTACGAGTAAATAAGCTCGATTTTTTTACGTTTAATGGCAAAATAGGAGTATGGTAAAATTTGAGAAGTATTGAAAATGTTTTTTCCGAGAAGCTCGAGAAGCTCGACAAGCACCACTTTGAGAAAAGGAAGGCACTTAGTTAATATGCCCCATATTAAGGAGATCTTGGGTCAGCTAGAATTTTTGAACCTCTCTCATGAGAGTGTTAGGGCCATATTAGAATGTTAAGTTGTGTGGACCTTTTTGCAGGTGCGGGCGGATTTTCTTTGGCTGCACGGATGGCCGGCTTTAAAGTGAAAGCTGCCGTTGAGCTAAAAAAGCAGGCTTGCCTAACCTATCGACATAATTTATGTCCGAACGGGGAAACGACACTTTACGAAGGCGATATTTTAGATCTATCCCCTAAGACGATAGTCAATGATAATTTTACCGACATCCAGTGTGATCTGCTCCTTGGCGGGCCTCCATGCCAGGGTTTTTCTGTACACAGAATAAATAGTAGCGGCGTTTCTGATCCTAGAAATAAACTAATCTTAAGGTACTTTGAGTTTGTGAAGGAATTGCAACCCAAAGTCTTCCTAATGGAAAACGTACCGGGCCTATTGTGGGAGCGACATAAATCGTTCCTACAGGAATTTTATGATGCAGGTAAAAAATCAAAGTATAAAGTATTACCCCCAATAGTCTTGGATGCGAGAGACTTCGGTGTTCCGCAACGCAGAAAGCGTGTATTTATACTTGGGATTCGGCCTGATATCGACTTAGATATAGTTTGGCCGCCGAAGAGAACCCATGGAGATAAAAAAGACTTATTAAATAATCCCCACCTAAAGCCATGGGTGTCATGCCAATCTATATTTGATACGGCTACAACTAAAGATGATGAAAATGATGTGCATATGAATCATACTGAATCATTAATAAACGTTTTTAAGTCGACCCCTATCAACGGTGGTAGCCGCAAAGACTCCACTCGCATCTTACCTTGCCATACAAGTCATAATGGACACACCGACGTTTATGGGCGCATCGATCCCTCGCTACCTGGTCCTACGATGACAACAGCTTGTGTGAACCCCTCTAAAGGCCGTTTTGTACATCCAGTGGAGCACCATGGTATCACAGTGCGCCAGGCAGCACGATTTCAAACGTTTCCTGATTGGTTTGTATTCAAAGGCGGATTGATGGCTGCAGGGGAACAGGTCGGAAATGCTGTCCCTGTTGACATGGGAAAAGAAATAATTAGTGCGATAGCTAACGCTTTAAGCAACTATAAATAAGTCTGCGACCGGAGATGGAACCTCATTATGATCGAGTCTATTTCATTTAAAACTAGAGCCAGGACTGTTGATCACTTAGGGCGAGAACAGATTGCAGATTGCCCAACAGCTATATCGGAGCTTTGGAAAAATGCATATGACGCATATTCAAGGAAAGTCTCGCTTGATATATATCAAGACGACACTCCTATAGCAGCTCTTGTTGATGACGGTCACGGTATGAACAAAGAGGAGTTCATACAGAAATGGCTTGTTATTGGCACGGAGTCGAAAGCAACCGGCGAAGCAGCGGCGGATGATGATCGAAAGGGATTACTCCCGAGACCTCGACAAGGTCAAAAGGGAATTGGTCGGCTATCAGCAGCAGCTCTTGGTCCCTTACTTTTATTTGTTTCAAAAAGAAGTAAGTCTTCATTTGTTTTAGCGCTTATAGATTGGCGATTATTTGAAAACCCTTTCCTGTTGCTAGATGACGTACAAATACCCGTTCTGGAAATCGAACATAAAGAAGATATTCTCAAAAATATACCCGTAATGTTCGATCAATTGCTAGAGAATATTATAGGCACTGGTCCAGATGAAAGGCGAAACGAGCGAATATCTGACGCTTGGGAAAAGTATGATGCCATCGAAACCCGGGAAGGGTTGCCGAGCACTCGCTTATCAATTGAAAATATCATCATAACTACTGCTTTCTCTGACCGCCATTTTGAGCAGTGGCCAGTTTGGAATGGCAAGTCAGATAGTGGAACTGCTCTTTTAGTGTCGGATATATCCTTCGACTTGTACGCACAGTTAAACTCATCGGCCACGTCCTCATTAGAACAGCCAGAGCAGCAGGCTAAAGAAAGACTTTTTGAAACGTTATCTAATTTTACTGATCCATTTTCAGATGCCGACGATGTTGATAGTGGATTCAGTGTATCAGATTTTGAGTATTCTGTTACTGCCTGGCATGGTGCACTTCCGACCACGATAGTTTCTTCAGATAGATCTTTTGATTATGAAAATCTTGAAGATTTGGAACACATATTAGAGGGGCGATTTGATGAGTCTGGTATATTTCGCGGAAAAGCTAAAGTTTTCGGGAAGTGGCTAGATGAGCCTGTTTTGATACCACCAAAAACGCTCGGAGGAGTTCGCTCGGATACAAGAGTAGGTTCGTTTAGAATAAGGATTGGTACATTTGAAGTATTGCTTTCCAATACTTCTCATTCTGAAGAGGTTTGGTCAAAGTTAACCGCTCAAGCTGAGAAGTATAGCGGCTTTATGGTTTACCGGGATGGTTTGCGCGTCATGCCTTATGGCAGGGAAGACAATGATTTTTTTGAAATTGAGAAAAGGAGGTCAAATCATGCTGGCCGGGAGTTTTGGTCATACCGGAGGGTTTTTGGCCGAGTTGCTATTGCGAGAGCGCACAATCCAAACTTGAAAGATAAAGCCGGCCGCGAAGGTATTATTGATAATAAGGCTGCGAAAATATTTCGTGACCTTGTTGAAAACCTTCTAATGACTTCTGCGAGACGATACTTCGGAACTGACTCAAAAATCAGGCAAGCGGTGTTGCCCGAGATACAGCTTGGTAGGCAGCAGCAGAAAGCCGAAGAAGCGCAGAAAAATATAAGAAGTAGACAAAGAAAAGAGTTTCGCCAAAAGCTAAATCGTTTCATTCCTATCATGGATGTCATGTGCAACGAGCTTGAGCTAATTGCTGAACAAGCTAAAGTTAACAGTCTTCCAGATAACGAAGAAGGATTAATAAAGCTTAGAGAGGCTTTATTGGAAATACAATCGACAAGAAGCGATTTAACATTTGGCTCAGTCCCTAAAACTCTCGGGTCATTATCTAGCGACTATAAGTCATTTAGAAAAAAGCAGTGTATGCTAGCGACTTAATCAGCCAGCTCAACAGTTCGGTAATCTTAAGTCTGGAAAAAATCAGACCTCGCTCGCCACGTGATATTGCTTATTCTGAGCTTAGCAGACACGCTAACTCCATACAGCAAAGGCTTAGACGCTGGAACATTGAAGCAAAAAAACTTTTAGCGGAGGAATCGGAGCGCCTAGGAAACTTGATAGATGAACGTAGCAAACTCTATCACTCAGCGTGTTTGCCATACCTAGAACCGCTCACTGAAGGGGCCACCTCCTTATCTACGACATTGAACCAACTTGAAGTGGAAAGAGAAGCGCTAGATTCTGAAAACGAAGAAATTTTTACAGCATACATTTCTTCCTTACAAAGTTTACGAGACAGTGTAAACGTAGAGGCGATGGTGTCATTTTCTTTAGATCGTTATGAAGAGGCGACGAAAGAAATATCCCGTCTAAATGCATTGGCGCAGTTAGGGATCACTGTAGAAATTATAGGTCACGAAATCGAAGGTCTCGAACTATCAATAACAGAGGCTCTGCGCAGCTCACCTCACGATTTTAAGTGCACACCAAACTATAAAACAATTAGTCAGTCTCATGAAGAACTTATAGATCGCTTACGATTTCTTTCCCCGCTGAAGCTATCAGGTGAAAAAATCAGGACCTGGATCAGTGGGAAAGAAATATTTGAATACTCTAGTATGTTTTTGAGGAAAACGCTTGAGGCTTCAGGAGTGAAGTTGGTTGCAAGCCAAGATTTTTTGAGGTTTTCAGTCTTTGAACAGCAAGAAAGAATATTTCCAGTATTTATTAATATAATAAATAATGCGATTTATTGGTCCTCGCAGCAGCGTAGCGATCCTCCTGAAATACTTCTTGATGTAGTCGATGGTGAAGTATTGATCGCGGACAATGGACCTGGAGTTGAAGCTGATGATATCGATCGGCTATTCACTTTATTTTTTACAACGAAAATTAGAGGCGGCCGCGGAGTTGGACTTTACTTATGTCGAGCTAACCTAGCAGTTGGCGGCCACTCCGTGTTCTATGTGACAGATAAAAGCAAGTGTAAATTACCAGGAGCTAATTTCTTGATTAATTTTAAAGGAGTAAAATATGATTGAGAATATGCCGATAGCTTCTGCGCCACTAGTGCCGACTGAGATATATGAAAAGCTTATTGAGCAAGCCTATATTGACCCTATCAGGACGGTAATTGTTGTTGATGATGAGTTTCCGTCATTAGACAGTCTTATAGAAAAAGAACTTAACGGCGTTCGCCCATGGGCGGGAAGCGAAGGTGACGCTCGCAAAGTGAGCGAAATTTTAAGTTACTGCAGGAATCGAGATAGGCCATGGTTAGTAGATGTTCATGATGGGCGAGAGGTTTCTGTAAGAGGAGAGGAAAGGATTGCTCCGTATTTACATCATAGCGACTTAATGATCTTGGATTACCATCTAGCCGGGGACTCTGGTACAGGCGATCACGCTATTGGCATATTGCGCGATTTAGCCAGTAATGATCATTTTAATATGGTTATTGTATACACAAAGGGCGACAGCGACGCGATAGGGAATGTGTTTAGGCAGATTTCTTTAAGCTTAATGAGCGACGATGAGTCTTTAAGTGATATCCCACATTATCCAAAACAGCAAATCAATGAAGCAATTGCAGAGTGGGAGGATGACGATACGGAAATTGAGGCCAAGCTGCTATCAATTATATCTGATCAAACTTACCTAGAGGTCCGAAAAAGTAATTCTTGCAAAGAGTTACTTAAAATGCCTGAGTGGCAGCTCCTGAAAGAGCTACTCAAGACCGCACCAGCAAACAAAGTTGGTGACGCGCTCTGGGCCAAGTGGTTAATATCTAAAAAACATGATGTATTGAAGGAGCAGTTCTCGACAAGCGATTTGGGTGATATATCTTGGGTAAGAGAAAAAGCTTTTAATTGGCTGCGAACTGACAGACTTTTTGTTACGGTTATTAGTAAATCTCATGCCCCTAAAGATCTTCCGGAAATGCTCAAAGCAGCAATAATAAATTGGTGCCCATCCCCCCATCAGCTGCTTATGGCACGGATGAGAGCCCAGATGGATGAGCATGGTGTGTTAGCCGAATCTGGTGTTCTTCGAGATCGTTTACTTCAAGCAGGTTGGATGCGCCAACTCTTCAGTGAAAAATGCGTTGACCGAAAACAGACATTGAAGGGAACAGTCGACAAGCACTGGGAGGCGCTGGGAGATAACCTGCGCGCCAATATCGATAGCTATGCAGGAGAACTCACATCTCATTTAGACGAATTAGGAGAGGATGAAGTATTTAAACGCTTTTTTGGTCATATAAATTTAGCTACTCAAAACGATAAAATTTTAAAGCGGCTAAATACGCATGCTTGTATGAAGGCCCGATTCGAACACTCGCACCTGATGACTGGACATATTATAAAAATCGGGAGTGAGTTGTGGGCTTGCCTATCTCCCGCATGTGATCTAGTCCCAGGTCAGAAAAAGACGGGCTGGCAAGGACGATTGGGTGACTACTTACCGTTCAAAGCGGTGCTGCTTCATAAAGTGTCTGACGAAGCGGCCCTAGAGCAAGCCAATCAGAATATTTTTGTTTTTATTCCTACAGAAAAAGACGCGGATTGTTATTCAATCTATCCGATGGGTGAAGCGCATACAAACCCGCAATGGGAACAGTTGTTTGCGAAAAACTCCGGACGCTTCTCTGGCGAAAATGGGCATCTTGTTATTGGTAGGCTTAACGAGTCTGAAGGGGATCTGAAGTTTGAGAACTCTGGTGCCGAAGTTATTTGCCAGTTACGTTATGAATATGCTCTTAATCTGTTGCAGCGATTAGGTACAACCCTGACTAGGGTTGGGTTGGACTATCACTCAAGTTAATAGATCTCTCTGAATGGAGTATTATTCACCGCATACGCATCCGCGCATACGATGGGCATGATTCATGGAGAGGTAAAAAATGATGTGATTTTTGCCGTGTTGTTATTTAGATAGTCGCTTCAAGGCGAAGCGACTATCTTACATCTTAATATCTTTATGGTTTCAAGGAGCTGGCTGAAGCTTTGTTACAGAGAGCTAGTTTGGCACTTAAATACTGTTGCTTTTTTTCGGAAGAAACTCAGAGTTCAATAATGATCAATAACTCACGCCTTACTCTGCGGGTATCTACTTCTGACGGCGGCGTGTGAGGCGCTGAGACCTGGCGCGACGGCTCATCATATCGACGCAAAGCCGAAAGCATCACCGTCCAAGCGGTCCTCAGGAAGGATTTGAAGTTGGCTTTCTGCTGAGGTTGCAGCATATGCTGATCATGCGGCGTGACCCCGTCACTTCCCTAATCAACCCGCTTTGATGCCTGAGTCTGTAATTGACGTTTGAGATTTGCTTTTCCCGCCAAACCCTCCGATCAAGTGATCTTCGAAATGGGGACGGATCTATTTGTTGTCGGGCAATGACGGGGAGGCGTACCTCCCCTGGTACGGAAGTCCTCGTTAGCTTGTCGCTCCCTCTGGTGCTTCCTCTATCACCGAGTCCACCAACCCAAGCGCCAACTCGATCAGATGAACCACACCCATGCCCACCTTGCGGTTGGCGCCGGTGAGGTTATCGGCGTTTTCATAAGCAGTGGCCGCAGCGGATTCCAGAATTGAGCTGGCATTCACCAGCGCTTCTTCACGATTTTGAGCGGCAGTTATCTGGTGTCGTGCTGCCGTGACGCTTGCACGTTTCAACGTGCTGCCTTCCGGCAAATTGTAGTGAGCCAACGCCCGGTCAGCGGCTTGCGGGTCGATGATGCCTGGGTCGATTGAGACCGGCGGATTGGGTGTGATCTTGAACATCGCGGTAACTCCTAACGTAAGTGAGAGCCGCCAATATCACTGCTAAATGATGGGTGGCGGCCGTACGCAGGTTAGCAGACCGGTACGTTAGGAAACCGGCGCACCCGAAGATGCCCTGCGCACAGCCACCATAAAACTCCGGGCATGAAAAAGCGCCGGCTAGAGAGGTGGCGCTGTGCGCCTAACGGTTTCCGGGCTGCTAAACCCGATCACTGATTTGCAGTGATGGGTCGAAGACTAGTCAGCGGAATTGGCAGGCGCAAGCGAACGGGAGTTTCTAGGAAATTTCAGGCAAGGGAAAGGGAGTCGTCTTGCAGGGTGTGAAAAATTGAGCAGAGAGGGCGGGGGTTTTGGCTGGTTTGGGGGCAGGGAGAGATCGTGCGGAAGGGGGATTGGGGTTGTTGCGGCTGGCCTCTTCGCGGGCAAGCCCTGCTCCTACAAGGGGGGGCGAGTGGCGGCAGGGGTGGCTCGAAAAGTCAGGGAGCCCAGATGCAACGAAGCCCGCACAAGGCGGGCTTCGTTTTGCTTCGTTTGGTGGAGCCGGGGGGATTTGAACCCCCGTCCGCCAGTACTCCGCTGTCGGTACTACATGCGTAGCCGTGTCTATTAAGTTAACCCGCAGCGACCCGACGGGCAGGGTGCTTTGGGCGAGTTGTGTAAGTTTTAGCCGCTTCGTCCACAACGTACTGCACGGCGATTCTGTTCTATATGACAATCATTTTGGGTTTACAGACATCCCCTGATGATTGCTGGCACCGAAGTAGCCAGGAGGAAGGCTAGCGCCGCTTACGCAGCGAGAGCTTGTTCCCCGTAATGGTCGTCATTGGCAACTATAAGTAGTTGCAACAGTGGATTTACGAGTTCTGTTACCAACTCGGCATGCACCTAGAGTTTCGCGACCGGCGTCGAATCCTAAACGGCCCCGTGCCTGCTGTACGTAACCAGCAGGCCTGCGCAGTGTACGCCAATCTGGCTCGCAAGGCCATCCCGACGCACGGCTGGTTTACTAGCCGCCTTTCTGGCTGTTCTGGATTTCCAGAAGTGCCCGGTCGGTGATGGCAACGCAGTCGTCAGTGCCTTTTTCGGTTTTTTGCGCCTCGGCGGCCTTCGCCTGCTGGACGCTGGTGTCGAGGTTGGCCTGCTGGCTGGATCCCAACTGGGCTCTGGCGTTACTGAGGGTCTGCAGGTTGACCTGGCACTGATCCTTCGGCGAGGCAAACGACGGTGCGGCTAGGACGGAAGCGGTGACGAACAGGCCAAGCAGTACAGAACGGTTCATGTATATCTCCTTGAACTGAGTGATCCGATGTCATCGGTCACCAGCGCAGACTGTCGATTAGAAGAAGTCCCTTTTTCACGGGACTTGATCTGTGGACTGCGCTCGCTTGCCAAGGTTCTATTTTTTTATCCGTGCGCCGACCTGGCCCGGGTCACCCGATCCACCAGGTACACCAGCCCGTGGTAGTCGATCCCGCCATGCTGGCTCAGGCCGATCTCGCAGGTGCGGCTGGTGGAGATGCCCTCTTCGCAATACTGCACGGCATCCTTCAAGGTCCGCAGCGAGTGGGCATTGAGCTCCGGGGTGGTGAAACCCTTGTCGCCGGCAAAACCACAGCAGTGAATGCCTTCCGGAATCACCACGTTATGGCTGCAACGTCGCGCCAGGTCGATCAGTGCCTGGCTCTCGCCCAGGTGCTGGGTGCTGCAGGTCACGTGCACCGCAATCGGCGTGTCCTGCGGGGTGAATTCCAGCCGCTCCACTAAATGCGTGCGGATGAAGCGCACTGGATCGTAGAGGTCGAGGCGGGTGTCGCCCAGGTCCTGCACCAGACGCAAGGTGCACGGGCTGGTGTCGCAATAGATCGGATCGAGGCCGCCACGGCTGGCGTGCAGCAGCGCGCCAATCAACTCCTGGCGCTTGTGCTCGGCCTGTTCGACGTAGCCCTTGGAGGCAAACGGCTGGCCGCAGCAGAGCTGGTCGGTGTTGTCCGGGAACACCACCTGGTAACCGGCTTTTTCCAGCAGGCCGCGAGTCTTGTCCAGCAGCGACATCTGCTCCTTGTCACCCGCCGCCGGGCCCATCACCCGCGAGACGCAGGCGGCCAGATAAACCACCCGTGGTCGCTCGTCGCTGACCGCCGGACTGAAGCGCACCGCCCGCTCCGGTTGCGGCATGGCGCTGGTCCATTGCGGTACACGTCCCTTGGACAGGCGCGTCAGGCCCGACGACAGCTTCGCCAGGCGCGGTGCCCCGAGCAGCATGCGTGCGCCGTTGGCGACATGCAGGGTAAAGCGCGCCCCTTGCAAGACCGTGGCGAAATGGGTGCCGAGCCAGTCGGCGGCTTTTCCGTGTGTGGCGTGCTCGCCCCGCAGCTTCTTCACCAGCTCGCCGGTGTTGATGCCCACCGGGCAACGTTGCGCACAGAGCCCGGTCGCGGCGCAGGTGTCGATGCCCTGGTACTGATAGGCCGCCTCCAGTTCCGTGGTGTCCACCCCGGCGCGTTTTTTCGCCTGGATATCCCGCCACATCACGATCCGCTGGCGCGGGCTCAAGGTCAGGCCCTTCGACGGGCAGACCGGTTCGCAGAAACCGCACTCGATGCACTTGTCGACGATCTCATCGGCGGCAGGCAACGGTTTGAGGTGCTTGAGGTGAATCTGCGGATCGTCACTGAGCACCACGTCCGGGTTGAGAATGCCCTGGGGGTCGAGCAGGCGTTTGATGGCCCACATCAACTGGTAGGCGTCGCGGCCCCATTCCAGTTCGACAAAGGGCGCCATATTGCGTCCGGTGCCGTGCTCGGCCTTGAGCGAGCCGCCGAATTCGACGGCAACAAGGTGCGCGACGTCGTCCATAAATGCCTGGTAGCGGGACACCTCGGCGGCGCTGTTGAAGCCCTGGGTAAAGACGAAGTGCAGGTTGCCTTCCAGGGCATGGCCGAACAGGATCGCCTCGTCGTAGTGGTGCTTGTCGAACAGGGCGATCAGGCGGTTGACGCCGATGGCCAGTTGTTCGACCGGGAAGGTCACGTCCTCGATGATCACCGTGGTGCCGGTCTTGCGCACGGCACCGACGGCAGGAAAGGTGTCCTTGCGGATCGCCCAGAGCCGGGCGTTTTCGGTCGGGTCTTCGGTGAAGTCGACCTGTTTTTCCACCGGGAAGGACGTCAGCGACGTCATGATCTGCCGCAGTTGTTCCTGCAACAGCGACGAGGACGCGGCACGGGATTCGATCAGCAGGGCGCAGGCGCCGTCGGACAGTTCGCGCACGAACGCCGGCATGCCCGGTTTGTCCTGTACCGAACGCATGCTGCGGCGATCGAGCAGCTCCACGGCGGACACCGGCTGGCTTTTCAGTACGGTGACGGCGGTGCAGCAGGTCTCCACATCGGGGAAGACGATCAGTGCCGACGCCTTGTTCGGGTGATCGATCACCGTGTCGTAGGTCACTGCGCTGATAAACCCGAGGGTGCCTTCGGAGCCCACCAGCAGATGACTGAGAATCTCCAGCGGCTCATCGAAATCCACCAGGGCGTTGAGGGACAGGCCGGTGGTGTTTTTCAGCCGGTACTTGTGCCGGATCTTGGCGGCCAGTTCGCTGTTGGCGCGGGTTTCCCGGGCCAGTACCGAAAGCTGATGGAGCAGCGGGCCATGGCTCTGGTGAAAGGCCGCGACGCTGGCCGCATCCTCGGTATCCAGACGACTACCGTCGGCGAGGATCAGGCGCATCCCGGCCAGGGTGTGATAGGTGTTCTGTGCGGTGCCGCAGCACATGCCGCTGGCATTGTTGGCGACGATGCCGCCGATCTTGCAGGCGTTGATCGAGGCCGGGTCCGGGCCGATCTTGCGCCCGAACGGTGCCAGCCAGGCATTGGCCTGGGCGCCAATAACCCCGGGTTGCAGGCGGATCCGCGCACCTTGATCGCGAATCTCCCGACCGTTCCAGTGGTCGCCCAGTACGATCAGCACCGAGTCGCTGATGGCCTGGCCCGACAGGCTGGTGCCGGCCGCGCGGAAGGTCACCGGAACCTGGTCGCGGCTCGCCAGTTTGAGCAGGGCCACCACTTCATCTTCGGACTCGACGCGGATCACCAGCTTGGGGATCAGTCGATAGAAGCTGGCGTCGGTGCCGAAGGCCAGGGTCGAGAGCGGGTCGTCGAAACGGCGCTCGCGGGGGATCAGGCGTTCGACCGCGTGGAGGAACGGGTGGGGCAGGCTCATGCAAACTCCTCACGGGGTCGCGGCGTCTGTTGCGCGACGTGCCCCGTTCAATCAGGCGGTGATTCGTTTGGGCGCGATGTTCAGGCGCCCAGTTCACGAACCAGCGAATCACGGTTGATCTCGCTGATGGACTTGGCGCCGGTGAGCACCATGGCCACGCGCATTTCCTTCTCGAACAGGTCCAGCAGATTCTTCACGCCCGCTTCACCGGCGACGGCGAGTGCGTAGAGGAACGCGCGGCCGATCAGTACGGTGTCGGCGCCCAGGGCGATCATGCGCACCACGTCCAGACCGCTGCGGATGCCGGAGTCGGCGAGGATCTTCAGGTCGCCTTTCACCGCATCGGCGATGGCCGGCAGGGCGCGGGCGCTGGACAGTACGCCGTCGAGCTGGCGACCGCCATGGTTGGAGACCACGATGCCGTCGGCACCGAATTTCACCGCGTCCCTGGCATCCTGCGGATCGAGAATACCCTTGATGACCATCGGCCCTTCCCAGAACTCGCGGATCCACTCCAGGTCCTTCCAGGAAATCGACGGGTCGAAGTTGTTGCCCAGCCAGCCGATGTAGTCGCCCAGGCCGGTCGGGTTACCGCGATACTTTGAGATATTGCCGAGGTCGTGGGGCTTGCCCATCAGGCCCACGTCCCAGGCCCACTGCGGGTGAGTCATGGCTTGCCAGACCCGCCGCAGCGGCGCGTTCGGGCCGCTCATCCCGGAATGCGCATCCCGGTAGCGGGCGCCCGGCACCGGCATGTCCACGGTAAAGACCAGGGTGGTGACACCCGCTGCCTTGGCGCGCTCCAGGGCATTGCGCATAAAACCGCGGTCCTTGAGTACGTACAGCTGGAACCACATGGGGCGGCTGATGGCCGGGGCCACTTCCTCGATCGGACAGACCGACACGGTCGACATCGTAAAGGGAATGCCCTTGGCCGCCGCCGCGCGGGCCGCCTGAACCTCGCCGCGACGGGCATACATGCCGGTCAGGCCGACGGGCGCCAGGGCCACCGGCATGCTCAAGGTCTCATTGAACAGCCGGGTTTCCAGGCTCAGCTCGGACATGTTCTTCAGCACGCGCTGACGCAGGGCGATGTTCGCCAGGTCCTCGACGTTATGACGCAGGGTGTGTTCGGCGTAGGCGCCGCCGTCGGCATAGTGGAACAGGAACGGCGGCAGTTTGCGTTGGGCCGCTGCGCGGTAATCGGTAGAGGCGGAAATAATCATGGGGGCTCGCAGCCTTGGTTGAAAGGGAACGGTTGCCGGGGGCTTCGACAGGCCCCCGGCCCTTGTCACTTTAGTGCACCAGCATGCCGGTAAAGATATAGGCCTGGGCCAGGGTGATCAGCCCGACAATGGTGGCGAAGAACAGGCTGTGCTTGAGGGTGAAGCGGAACAGATCCGACTCCTTGCCCACCAGGCCGGTGGCGGCGCAGGCCACGGCGATCGATTGCGGGGAGATCATCTTGCCGGTTACGCCGCCGCTGGTATTGGCCGCCACCAGCAGGGTGTCGCTGACGCCGATCTGGTGTCCGGTGGTGGCCTGCAGGGAGCTGAACAGGGCGTTGGACGAGGTATCGGAACCGGTGAGGAACACCCCCAGCCAGCCGAGGAACGGCGAGAAGAACGGGAACGCGGCGCCGGTCGCGGCCAGGACCAGGGCCATGGTCGAGGACATGCCCGAGTAGTTGGTGACGAACGCGAAAGCCAGCACCATGCCGATGGACAGGATCGGCCAGCGCAGCTCGTACAGGGTTTCTTTAAAAGTGGTCAGACCAGTTTTGATATCGATTTTCAGGATCAGCATCGACACCAGGGCGGAGAAGAAAATCGCCGTGCCGGTGGCCGCGATCGGGTCGAGCTTGAAGATCGCTGCAATCGGCGTGGGCGCCGCGACGATCGGCGCGGTCTTGATCACCAGTTGGTCGAGGTGCGGGATGGCAAAGCTGAACACCGTGCCGTACATCGCGCCGCCAGTGGCGAACAACGCCTTGAACGACTTCAGGGTCCAGATCGTCACCAGCACGGTGAGGATCAGGAACGGCGACCAGGCCTTGAAGATCTGGCCCAGGCTGTAGGGCGAGGCGAGGCTGCTGCGCGGCTGGCCGAAACCGCCGGCGCTGGCGGTGCTCAACACGCCCGCGGCGGCGCCGGCGATCTGCGCGCCTGCGGTGCGCTTGGGTTGCCAGATTTTCAGGAACAAGGTCAGGGAGACCAGGCTGACCAGCGCCGAGGTGATGTCCGGCAGTTCCGGGCCGATGAAGTTCGAGGTGAAGAACTGGGTCACGGCAAAGCTCAGGCCGGCCACCAGGGCCGCCGGCCAGGTTTCCCGCACGCCGCGCAGGCCGTCCATCATGAACACTAGCCAGAACGGCACGAACAACGACAGCAGCGGCAGTTGGCGACCGGCCATGGCGCCGATCTTGAACGCGTCGATGCCAGTGACCTGGCCCGCAACGATGATCGGGATACCGAGGGCACCGAAGGCCACCGGTGCGGTGTTGGCGATCAGGCACAGGCCGGCGGCATAGAGCGGGTTGAAGCCCAGGCCGACCAGCAGGGCGGCGGTGATCGCCACCGGGGCGCCGAAGCCGGCGGCACCTTCCAGGAAGGCGCCGAAGCAGAAGCCGATCAGCAGCACTTGCAGGCGCTGGTCATCGGTAATCGACAGCACCGAACTGCGGATGATTTCGAACTGGCCGCTCTTGACCGTCAGTTTGTAGAGGAACACCGCCGCCACGATGATCCAGGCAATGGGCCACAGGCCGTAGGCAAATCCGTAGCCGGCGGCGGCGAGCGCCATGTCGACCGGCATCTTGAAGGCGAAGATCGCCACCAGGATCGACAGCGCGAGAGTGATGCTGCCCGCCACATGACCCTTGAGGCGAAACACCGCCAGGGCCAGGAAGAAGAACACGATGGGAATCACGGCCGCGAGAGCGGACAGGCCGAGGCTGCCGAGAGGGCTGTAGAGCTGTTGCCAGGTTTGCATAGTGGGGTGGCCCCTAATTGTTGTTGGTCAGGCACTGATGGGGATTTGGATAATTGGTAATACCAATTTACAATCGCCGGACGCTAGGTTAAAAGCCTTGTTAGGGATGTGTCAATTTGCCGCCCTGAAACTTTCGTCTGATAGGTGGTCGGCGAGAGGGCTGAGCAGGTGATTTATGTCGTGTCTGGCAGGTGCTGGTCGTGCCTCGATAGGCCAGAATAGGCAGTCCCGGCAAGGGTTCGGGATGGTGAGGAGTGAGTGATGGGGTTTGATCAGGTTCGTCAGCGCCGTTTGTCTGACGATATTGTCCAGCGGTTGGAGGAGATGATCCTCGAGGGCACGCTCAAGGCCGGCGAGCGGCTGCCGGCCGAGCGCGCGCTGGCCGAGCAGTTCGGTGTCTCACGGCCGTCGCTGCGCGAGGCAATCCAGAAACTGGTGGCCAAGGGGCTGCTGGTCAGTCGCCAGGGCGGTGGCAACTATGTGGTGGAGTCGCTGGGTTCGACCTTCAGTGACCCGTTGCTGCATCTGCTGGAAAGCAATCCGGAGGCCCAGCGTGACCTGCTGGAGTTTCGTCATACCCTGGAGGCGTCTTGCGCGTATTACGCGGCATTGCGGGCGACCGAGGCGGATCGGGAGCGCTTGCGGGTAGCCTTTGAGCATCTGCAGAGTTGCTATGGGCGGGCGGATGAGGTGAGCCGGGCGGAGGAGGGCGCGGCGGACGCGAGTTTTCACCTGGCGATTGCCGAGGCGAGTCACAACGCGGTGTTGCTCCATACCATCCGCGGCTTGTTCGATCTGCTCAAGCGCAATGTGGTGACCAACATTGGCGGCATGTACAAGCAGCGCAGCGAAACCCGGGACATGCTGATCAACCAGCACCGCGAGCTGTACCTGGCGATTATCGAAGGGCGTGCCGAAGACGCGCGAGCCGTATCCAGCCGGCACATTCTGTATGTGCAGGAGGTGCTGGAGGAAGTGCGCCAGGAAGTGCAGCGGGTGGCGCGGGCGGAGCGGCGCAAGGGGTTGTAAGCGTGGCGAGGGGTTGCCCCCCTCGCCACGGGCTCAATCTTCCTTGCCCTTGTTGCGCACCGCGCGCTGCAAGTCCCGATTGGCATCGCGCTCGCGCTCGGTATCGCGCTTGTCGTATTCCTTCTTGCCCTTGCCCAGGGCGATCTCGCACTTGACCAGGTGCTTGCTCCAATACAGCGACAGGCAGACACAAGCATGGCCTTTCTGCTGCACGGCCGCATGGATCTTTTCCAGCTCGCGCTGGTTGAGCAGCAGCTTGCGCGTGCGCGTCGGGTCGGCAATGACGTGGGTGCTGGCGGTCGTCAACGGCGTGAAGTGGCTGCCAAACAGCCAGGCCTCACCGTTCTTGAGCAGCACATAACTGTCGACCAGTTGTGCCTTGCCTGCACGCAGACTCTTTACTTCCCAGCCGGCCAGGACCAGACCAGCCTCGAACCGTTGTTCGACGAAGTAATCGTGGCGCGCCTTTTTATTTTGCGCGATGGTCCCTGTGGGGTGCTTCTTCTGTTTAGCCATAGGGGCGGCATTATAGGGAGTTGCGCGTCACTCGGCTACGGTGAAGCTGCGTGCTTGAGCGCGTAGGATGAATCCCGGACAATGCGCGCACTTTTGTTTGCCGCCCAGCTGTGGAATCAACGCTGACATGACGACCCATATTCAACGTTCGGCCTTGCTGCCTTACCCGGCACAGGCGCTTTATGACCTGGTGAACGACGTGGCGCGTTACCCGGAGTTCCTGCCGTGGTGTTCGACGGCCCAGGTGCTGGAAAGCTCGGAGGTGCACATGCGTGCCACGCTGGGGGTAGCCAAGGCGGGCTTGAGCCAGCATTTCGTCACCCGCAATACGCTGCTGCCGGGGCACTCGATTGAAATGAACCTGGAAGAGGGGCCGTTCACTCAGTTGCACGGTGTCTGGGTGTTCAAGCCCCTGGGGGAGAAAGCCTGCAAGATCAGCCTGGACATGACCTTCGATTACGCCGGGCCCCTCGTGCGGGCAACCCTGGGGCCGCTGTTCAATCAGGCGGCCAATACCCTGGTGGATGCCTTCTGTCAGCGGGCCAAGCAACTCCATGGTTGAGCCCATGATCGCGATAGAGGTGGTTTACGCCGATATCGGGCGTCAGTGCCTGCAGGCGGTTTCAGTGCCGGCGGGAACGACGTTGCGGGCGGCGGTGCGCCTGTCTGGGATCGCCGAGCAGTTTCCCGGGCTGGATATAGCAAGCTGTCCGCTGGGGATTTTCGGCAAGGCGATCGCCGATGCCGATAGCCGCACGGTGGAGGAGGGCGATCGCATCGAAATCTATCGTCCCTTGCTGGCCGATCCCAAGGAAGTCCGGCGCCTGCGTGCGGAAAAAGCGGCCAAGGCCAAGGCGCAAAACCTGTAGCCAAAAAAAAGCCCGGACATGCCGGGCTTTTTTTTGTACCGCCGTTTTACTGCGGCGTGGTGTCCAGCGGTTGCGGCGTCGGAACCGGTACGGCTTTTACGCCGTCGACATCCTTCTGGATCTGGTCCAGCAGCGAACCCGGCTTGACCGGCTTCTCAGGTTGCGGCTTCTCGGCATTCTGCGCCGGAGCGTTCACTTGTGTGCCGTCCTTGCCCAGGATCGCTTCGTCACGGCTTACGCCGGGCTTGAAGTCGCCGGACAGGCTGGCGAGTTGATCATTGGCATTGAAGATCAGGCTGACACGCTCCTGTTGGCGTTCACCGCCGCCGGGCTGCAGGCTATACAGGTAATCCCAGCGATTGGGGTGGAATGTGTCGACCAACAGAGGGTTGCCCATGATAAACCTTACTTGCTTGCGGGTCATTCCCGGGCGCAACTGGTCTATCATGTCCTGCGTGACGACATTGCCCTGTTGGATGTCGATTTTGTAAACCCCGGGGAATGAACAACCGGCGAGTGCGAGCAGTCCCACTAAGGTAAAACTGGTTAGCAACAGCTTGGTGTTTTGCATCGGTGGGCGACTTCCACTATCTTGGCTGGGACAACGTAAACCCCGATCATACCCGTATTAAGAGAAGCTGCGAAGCAGCATCGCGAGAAAGCTGACCATGGTTGAAAATAGCGAACTACGTAAAGCCGGCTTAAAAGTGACTCTGCCACGGGTCAAGATTCTGCAAATGCTTGATTCCGCCGAGCAGCGTCACATGAGCGCCGAGGATGTCTACAAGGCGCTGATGGAAGCGGGCGAGGATGTTGGCCTGGCAACGGTCTACCGTGTACTGACCCAGTTCGAAGCGGCCGGGTTGGTGGTTCGCCACAATTTCGATGGCGGCCATGCGGTCTTCGAGCTGGCGGACGGCGGGCACCACGATCATATGGTCAACGTGGATACCAGTGAGGTGATCGAATTCACCAGCCCGGAAATCGAGAAGCTGCAGAAGGCTATCGCCGAAGAGCACGATTTCGAGCTGGTGGACCACAATCTGGTGCTGTACGTACGTAAAAAGAAAAAATAAGTCTGTCGCGGATACCGGTTCGCGAAGCGAACAAAGGCGACCCTAGGGTCGCCTTTGTGTTTTTTGTTGCCGGATTTTTCCGGGTGTCGATATCCGGACTCAGGCTTTGGCCGTGATCACCATCTTTTTCGCGTGGGCCAGGGACTCCTTGGTCAGGTCGATGCCCCCGAGCATGCGCGCGACTTCTTCGATCCGTTCAGCCTTGCTCAGTTTCGAGACTGCCGTACGGGTGGCATCGCTGCCACGCATCTTGTGCACAAATAGATGGTGGTGCCCTTGCGCCGCTACTTGCGGCAGGTGCGTGACGGTCAGTACCTGCCCGCGCTCGCCGAGGCGACGCAGCAGTTGACCGACGATCTCGGCGGTCGGGCCGCCGATACCCACGTCCACTTCGTCGAACACCAGGGTCGGGATGCGCGAGGTCTGTGCGGTGATGACCTGGATCGCCAGGCTGATCCGTGACAGCTCGCCCCCCGAGGCCACCTTGGCCAGGGCCTTGAGCGGCTGACCGGGGTTGGCGCTGACCAGCAATTCGACCAGTTCAAGGCCATAAGGCAGCGGTTCGTTGCTGGTGTTGGCGTGCAGTTCGATGCTGAAGCGCCCTCCGGGCATGCCCAGGCGCTGGATTTCCTGTTCCACGGCATTGGCGAGGCCAGTCGCCGCTTGATGACGTAGATCACTAAGTTCCCGTGCCCGTTCCTGATAGTGTCGGGCATAAGCCGCGAGTTCTTCGGTGAGGCGCTCGATGGCTTCGTCATTGGCATTGAGGGTTTCGATTTCATCCAGCAGCTTTTGCTGGAGGGTCGCTACCTCCGTTGGCTGGATGCGGTGCTTGCGCGCCAGGGTGTAGATCGCGTCCAGGCGCTCCTCCAGCTGTTGCAACCGGGCCGGGTCGGCGTCGAAGTGATCGAGGAAGCGGTTCAGTTCGCCGACGGCTTCCTCGACCTGGATCTGCGCGCTGGCCAGCAGGTTGGTGGCTTCGCCCAGTGAGCCGGAGCCGTTGCTGACGCTGGACAGGCGATTGAGGCTCGCGGTCAGGGCATTGAGCACATTGCCCGAGTCGCTTTCGCTGCACTGTTCCACCACTTGGCGGCAGATGCCGAGCAGGGTTTCGGCGTTGGTCAGGTTCTTGTGTTCCTGCTCCAGGTCCCCCAGCTCGTTTTCCCCCAGGCCGAGGTTCTCGAGTTCTTCGAGCTGGTAGCTGAGCAGTTGGTGGCGGGCGCGCTGTTCGTCGCCGGAATTGGAGAGGCGCTCCAGTTCCTGGCGGGTCTGGCGCCAGCGCTGGGCGGCAAGCTGTACCTGGCGGGCGAGGTCGGTGGCGCCGGCGTATTCGTCGAGCAGTCGGCGATGGGTGTCGGTTTTCAGCAGGGACTGGTGTTCGTGCTGGCTGTGGATGTCGATCAGCAGTTCGCCGAGGGCCTTGAGGTCGCCCTGGGGGCAGGGCGAACCGTTGATATAGCCGCGCGAGCGACCTTCGGCGGTAATGACCCGGCGCAGGATGCACGGACCGTCGTTGTCGAGGTCGCGTTCGGCGAGCCAGGCCCGGGCCTCGGGTATGTCTTCGAGGTCGAAGGTGGCGAGGATATCGGCCTTGTCCGCGCCGGGGCGGACCACGCCGCTGTCGGCGCGATCGCCCAGGGTCAGCCCGAGGGCGTCGAGCATGATCGACTTGCCGGCGCCGGTTTCGCCAGTGATTACGCTCATCCCGCGATCCAGTTCCAGATCGAGATGTTCGACGATTGCGTAGTTATGTACGGACAGGTGCACCAGCATGAAGGCCGCTCCCAGGCTTTAGGTCTGGTTATTTATACAGTGTTTTGATTTGCGCTGACAATGCTTGCCCTTAGTTCGATTGGCTTGAATGTCGGGGTTTCTTAGCGCGATCTGTAATCGCGCGCGGATGGACCGGGGTGCGATTGCCGCGCTGGCGGCCCTTGAACCTGGAAATTGCGACCCCATATATCGGGGCAGAAGCGCGAGTCGAGCTCGCAGACGATATTGAAAGGAGGTTTTTTATGGCTGACGAACAGACTCTGGATTCGCAAAATCAGGAAGCCGGCTCGGCCGCACAGGCTCAGGGCGACGATCTGGCTACCCGCGTCCAGGTGCTCGAAGAGCAACTGGCAGCGGCGCAGGATCAAGGGTTGCGTGTCGCGGCCGACCTGCAGAACATCCGCCGGCGTGCCGAGCAGGATGTGGAAAAAGCGCACAAATTCGCCCTGGAGAAGTTTGCCGGCGACCTGCTGCCGATCATCGACAGCCTGGAGCGCGGCCTGGACCTGTCCAACCCGGACGATGAAAACATCCGGCCGATGCGCGAAGGCATCGAGCTGACCCTGAAGATGTTCCAGGACACCCTCAAGCGTTATCAGCTGGAAGCCATCGACCCCCACGGCGAACCCTTCAACGCCTCCCTGCACCAGGCCATGGCCATGCAGGAAAGCGCCGAGGTCGAGCCCAACAGCGTGCTGAAGGTGTTCCAGAAAGGCTATCAACTGCACGGTCGCCTGCTGCGCCCGGCGATGGTTGTGGTCAGCAAGGCGGTGGCGCCGGTTTCGCCGACGATCGACGAGCAGGCTTGAAATCGGCTGCAAGGCCCCCCATCTACAAGTCAAGCGTTTAAGTGCTACCACAGTTGGCCATAACCGCTGCGGTAAAAAAAATCAAAGTTTCGGGAGAGTGAAATGGGCAAAATTATCGGTATCGACCTGGGGACTACCAACTCCTGCGTCTCCATTCTTGAAAACGGCAAGGCCAAAGTGATCGAAAACGCCGAGGGTGCACGCACCACGCCGTCGATCATTGCCTACGCCAACGATGGCGAAATCCTGGTTGGCCAGTCGGCCAAGCGCCAGGCGGTGACCAATCCGCATAACACCCTGTACGCGGTGAAGCGTCTGATCGGTCGCAAGTTCGACGAAGAAGTCGTTCAGAAAGACATCAAGATGGTCCCTTACAAAATCGCCAAGGCTGACAACGGCGACGCTTGGGTTGAAGTGAACGGCCAGAAAATGGCGCCGCCACAGATCTCGGCTGAAATCCTGAAGAAGATGAAGAAAACCGCCGAAGACTACCTCGGCGAGACTGTGACTGAAGCGGTCATCACCGTTCCGGCCTACTTCAACGACAGCCAGCGCCAGGCCACCAAGGACGCCGGTCGTATCGCCGGTCTGGACGTCAAGCGCATCATCAACGAACCGACCGCGGCCGCTCTGGCCTACGGTATGGACAAGGCCAAGGGCGACCACACCGTCATCGTTTATGACCTGGGTGGCGGTACCTTCGACGTGTCCGTGATCGAAATCGCCGAAGTCGATGGCGAGCATCAGTTCGAAGTGTTGGCCACCAACGGTGACACCTTCCTCGGTGGTGAAGACTTTGACATTCGTTTGATCGACTACCTCGTCGACGAGTTCAAGAAAGAAAGCGGCATGAACCTCAAGGGTGACCCGCTGGCCATGCAGCGCCTGAAAGAAGCTGCTGAAAAAGCCAAGATCGAGCTGTCCTCGGCTCAGTCGACCGACGTCAACCTGCCGTACATCACCGCAGATGCCACCGGTCCCAAGCACTTGAACGTGAAAATCTCCCGCGCCAAGCTGGAAGCGCTGGTGGAAGACCTGGTTCAGCGCACCATCGAACCTTGCCGCATCGCGCTGAAAGACGCCGGTATCGACGTCGCCAAGATCAACGACGTGATCCTGGTCGGTGGTCAGACCCGCATGCCGCTGGTGCAGAAGCTGGTCACCGATTTCTTCGGTAAAGAAGCCCGTAAAGACGTTAACCCGGACGAAGCCGTTGCCATGGGTGCTGCTATCCAGGGCGCTGTTCTGGCCGGTGATGTGAAAGACGTTCTGCTGCTCGACGTCAGCCCGCTGACCCTGGGTATCGAAACCATGGGTGGCGTGATGACCGCGCTGATCGAGAAAAACACCACGATTCCTACCAAGAAATCGCAAGTGTTCTCGACTGCCGACGACAACCAGGGCGCCGTGACCATCCACGTCCTGCAGGGTGAGCGTAAGCAAGCCACGCAGAACAAGTCCCTGGGCAAGTTCGACCTGGCCGAGATTCCACCAGCGCCACGTGGCGTGCCACAGATCGAAGTGACTTTCGACATCGACGCCAACGGCATCCTGCACGTCGGCGCGAAGGACAAGGCCACCGGCAAAGAGCAGAAGATCACCATCAAGGCCAACTCCGGCCTGTCGGATGAAGAAATCCAGCAGATGATTCGTGATGCCGAGCTCAATGCCGAAGAAGACCGCAAGTTCGAAGAGCTGGCCAGTGCCCGCAACCAGGGTGATGCCCTGGTGCATTCGACGCGCAAGATGGTTGCTGACGCCGGTGACAAGGTGACCGCCGAAGAGAAAACCGCGATCGAAGCGGCCGTGGTTGCCCTGGAAGCCGCTGTCAAAGGCGACGACAAGGCCGCTATCGAAGCCAAGGTCGAGGAACTGTCCAAGGTCTCCGCGCCTGTGGCCCAGAAGATGTACGCCGAACAGGGCGCCAAGCCTGAAGCCGGTGCACAACCTGCTCAGGAAGAAGCGCACCACAAGGATGACGTCGTCGACGCTGAGTTCGAAGAAGTCAAAGAACACAAGTAACCACTTGTAGGTCAACCGGTTGACTGCCCTTGAGCGGTGACTGGTAGGATGTCGCCGCGCGGGAGCTTGCTCCCGCGTTGGCGTGTCTGGAATAGACGAATTTTTACAGCATGCGACAGCGTTCGGGTGCTGGTGGTAGGGGCGGGACTGTTCCAGTCGGTTGTCCCGAACATCCTCAAGAGTGCAAAGAATCATGGCAAAGCGTGACTATTACGAGGTTTTGGGGGTCGAGCGTGGCTCCAGCGAGGCGGACCTGAAAAAAGCGTACCGCCGCCTCGCGATGAAACATCACCCGGACCGTAATCCGGATGACAAGGCGTCGGAAGAGCTGTTCAAGGAGGCCAACGAGGCCTACGAAGTACTGTCCGATTCCAGCAAGCGTGCAGCCTACGACCAGTACGGCCATGCGGGCGTCGACCCGAGCATGGGGGGCGGCGGTGCCGGTTTCGGCGGGCAGAATTTCTCCGATATCTTCGGCGATGTATTCAGCGATTTCTTTGGTGGCGGTCGCGGCGGTTCCCGTGGTGGCGCACAGCGCGGCAGTGATCTGCGCTACACCCTGGAACTGAATCTGGAAGAAGCGGTACGCGGTACCACCGTCAATATCCGCGTGCCGACGCTGGTCAACTGCAAGCCGTGCGACGGCTCCGGGGCCAAGAAAGGTTCCGCGCCGATCACTTGCCCGACCTGTGGCGGCATCGGCCAGGTGCGCATGCAGCAAGGCTTCTTCTCGGTGCAGCAAACCTGCCCGCGTTGCCATGGCCAGGGCAAGATCATTTCCGATCCGTGCGATTCCTGCCATGGTCAGGGCCGCGTGGAAGAGTACAAGACCCTGTCGGTGAAAGTGCCGTCGGGCGTCGATACCGGTGACCGTATTCGCCTGTCCGGCGAAGGCGAGGCGGGTACCCAGGGTGGTCCGACCGGCGATCTGTATGTCGTGATCAATGTCCGCGAACACGATATTTTCCAGCGCGACGGCAAGCATCTGTTCTGCGAGGTGCCGATCAGCTTCGTCGACGCGGCCCTGGGCGGCGAGCTGGAAGTGCCGACCCTGGACGGTCGCGTCAAGTTGAAGATTCCGGAAGGGACCCAGACCGGCAAGCAGTTCCGTCTGCGCGGCAAGGGCGTTGCGCCGGTGCGTGGTGGTGGAGCGGGTGACCTGATGTGCCGTGTGGCCGTCGAGACCCCGGTGAACCTGAGCCGTCGCCAGCGTGAGTTGCTCGAAGAGTTCCGCTCCTCCCTGGACGGTGACAGCTCTCATTCGCCCAAGGCCAGCGGTTGGTTCGAAGGCATGAAGCGTTTCTTCGGCGACCTGTAAGGAGCGAGGCATGCGACGTATAGCTGTGATGGGCGCCGCCGGGCGCATGGGCAAGATCCTGATCGAAGCGGTGCAGCAGCGCGCTCCGCTCACCGCTCTGACGGCGGCGATCGTCCGTCCCGGCAGTTCGCTGGTCGGTGCGGATGCCGGCGAGTTGGCTTCGTTGGGGCGTATCGGCGTGCCGTTGTCCGAGGGGTTGGATGCGCTGGCGGATGGGTTCGATGTGTTGATCGACTTCACGCTGCCGGAAGTGATGCTGAAAAACCTGGCGTTCTGTCGCCAGGCGGGCAAGGCCATGGTGATCGGTACCACCGGCCTGAGCGCCGAGCAGAAGCAGTTGCTGGTGGAGGCGGGCAAGGATATTCCCATCGTCTTCGCCGCCAATTTCAGTGTCGGGGTCAATCTGTCGCTGAAGTTGCTCGCGCTGACTGCTCGGGTGATGGGTGATGAAGCGGATATCGAGATTATCGAGACGCATCATCGGCACAAGGTCGATTCGCCTTCGGGAACGGCCATGCGCATGGGCGAGGTGATTGCCGATGCCCTGGGCCGTGATCTGCAGAAGGTCGCGGTCTATGGTCGCGAAGGTCATGTCGGTGCGCGGGCACATGACACCATCGGTTTTGCCACGGTGCGCGGCGGTGATGTGGTCGGTGATCACACCGTGCTGTTTGCCACCGAAGGTGAGCGCCTGGAGATCACCCACAAGGCTTCGAGTCGCATGACCTTCGCCAAGGGCGCGGTGCGTGCGGCATTGTGGCTGGATGGCAAGGCGCCAGGCCTGTACGATATGCAGGATGTGCTCGAACTGCACTGATTGATGTCCCGGGAGCAGGGTTTGCGAGGTCTGCCCGCCCTGTTTCGCACCGCAAAGCGACGCCCTGTCGCATTCCCTGGCCTTTTCGGCTCATTAGCGGTGGATTAAAAAAGCCTTTTTCTGTAAGCTACAGCTTTAGTGTGTCCACTAAAAGCGCGCAGAATAATTCAGTGAACGAGCGGGGTGACGTGTCCATACGTCATTCCGCTTTTTTACAACCTGCGATCGCCCTTTCAGGCTTTATTTACGGGAGGTCTTCTTGACTAAGCCAGCCATACTCGCCCTTGCTGATGGCAGCATTTTTCGCGGCGAAGCCATTGGAGCCGACGGTCAGACCGTTGGTGAGGTGGTGTTCAACACCGCCATGACCGGCTATCAGGAAATCCTTACCGATCCTTCCTATGCCCAGCAAATCGTTACCCTGACCTACCCGCACATCGGCAACACCGGCACCACGCCGGAAGATGTCGAGTCCGATCGTGTCTGGTCCGCCGGCCTGGTCATTCGCGACCTGCCGCTGGTAGCGAGCAACTGGCGTAACACGATGTCGCTGTCCGATTACCTGAAGGCCAACAACGTGGTGGCCATCGCCGGCATCGACACCCGCCGCCTGACCCGCATCCTGCGGGAAAAAGGCTCGCAGAACGGCTGCATCATGGCCGGCGACAATATTTCCGAAGCCGCGGCAATTGCCGCGGCACAAGGCTTCCCAGGCCTGAAGGGCATGGACCTGGCGAAAGTCGTCAGCACCACCGAGCAGTACGAGTGGCGCTCGACGGTCTGGGACTTGAAGACCGACAGCCACGCGACCATCGAAGCCTCCGAGCTGCCTTACCATGTCGTGGCCTACGACTACGGTATCAAGTACAACATCCTGCGCATGCTGGTCGAGCGCGGCTGCCGTGTGACGGTCGTGCCGGCGCAAACCCCGGCCAGCGACGTCCTGGCCCTGCAGCCGGACGGCGTGTTCCTGTCCAACGGCCCGGGCGATCCCGAGCCATGCGACTACGCTATCCAGGCGATCAAGGATGTGCTGGAAACCGAGATCCCGGTGTTCGGTATCTGCCTGGGTCACCAACTGCTGGCCCTGGCCTCCGGCGCCAAGACCCTGAAAATGGGTCACGGCCATCACGGTGCCAACCACCCGGTCCAGGACCTGGACACCGGCGTTGTCATGATCACCAGCCAGAACCACGGTTTTGCCGTGGATGAAGCGACCCTGCCGGCCAATGTCCGGGCGATTCACAAGTCGCTGTTCGACGGTTCCCTGCAAGGCATCGAGCGCACCGACAAGAGCGCGTTCAGCTTCCAGGGTCACCCTGAAGCCAGCCCGGGCCCGAACGACGTTGCACCGCTGTTCGATCGCTTCATCAATGAGATGGCCAAGCGCCGTTGATCGCCTGAATACCCGGGGCGGCCCCGCAACGCGGCGGCCCCCCGGGTCTCTTCTAGGATTGTTCAACGGCTTGCCGACTGACCTGCGGATTTGAGTGACAAACCCATGCCAAAACGTACAGACATAAAAAGCATCCTGATTCTCGGTGCCGGCCCGATCGTGATCGGCCAGGCCTGCGAATTCGACTACTCCGGCGCCCAGGCCTGCAAGGCCCTGCGCGAAGAGGGTTACCGCGTCATCCTGGTGAACTCGAACCCGGCCACCATCATGACCGACCCGGCCATGGCCGACGCCACCTACATCGAACCGATCAAGTGGCAGACCGTGGCCAAGATCATCGAGAAGGAGCGTCCGGACGCCCTGCTGCCGACCATGGGTGGCCAGACCGCCCTGAACTGCGCCCTGGACCTGGAGCGCGAAGGCGTGCTCGAGAAGTTCGGCGTGGAAATGATCGGTGCCAACGCCGACACCATCGACAAGGCCGAAGACCGTTCGCGTTTCGACAAGGCGATGAAATCCATCGGCCTGGACTGCCCGCGTTCCGGTATCGCCCACAGCATGGAAGAGGCCAATGCGGTCCTCGAGAAGCTCGGCTTCCCGTGCATCATCCGTCCGTCCTTCACCATGGGCGGCACCGGTGGCGGTATCGCCTACAACCGTGAAGAGTTCGAAGAAATCTGCGCCCGTGGCCTGGACCTGTCGCCGACCAAGGAACTGCTGATCGACGAATCGCTGATCGGCTGGAAAGAGTACGAGATGGAGGTGGTCCGCGACAAAAAGGACAACTGCATCATCGTCTGCTCCATCGAGAACTTCGACCCGATGGGCGTGCACACCGGTGACTCGATCACCGTTGCGCCGGCACAGACCCTGACCGACAAGGAATACCAGATCCTGCGTAACGCCTCCCTGGCGGTACTGCGCGAGATCGGCGTGGAAACCGGTGGTTCCAACGTTCAGTTCGGCATCTGCCCGAACACCGGCCGCATGGTCGTGATCGAAATGAACCCGCGGGTATCGCGTTCCTCGGCCCTGGCTTCGAAAGCCACCGGCTTCCCGATCGCCAAGGTCGCGGCCAAGCTGGCCGTGGGTTACACCCTGGACGAGCTGTCGAACGACATCACCGGCGGCAAGACTCCGGCGTCCTTCGAACCGTCCATCGACTACGTCGTGACCAAGCTGCCGCGCTTCGCCTTCGAGAAGTTCCCGAAAGCCGACGCCCGCCTGACCACCCAGATGAAGTCGGTCGGTGAAGTCATGGCCATCGGCCGGACCTTCCAGGAATCCCTGCAGAAAGCCCTGCGCGGCCTGGAAGTGGGCGTTTGTGGCCTGGACGAGAAGCTCGACCTGAGCAACCCGGAAAGCATGAACGTGCTCAAGCGCGAGCTGACCGTGCCGGGCGCCGAGCGTATCTGGTACGTGGCCGATGCCTTCCGCGCTGGCATGACCGTCGAAGAAATCTTCGGCATGAACATGATCGATCCGTGGTTCCTGGTGCAGATCGAAGATCTGATCAAGGACGAAGAGAAGGTCAAGACCCTGGGTCTGTCGGCCATCGACCGCGACCTGATGTTCCGCCTCAAGCGCAAGGGCTTCTCCGACATGCGTCTGGCCAAGCTGCTGGGCGTCACCGAGAAAAACCTGCGGACCCACCGCCACAAGCTGGAAGTGTTCCCGGTCTACAAGCGCGTCGACACCTGCGCGGCCGAGTTCGCCACCGACACCGCCTACCTCTACTCGACGTACGAAGAAGAGTGCGAGGCCGCGCCATCGGGTCGCGACAAGATCATGATCCTCGGCGGCGGTCCGAACCGTATCGGCCAGGGCATCGAGTTCGACTACTGCTGTGTGCACGCGGCCCTGGCGCTGCGCGAAGACGGGTACGAGACCATCATGGTCAACTGCAACCCGGAAACCGTGTCCACCGACTACGACACCTCCGATCGCCTGTACTTCGAGCCGGTGACCCTGGAAGACGTGCTGGAAATCGTCCGTGTCGAGAAGCCGAAAGGTGTGATCGTCCAGTACGGCGGCCAGACCCCGTTGAAACTGGCGCGTGCCCTGGAAGCGGCCGGCGTGCCGATCATCGGCACCAGCCCCGACGCCATCGACCGTGCCGAAGACCGTGAGCGCTTCCAGCAGATGGTCGAGCGCCTGAACCTGCGTCAGCCGCCAAACGCCACCGTGCGCAGCGAAGACGAAGCGATTCGTGCCGCGAGCAAGATCGGTTACCCGCTGGTGGTGCGTCCGTCCTACGTACTGGGCGGTCGGGCGATGGAAATCGTCTACGAAGAAGAAGAGCTCAAGCGTTACCTGCGTGATGCGGTGAAAGTCTCCAACGACAGCCCGGTGCTGCTGGACCACTTCCTCAACTGCGCCATCGAAATGGACGTGGATGCGGTCTGCGACGGCACCGACGTGGTGATCGGCGCGATCATGCAGCACATCGAGCAGGCCGGCGTTCACTCCGGTGACTCCGCGTGCTCGCTGCCGCCGTACTCGCTGCCGGCGCATATCCAGGACGAGATGCGCGACCAGGTCAAGAAAATGGCCCTGGAATTGGGCGTTGTCGGCCTGATGAACGTGCAGTTGGCCTTGCAAGGCGAAGATATCTACGTCATCGAAGTCAACCCGCGCGCCTCGCGGACCGTGCCGTTCGTCTCCAAGTGCATCGGTGTCTCCCTGGCCATGATCGCCGCCCGCGTGATGGCCGGTAAGACCCTGAAGGAACTGAACTTCACCAAGGAAATCATTCCGAACTTCTACAGCGTGAAAGAGGCGGTGTTCCCCTTCGCCAAATTCCCTGGCGTGGACCCGATCCTGGGCCCTGAGATGAAGTCCACCGGTGAAGTAATGGGCGTCGGCGACACCTTCGGCGAAGCCTTCGCCAAGGCCCAGATGGGTGCCAGCGAAGTGCTGCCGACCGGCGGTACCGCCTTTATCAGCGTGCGTGATGACGACAAGCCACTGGTTGCAGGCGTGGCCCGTGATCTGATCAACTTGGGCTTCGAAGTGGTGGCCACTGCCGGCACGGCCAAGCTGATCGAAGCGGCCGGGCTGAAAGTGCGCCGGGTCAACAAGGTGACGGAAGGTCGTCCGCACGTCGTCGACATGATCAAGAATGACGAAGTCACCCTGATCATCAACACGACCGAAGGCCGTCAGTCGATCGCTGACTCGTACTCCATTCGTCGTAACGCGCTGCAGCACAAGATCTACTGCACCACTACCATTGCTGCTGGCGAAGCCATCTGCGAAGCGCTCAAGTTCGGTCCGGAGAAGACCGTGCGTCGCTTGCAGGATCTACACGCAGGATTGAAGGCATGATCAAATACCCCATGACCGTCCAGGGCGCGAAAGCCCTGGAAGAAGAGCATGCTCACCTGACCAAGGTCGTCCGTCCGAAGCTGAGCCAGGACATCGGTACGGCCCGCGAGCTGGGTGACTTGAAGGAAAACGCCGAATACCACGCTGCTCGCGAGCAGCAGGGTATGGTCGAGGCGCGGATCCGTGACATCGAAGGTCGCATGCAGAACGCGGTGATCATCGACGTCACGACCATCCCGCACACCGGCAAGGTGATTTTTGGCACCACCGTGGAAATCGCCAACGTCGAAACCGACGAAAGCGTGGTTTACCACATCGTGGGTGAAGACGAAGCCGACTTCAAACTCGGCAAGATCTCCGTCGGCTCACCGCTGGCCCGCGCCTTGATTGCCAAGGAAGAGGGTGACGTGGTGGCTGTCAAAACGCCGAGTGGCGTTATCGAGTACGAGATTGTTGAAGTCCGCCACATCTGAACGCCGGCGCCCGCTACGTGCGGGCGCCATGCTCTGGCAGCTGACCCAGATGCTCTGGGTCGGCGGCCTGTGGCTGCTGCACATCGGCTTGTTGCCGGTGTTGACGAAAATCGGCCTGGCACCGCTGCTGATCGACGAGATCAATAGCCTGCTGGGCTCTTTATTGATAGGGTTTGCAACGGTGTGTGTGATCGTGCAGACCCTGGTGTTGCTCCAGGCCGAAGGCCGGGCAAGCCTCTGGCGCGATACGCGCGGGCAATTGCTGCTGATGTCGCTGTATGCGTGCGGGATGTATTTCGCGGTGCATACCTGGCTGCCGGATGCATTGCGCTGGCAGTTGTTCAGTTACCTGGTGCTCGGCCTTTGCGGCCTGGTGCTGGTGCTGCAACCGGTGCCGGGCGAGAGTGGCAGGGTACGCACGGCGTACCCTTGACCCGTCTACGTCACTTGAAACGATGGACGTTGGACAACTGCTTGTTGACGCTGAAGTTCTTGCGATACAGCAGCGCCATCTTGCCGATGACTTGCACCAGATCCGCCTTGCCGGCCTTGCACAGTTGCGCAATAGCCTCCAGGCGCGATTCGCGGTCGAGGATATTGAGCTTGATCTTGATCAGCTCATGATCGCTCAATGCGCGTTCAAGCTCGGCTAACACACCTTCGGTCAAACCGTTGTCAGCCACAGTCAATACTGGTTTCAGATGGTGGCCGATGGATTTGTACTGTTTCTTCTGCTCTTGAGTGAGCGGCATAATCTGACCCCTGCGTCTGATCTTGTAAAAAGCGGCGGCCAGTTTACCCGAGCGCGTCCGGGACCGCCCAGTTAATCGCGATTCGACTATTTTTTTGAGGTGGCCCGTGGCCCGTTCCAAGACTAGCCTTAACTGGCTGAAAGAACATTTCAACGATCCATACGTCAAAATGGCGCAAAAAGACGGCTACCGCTCCCGTGCCAGCTACAAATTGCTGGAGGTCCAGGAGAAGGACCGGATCATTCGCCCGGGTATGACCGTGATCGACCTCGGCGCGGCGCCGGGTGGCTGGTCCCAGGTGACCAGTCGTCTGATTGGTGGCAAGGGCCGTCTGATCGCGTCCGACATCCTGGACATGGACAGCATCCCCGATGTGACCTTCATCAAGGGCGACTTCACCGAGGACGCCGTACTGGCGCAAATCCTCGAGGCGGTGGGAAATTCCGAGGTGGACCTTGTGATTTCCGATATGGCCCCCAATATGAGTGGTACACCCGAAGTGGATATGCCGCGTTCGATGTTCCTTTGTGAGCTGGCTCTCGATCTCGCCGGACGCGTCCTACGCCCCGGTGGTGATTTTTTGATCAAGGTTTTCCAGGGCGAAGGCTTCGACGAGTACCACAGGAACTTCCGCAAGCTGTTTGACAAGGTCCAGACGCGCAAGCCGGCGTCTTCCCGTGATCGGTCCCGCGAGCAGTATCTGCTGGGTCGTGGCTTCCGCGGACGGATCGAGTAAGACGAGGTTCTTGGCCGGGGCGATAGGTTTTTCGTATTTCGCCCCGTGAGAATAAGCGCATATTGTGTAGTGATTGTTTCACAAAGGGTTACAGACGGCGCCTGCAGGATCTGTAGGTAATGTAGTAAGTTATGCCGGTGAATATCATGCGAAGCGCGCGCCAGTAGCGGATCCCGCTTCATGAGGGTAGTTAATTGAACGATATGGCAAAGAATCTGATCCTGTGGTTGATCATCGCGGCTGTCCTGGTGACGGTGATGAACAACTTCTCCAGTCCTAACGAGCCGCAGACCCTCAACTATTCCGACTTCATCCAGCAGGTCAAGGATGGCAAAGTCGAGCGCGTTGCCGTGGACGGCTACGTGATCACCGGCAAGCGCAACGATGGCGACAGCTTCAAGACCATCCGCCCTGCCATTCAGGACAACGGCCTGATCGGCGACCTGGTGGACAACCACGTCGTGGTCGAAGGCAAGCAGCCTGAGCAGCAGAGCATCTGGACCCAATTATTGGTCGCCAGCTTCCCGATCCTGGTGATCATCGCGGTGTTCATGTTCTTCATGCGCCAGATGCAGGGCGGTGCGGGCGGCAAGGGCGGGCCGATGAGTTTCGGCAAGAGCAAGGCGCGCCTGCTTTCCGAAGACCAGGTGAAAACCACCCTGGCCGACGTCGCCGGTTGCGACGAAGCCAAGGAAGAAGTCGGCGAGCTGGTGGAGTTCCTCCGCGATCCGGGCAAGTTCCAGCGCCTGGGCGGCCGGATTCCTCGCGGCGTGCTGATGGTCGGTCCTCCGGGTACCGGTAAAACCTTGCTGGCCAAGGCGATTGCCGGCGAAGCCAAGGTACCGTTCTTCACTATTTCCGGTTCCGATTTCGTCGAGATGTTCGTCGGCGTCGGTGCCAGCCGTGTCCGTGACATGTTCGAGCAGGCGAAGAAACACGCGCCTTGCATCATCTTCATCGACGAAATCGATGCGGTCGGTCGTCACCGTGGTGCCGGCATGGGCGGTGGTCATGACGAACGCGAACAGACCCTCAACCAGTTGCTGGTGGAGATGGACGGTTTCGAGATGAACGACGGCATCATCGTGATTGCCGCCACCAACCGTCCTGACGTACTCGACCCGGCGCTGCTGCGTCCTGGTCGCTTCGACCGTCAGGTGGTCGTTGGTCTGCCGGATATCCGCGGTCGCGAACAGATTCTCAAAGTGCATATGCGCAAGGTGCCCATGGGCGACGACGTCGCGCCAGGGGTGATTGCACGCGGTACGCCGGGCTTCTCCGGTGCCGACCTGGCCAACCTGGTGAACGAGGCCTCCCTGTTCGCCGCACGTGCCGGCAAGCGCATCGTCGAGATGAAAGAGTTCGAACTGGCGAAAGACAAGATCATGATGGGTGCCGAGCGCAAATCCATGGTCATGTCCGAGAAGGAAAAACAGAACACCGCGTATCACGAGGCCGGTCACGCCATTGTCGGTCGTGTGGTGCCCGAGCATGATCCGGTCTACAAGGTCTCTATCATCCCGCGCGGTCGTGCGCTGGGTGTGACCATGTTCCTGCCGGAAGAAGATCGCTACAGCCTGTCCAAGCGTGCGCTGATCAGCCAGATCTGCTCGCTGTATGGCGGCCGTATCGCTGAAGAGATGACCCTGGGTTTCGACGGTGTCACCACCGGCGCCTCCAACGACATCATGCGTGCCAGCCAGATTGCCCGGAACATGGTCACCAAGTGGGGCCTGTCCGAGAAGTTGGGTCCGCTGATGTACGCCGAGGAAGACCAGGAAGTATTCCTGGGTCGTGGCGGCGGCGGTCAGAACGCCAGCTTCTCCGGCGAAACGGCCAAGCTGATCGACTCGGAAGTGCGCAGCATCATTGACCAGTGCTACGGCACGGCCAAGCAGATCCTGACGGATAACCGCGACAAGCTCGACGCCATGGCGGACGCGCTGATGAAGTACGAAACCATCGATGCCGAGCAGATCGACGACATCATGGCTGGTCGCCCACCGCGTGAACCACGCGATTGGGAAGGTGGTTCGGGCACCTCGGGGACTCCGCCGGTAGTCCAGAACGAGCGACCAGAAACGCCGATCGGCGGCCCCGCGGCTGATCATTAAGGTTTGAAATGACTTCTGTTCAGTCCTCGACCCGGTTGCCTTGCGGCAACCGGGCTCTTGATTTGGCCCGGACGCATGTCATGGGCATCCTCAACGTCACCCCTGATTCCTTTTCCGATGGCGGTCGTTTCAACCACCTTGATGCAGCCCTGCGCCACGCGCAGGCCATGGTCGAGGCGGGGGCGACGCTGATCGATATCGGTGGCGAGTCGACCCGTCCCGGTGCGCCCGTGGTTTCTCCTCTGGAGGAGCTGGAGCGTGTCGCACCGGTGGTCGAGCGTATCCATCGGGAACTGGATGTGATCATCTCGGTCGATACGTCCACGCCGCAGGTCATGCTGGAGAGCGCTCGCTTGGGCGCGGGCCTGATCAATGACGTGCGCTCGTTGCGGCGTGATGGTGCCCTGCAGGCCGCTGCTGCGACTGGCTTGCCGGTCTGCCTGATGCATATGCTCGGCGAGCCGGGCAATATGCAGGACAACCCTCATTACGATGATGTCACGGGCGAGGTGGTGGCTTTTCTCGCCGAGCGCATGGAGCAGTGTGCGGCAGCCGGTATCGCCGCCGAGCGCATTGTGCTCGACCCGGGGTTTGGCTTTGCCAAGACCCTGGCGCATAACCTGAGTCTGTTCAAGCATATGGAAGCCTTGCATGCCCTGGGTCGGCCGCTATTGGTCGGCGTCTCGCGCAAGAGCATGATAGGCCAGGCCCTCGGTCGTCCGGTCGGTGAGCGCCTCTATGGCGGCCTGGCCCTGGCGGCATTGGCGATAAGCAAGGGCGCACGGATTCTTCGCGTGCACGATGTCGCCGAAACGGTCGACGTGGTGCGCATGATCGCTGCCGTTGACGCTGCACAATAAGAGCGATGGAGTTCTGATGAAGAAAAAATACTTCGGCACCGACGGTATTCGTGGGCGCGTAGGGCAGTACCCGATCACCCCGGATTTCATGCTCAAGCTCGGTTGGGCCGCCGGCATGGCGTTCCGCAAGCTGGGTGCCTGCAAGGTGCTGGTGGGCAAGGACACGCGGATCTCCGGCTATATGTTCGAGTCCGCCCTGGAAGCCGGTCTTTCCGCTGCCGGCGCCGATGTGATGCTGTTGGGACCGATGCCGACGCCGGCCATCGCCTACCTGACCCGGACCTTTCACGCCGAGGCGGGGATCGTGATCAGCGCGTCGCACAATCCCCATGACGACAACGGCATCAAGTTTTTCTCCGGTGCGGGTACCAAGCTGCCGGATGATGTCGAACTGATGATCGAGGAATTGCTCGATGCGCCGATGACCGTGGTCGAGTCGGAAAAGCTCGGCAAGGTCTCGCGGATCAATGACGCGGCCGGTCGCTATATCGAATTCTGCAAGAGCAGCGTGCCGACGGGGACCAACCTTGCGGGCCTGAAGATTGTTATCGACTGTGCCCACGGCGCCACCTACAAGGTCGCTCCGAGTGTGTTTCGCGAACTGGGCGCGCAGGTCGTCGCCCTGTCGGCGGCCCCCAACGGTCTGAACATCAACGACAACTGCGGTTCGACCCATATGAAGTCGCTGCAGGCGGCGGTGCTGGCCGAGCAGGCGGACCTGGGCATCGCCTTTGACGGCGACGGCGATCGGGTGCTGATGGTCGATCATACCGGCGCCGTGGTGGATGGTGACGAGTTGGTGTTCATCATTGCCCGGGATATGGCCGAGCGCGGCAAGCTCAATGGCGGCGTGGTTGGTACCTCGATGAGCAACCTGGGTCTTGAGTTGGCCTTCAAAGAGCTGGATATCCCGTTCGTGCGCGCCAATGTCGGCGACCGTTATGTGATTGCCGAGCTGCTGGAGCGCAACTGGCTGGTGGGTGGCGAAAACTCCGGGCATATTCTCTGCCTGAACCACACCACCACCGGCGATGCGATCATCGCCGCGTTGCAAACCCTGATGGCCCTGCGGCGCCGTGGCGAAGGTCTGGCCCAGGCGCGCCAGGCGCTGCGCAAGTGCCCGCAGGTGCTGGTCAATGTGCGTTTTGCCGGCGGCGTCGACCCGGTCAAGCACCCGAAGGTGATGCAGGCTTGCGAGCGTGTCACCGAGGCCATGAACGGTCGCGGCCGGGTGCTGTTGCGCAAGTCCGGTACCGAGCCGCTGGTGCGTGTCATGGTGGAAGGCGAAGACGAAGTTACGGTTCGCGGCCATGCCGATGCGCTGGCAAAACTGGTGACTGAAGTTTGCGCCTGATTTCGGCTTGCCAGTGAGGATGCGGTTGGGTAACATCTGCGCCCACTTTGACCTGCGAGGTACAGCATGCGTCGCCCAATGGTAGCTGGTAACTGGAAGATGCACGGTACCCGCGCCAGCGTCGTCGAGCTGATCAACGGCCTGCGTGACCTGGCCTTGCCGAGCGGTGTCGATGTGGCGGTATTCCCGTCTTGCCTGCATATCAGCCAAGTGGTTGAAGGCTTGGAAGGCAAATCGATTCTGGTGGGTGCGCAGAACTCGGCGGTGGAGCCCCAGCAGGGCGCCCTGACCGGTGAAGTTGCACCGAGTCAGTTGCTCGATGCAGGGTGTTCCCTGGTGCTGGTAGGGCATTCCGAACGTCGCCTGATCATGGGTGAGTCGGATGCAGTCCTCATCCGCAAGTTTGCGGCAGCGCAGGCTTGTGGTTTGATTCCGGTGCTCTGTGTAGGGGAAACCCTGGAGCAGCGTGAGGTCGGCAAGACGCTGGAAGTGGTTTCGCGTCAGCTGGACAGTATTATCGAGGAGCTGGGTGTCGGCGCTTTTGCCAAGGCTGTCATCGCTTACGAACCGGTCTGGGCCATTGGCACCGGGCTGACAGCTTCGCCGCAACAGGCGCAGGATGTGCACGCCGCCATTCGCGCGCAGTTGGCGGCAAAGAATTCTGAGGTCGCACAAGGTGTGCGGCTTCTATACGGCGGCAGCGTGAAGGCGGCCAATGCGGTCGAACTGTTCGGCATGCCGGATATCGATGGGGGGCTCATTGGTGGGGCTTCCCTGAATGCAGATGAGTTCGGTGCGATCTGTCGCGCCGCGGGAAACTGAAAAAATGCTGGAAACAGTCGTAGTCGTTCTTCATCTGTTGGGTGCCCTGGGCGTTGTCGCTCTGGTATTGCTGCAACAGGGTAAAGGTGCGGACGCTGGTGCGTCTTTCGGGGCAGGTGCTTCAAATACTGTGTTCGGAAGCCAAGGTTCCTCTACCTTTCTTAGTAAGTTTACTGCTATACTTGCCGCAGGTTTCTTCATAACCAGCTTGGGGTTAGGTTACTTTGCTAAAGAGAAAGCTCATGAGCTGACTCAAGTAGGTTTGCCAAACCCGGCAGTGTTGGAAGTGCCAAAGCAGAAGCCGGCATCTGATGATGTACCGGTGCTCCAGGAACCTAAGTCGGCCTCACCGACTGATGTACCCAAGGCTCCAGAGCAGAAGTAAAATGGGTTTCATGCTGTAAACGTTGTATTGCCGAGGTGGTGGAATTGGTAGACACGCAACCTTGAGGTGGTTGTGCCCATAGGGTGTAGGGGTTCGAGTCCCCTTCTCGGTACCAATTATCAGGAGAGCCCGCTGTTGCGGGCTTTCTTGTAGGTGGAAGGTTACATTGACCCTGCAAGGGATCGGTCGTATACTTCCGCCCCAGCTTTGTCGCGGGGTGGAGCAGTCTGGTAGCTCGTCGGGCTCATAACCCGAAGGTCGTCGGTTCAAATCCGGCCCCCGCAACCAGTTTTAGCGGAGCCCCTTTTCAGGGGCTTTTTGTTGGCTGGGTACTTCATGACGCCGCTGTTCGACGGCGTTTCAGGGATGGGCGATTCGCCCATTTTTTGTTTATTTCTATTGCATGCACAGAGATGCACGAGGGGGTTCAGGTGTCGAGCAAGCTAGAACAGTTGCAGGCCTTGTTGGCCCCGGTGGTCGTGGCCCTTGGCTATGAATGCTGGGGTATTGAGTATTCGGCTCAAGGTCGCCATTCCGTGTTGCGCGTTTATATCGATAAAGAAGGCGGTGTGCTGGTGGACGACTGTGCCATCGTCAGCCGCCAGATCAGTGGTGTCCTGGACGTCGAAGACCCCATCACCAATGAATACACCCTTGAGGTTTCCTCTCCTGGCATGGAACGCCCGCTGTTCACCCTTGAACAGTTTGCCTCGCATGCCGGCGAACAAGTGAAGATAAAGTTGCGCTCGCCTTTCGAAGGTCGACGTAATTTTCAGGGCCTTCTGCGCGGAGTGGAAGAGCAGGACATCGTGGTGCAGGTGGAAGACCATGAGTTCCTGTTGCCGATCGATTTGATCGACAAGGCCAACATTATTCCCAGTTTTGACTGAGACGCGGATCCCGCGGATCCAATGGCTTGCGAAAGGCGAGGCGTACGATGAGCAAAGAAGTATTGCTGGTTGTTGAGTCGGTATCCAACGAAAAGGGTGTACCGGCAAGCGTGATTTTTGAGGCGCTGGAGATTGCTCTGGCGACCGCTACCAAGAAGCGCTTTGAAGACGAAGTTGACCTGCGTGTGGAAATCAACCGCCACACCGGTGCCTATGAGACTTTCCGTCGCTGGACAGTCGTCGAGGAAGCCGATCTCGATGATCCGGCGATCGAGACCTGGCCGAGCAAAGTCGCAGAAACCCACCCAGGCGCCAAGGTTGGCGACGTCGTCGAAGACAAGATCGAGTCCATCGAATTCGGTCGCATCGCCGCTCAGACCGCCAAGCAAGTCATTGTGCAGAAGGTTCGCGAAGCCGAGCGTGCACAGGTCGTCGACGCCTATCGCGAGCGCCTGGGGGAAATCATCTCCGGCACCGTGAAGAAAGTCACCCGTGACAACGTCATTGTTGACCTGGGTAACAACGCCGAAGCGCTGCTGGCTCGCGAAGACATCATTTCCCGCGAGACTTTCCGCGTCGGCGTGCGCGTGCGCGCCCTGCTCAAGGAAATCCGCACCGAGAACCGCGGCCCTCAGTTGATCCTGTCGCGTACCGCGCCGGAAATGCTGATCGAGCTGTTCCGTATCGAAGTGCCGGAAATCGCCGAAGGCCTGATCGAAGTGATGGCCGCGTCCCGTGACCCGGGTTCGCGCGCCAAGATCGCGGTCCGCTCCAAGGACAAACGCATCGACCCGCAAGGCGCGTGCATTGGTATGCGCGGTTCGCGCGTCCAGGCTGTCTCCGGCGAGTTGGGCGGCGAGCGCGTGGACATCGTCCTGTGGGACGACAACCCGGCGCAGTTCGTGATCAACGCCATGTCGCCGGCGGAAGTCGCGGCAATTATCGTTGACGAGGATGCCCACGCGATGGACATCGCCGTCGGCGCAGACAATCTCGCTCAGGCCATCGGTCGCGGTGGTCAGAACGTGCGTCTGGCCAGCCAGTTGACCGGCTGGACCCTGAATGTGATGACCGAATCGGACATCCAGGCTAAGCAGCAAGCAGAGACCGGTGACATTCTGCGCAACTTCATCGACGAGCTGGAAGTCGACGAAGATCTGGCGCAGGTACTGGTTGATGAAGGCTTTACCAGCCTGGAAGAGATTGCCTACGTACCGTTGGAAGAAATGCTCAACATCGATGGCTTTGACGAAGACACCGTCAACGAGCTTCGCGCTCGGGCCAAGGATCGTTTGTTGACTAAAGCCATCGCTACTGAGGAAAAGCTGGCAGACGCCCATCCGGCCGAAGACCTGCTCTCGCTTGAGGGTATGGACAAGGATTTGGCGATGGAACTGGCGGTGCGCGGCGTAATTACCCGCGAAGACCTGGCCGAGCAGTCTATTGACGACCTGCTCGACATCGACGGCATTGACGATGATCGTGCCGGCAAGTTGATCATGGCCGCCCGAGCCCATTGGTTCGAGTAATTAGGCGCGGCCTGAGGAGAGAAGTGCATGACGCAAGTCACGGTGAAACAACTGGCCGATGAGGTCAAAACACCGGTAGAGCGCCTGTTGCAGCAGATGCGTGAGGCAGGTCTGCCACACACCGCCGCCGAGGAACATGTGACCGACAGTGAGAAGCAATCGCTGCTGACTCACCTGAAAAGCAGCCACAAGGCTAAAGTGGAAGAGCCGCGCAAGATTACCTTGCAGCGCAAGACCACCAGCACCCTGCGTGTTGCCGGTAGCAAAAGCATCAGCGTTGAAGTACGCAAGAAGAAAGTCTTCGTACAACGCAGCCCGGAAGAAATCGAAGCCGAGCGCAAGCGCGAGCTGGAAGAACGTCGTGCCGTAGAGAATGCGGCTCGTCAAAAGGCTGAAGAAGAAGCCAAGCGTCGCGCCGAAGAAGAAGCGCGCCGCCAGCCTGCTGCTGCTCCGGGTAACGCTGCGGTGGTCGAAGCCGTTGCCCAGGCACCTGTTGTCGCTGCCGAGCCTGTCCGTGAAGTCGCGGCGGCCGCTCCTGCACCAGCCGTCGAGCGCAAGCGCGAAGAACCGCGTCGCCCGGACAAGCCACGTGCCGACGATAGCAATCGTCGTAGCGGCAGTGGCGATGGCGAACGCAAGAACGCCCCGCACCGTGCTTCGGTCAAGGAAAAGGCGCCGGCGCCACGTGTGGCTCCGCGCACTACCGACGAAGAAAGCGACGGTTTCCGTCGTGGCGGTCGCGGCAAGGCCAAGCTGAAGAAACGCAACGCCCACGGTTTCCAGAGCCCAACCGGCCCTATCGTGCGTGAAGTGAAGATCGGCGAGACCATCACTGTTGGCGATCTCGCCCAGCAGATGTCGGTCAAGGCTGCTGAAATCATCAAGTTCATGTTCAAGCTGGGTACCCCGGCCACCATCAACCAGGTACTGGACCAGGAAACTGCCCAGCTGGTTGCTGAAGAACTGGGCCACAAAGTGACCCTGGTCAGCGACACCGCCCTGGAAGATTCCCTGGCCGAGTCCCTGAAGTTCGAAGGTGAAGCGTTCTCCCGTGCACCGGTCGTGACCGTCATGGGCCACGTTGACCACGGTAAGACCTCGCTGCTCGACTACATCCGTCGTGCCAAGGTAGCGGCCGGCGAAGCCGGTGGTATTACCCAGCACATCGGTGCGTACCACGTTGAAACCGATCGCGGCATGGTCACGTTCCTCGACACCCCGGGCCACGCCGCGTTTACCGCGATGCGTGCCCGTGGTGCCAAGGCCACTGACATTGTGATCCTGGTGGTTGCAGCGGACGACGGCGTAATGCCGCAGACCATTGAAGCTGTCCAGCACGCCAAGGCTGCCGGTGTTCCACTGGTGGTTGCCGTGAACAAGATCGACAAGCCGGGCGCCGATCTCGATCGCATCCGTAGCGAACTGTCGGTTCATGGCGTGACCTCGGAAGAGTGGGGCGGCGACACCCCGTTCGTATCGGTTTCGGCGAAAGTCGGTACCGGCGTGGACGAGTTGCTCGAAGCGGTCCTGCTGCAAGCCGAAGTGCTTGAACTGAAAGCGACTCCGTCGGCTCCTGGCCGTGGCGTCGTGGTTGAATCGCGTCTCGACAAAGGTCGTGGCCCGGTGGCTACCGTTCTGGTTCAAGACGGTACCCTGCGCCAAGGCGACATGGTCCTGGTCGGTTCGAACTATGGCCGTGTACGGGCCATGCTCGACGAGAACGGCAAGCCGATCAAGGAAGCCGGTCCTTCCATCCCGGTCGAGATCCTCGGCCTGGACGGTACCCCGGACGCTGGCGACGAGATGAGCGTGGTTGCCGACGAGAAGAAAGCCCGTGAAGTGGCTCTGTTCCGTCAAGGCAAGTTCCGCGAAGTCAAACTGGCTCGCGCCCATGCTGGCAAGCTGGAAAACATCTTCGAGAACATGGGCCAGGAAGAGAAGAAGACGCTTAACATCGTCCTCAAATCCGACGTCCGTGGTTCGCTGGAAGCGTTGAACGGCGCCTTGAACGGCCTGGGTAACGACGAAGTGCAAGTGCGTGTTGTCGGTGGCGGTGTCGGTGGTATCACCGAGTCCGACGCCAACCTGGCACTGGCCTCCAACGCTGTACTGTTCGGCTTCAACGTGCGTGCCGATGCTGGCGCACGGAAGATCGTCGAGCAGGAAGGTCTGGATATGCGTTACTACAACGTGATCTACGACATCATCGAAGACGTCAAGAAAGCCCTCACCGGTATGCTGGGCAGCGATGTTCGCGAGAACATCCTGGGTACCGCTGAAGTGCGTGACGTGTTCCGCTCGCCGAAGTTTGGCGCGATCGCCGGTTGCATGGTGATCGAGGGTGTTGTTCACCGTAACCGTCCAATCCGTGTACTGCGTGAAGACATCGTTATCTTCGAAGGCGAGCTGGAATCCCTGCGCCGCTTCAAGGATGACGCTTCCGAAGTGCGTGCCGGCATGGAATGCGGTATCGGCGTGAAGAGCTACAACGACGTCAAGGTCGGTGACAAGATCGAAGTCTACGAGAAGGTCCAGGTTGCTCGCAGCCTCTGACTCGCGCACTTCAAGGGCCACGCCGAGCCGTCGCATTGAAATGCGCGGCACGGTGTCAGGACTCTAAACGCAACGCCCGGTCCGGCTTCTGCCAGGCCGGGCGTTTGCCGCTTTCAGACCCGCGGGTTTCACCGCAGGGCAGCTACAGGTAACAAGACATGGCAAAAGAATACAGCCGTACCCAACGTATCGGCGACCAGATGCAGCGTGAGCTCGCGCAGCTGATCCGTCGTGAAGTCAAAGACCCGCGCGTCGGCCTGGTCACCATTACCGCCGTCGACGTCAGTCGTGACGTCGGCCACGCGAAGATCTTCATCACCGTGATGGGCCAGGACAACCCGGAAGACATCGCCCAGAGCATCAAGGTGCTCAACGCGGCGGCGGGTTTCCTGCGCATGCAACTGGCTCGCGAGATGAAGCTGCGCAGCGTGCCGCAGTTGCACTTCCACTACGACGAAAGCGTCGTGCGTGGTGCCCACCTGTCGGCGCTGATCGAGCGCGCCGTGGCCGAAGACAATCAACATGTCGACGGCACGGCTCCAGAAGACACCCTTCCAGAAGACGGTCGGGAGTAGTCGGTGGCTCAGGTCAAGCGTATCCGTCGTAATGTCAGCGGCATCATTCTGCTGGACAAGCCGTTGGGGTTCACTTCCAACGCTGCCTTGCAGAAGGTCCGCTGGTTGCTCAACGCCGAGAAGGCCGGCCATACCGGCAGCCTCGATCCGTTGGCCACCGGCGTGCTGCCGTTGTGTTTCGGCGAAGCCACCAAGTTCTCGCAGTACCTGCTCGATTCCGACAAGGGTTACGAAACCCTGGCGCAACTGGGCAAGACCACCACCACCGCGGACGCCGAAGGCGAGGTTTTGCAGACGCGCCCGGTGACCGTTGGTCGTGCCGATATCGAAGCGGTGTTGCCGGAATTTCGCGGTCAAATCAGTCAGATACCGCCGATGTACTCGGCGCTCAAGCGGGACGGGCAGCCGTTGTACAAGCTCGCCCGTGCCGGTGAAGTAGTGGAGCGCGAACCGCGTTCTGTTACTATTGCGCGCTTGGAATTGCTCGCCTGCGAAGGCGATACTGCGCGGCTGGCGGTGGATTGCAGCAAGGGCACCTATATTCGTACCCTGGTGGAGGATATCGGTGAGAAGCTCGGTTGTGGCGCGTACGTGGCTGAATTGCGACGGACCCAGGCCGGCCCCTTCACCCTGGCCCAGACCGTCACGCTGGAAGAACTCGAGGCGGTGCATGCCGAAGGCGGCAACGAAGCGGTTGATCGCTTCCTCATGCCTTCGGACAGCGGTCTGCTAGACTGGCCGCTGCTGCACTTTTCCGAGCACAGTGCGTTCTATTGGCTCAACGGCCAACCGGTACGTGCCCCGGACGCGCCGAAGTTCGGCATGGTGCGGGTACAGGATCATAACGGTCGCTTTATCGGTATCGGTGAAGTGAGCGAAGACGGGCGCATCGCGCCGCGTCGGCTGATTCGGTCAGAATGACCGGAAACCAGCCTGTGTCAAAGCAGGCTGGAGAGGGTGGCTGTCAACAGGCACGGTCACTACTCATTTATAGATACAGGGATTTGTCCCTGGCCTGTTGAAACTGTTTTTTTGAAACAGTTTCTTGATAAAAGGATTGCCTCATGGCTCTCAGCGTTGAAGAAAAAGCTCAAATCGTTACCGACTACCAGCAAGCCGTTGGTGATACTGGTTCGCCAGAAGTGCAAGTTGCACTGCTGACCGCCAACATCAACAAACTGCAAGGTCACTTCAAGGCCAACGGTAAAGACCACCACTCCCGTCGTGGTCTGATCCGCATGGTTAACCAGCGTCGTAAGCTGCTGGACTACCTGAAAGGCAAGGACGTGAGCCGTTACAGCGCTCTGATCGGTCGCCTGGGTCTGCGTCGCTAATCAGCGATTGCGCTATGAGGTTGGTTGTTTGCTGTGCGTCAGCGGGTTTCCCGCCGGCGCATGGCAAGCTTCCAGCCTCAAGTTTTATCTGAGCACCTGCTTTACCCGAAGACAGCACCCGGACAATGACAGTCGGGCCGATTCCCGGCGTTGCCCAAGAATTTCGCAAGAAGACAAGTTCCCCAAGAGCCACAAAAGAAGGTAGGACACCGTGAACCCGGTCATCAAAAAATTCCAGTTCGGTCAGTCGACCGTCACCCTCGAGACAGGCCGTATCGCCCGTCAGGCTTCCGGCGCAGTATTGGTCACCGTTGACGACGACGTCAGCGTATTGGTGACCGTTGTCGGTGCCAAGCAAGCGGATCCAAGCAAAGGCTTCTTCCCGCTGTCCGTGCACTACCAGGAAAAAACCTACGCCGCCGGCAAGATCCCTGGTGGCTTCTTCAAGCGTGAAGGCCGTCCTTCCGAAAAAGAAACCCTGACTTCGCGCCTGATCGACCGTCCGATCCGCCCGCTGTTCCCTGAAGGTTTCATGAACGAAGTGCAGGTTGTCTGCACCGTCGTTTCCACCAGCAAGAAGACCGATCCGGACATCGCTGCGATGATCGGTACCTCGGCAGCCCTGGCCATCTCCGGTATTCCTTTCGATGGCCCGATCGGCGCCGCGCGCGTGGCTTTCCACGAAAGCACCGGCTACCTGCTGAACCCGACTTACGAGCAGCAGAAAGCCTCGAGCCTGGACATGGTCGTTGCCGGTACCTCGGAAGCGGTACTGATGGTTGAATCGGAAGCCAAAGAGCTGACCGAAGACCAGATGCTGGGCGCCGTGCTGTTCGCCCACGACGAATTCCAAGTGGTTATCCAGGCTGTCAAGGAACTGGCCGCCGAAGCTGCCAAGCCAACCTGGACCTGGGCTGCCGCTCCAGAAGCCACAGCCCTGCTGGGCGCGATCCGTGCCGAGTTCGGCGACGCGATCTCCCAGGCCTACACCATCACCGTCAAGGCCGACCGTTACGCGCGTCTGGGCGAGCTGAAAGACCAGGTGGTTGCCAAACTGTCCGGTGAAGAAGGCCAGCCTTCCTCCAGCGAAGTGAAAGCCGCTTTCGGCGAAATCGAATACCGCACCGTTCGCGAAAACATCGTCAACGGCAAGCCACGTATCGACGGCCGCGACACCAAGACCGTACGTCCGCTGAACATCGAAGTCGGTGTTCTGCCCAAGACCCACGGTTCGGCCCTGTTCACCCGTGGTGAAACCCAGGCGCTGGTTGTTGCAACATTGGGTACTGCCCGTGATGCACAGCTGCTGGATACCCTGGAAGGCGAGAAAAAAGACCCCTTCATGCTGCACTACAACTTCCCGCCGTTCTCGGTCGGTGAGTGTGGTCGCATGGGCGGTGCGGGTCGTCGTGAAATCGGTCACGGTCGTCTGGCCCGTCGTTCGGTCCAGGCCATGCTGCCGGATGCCGCTGAATTCCCGTACACCATCCGCGTGGTTTCGGAAATCACCGAGTCCAACGGTTCGAGCTCCATGGCTTCGGTCTGTGGCGCTTCCCTGGCCCTGATGGACGCCGGTGTGCCGATGAAGGCGCCGGTTGCCGGTATCGCCATGGGTCTGGTCAAAGAAGGCGAGAAATTCGCCATCCTGACCGACATCCTGGGTGACGAAGACCACCTCGGCGACATGGACTTCAAGGTAGCCGGTACCGCCAAAGGCGTCACCGCGCTGCAGATGGACATCAAGATCAAGGGCATCACCGAAGAGATCATGGAGATCGCCCTGGGCCAGGCCCTGGAAGCGCGCCTGAACATCCTCGGCCAGATGAACCAGATCATTGGTCAGTCCCGCACCGAGCTGTCGGAAAATGCTCCGACCATGATCGCGATGAAAATCGACACCGACAAAATCCGTGATGTCATCGGTAAAGGCGGCGCGACCATTCGTGCGATCTGTGAAGAGACCAAGGCTTCGATCGACATCGAAGACGACGGCTCGATCAAGATCTTCGGCGAAACCAAGGAAGCGGCTGAAGCGGCTCGTCAGCGCGTCCTGGGCATCACCGCGGAAGCTGAAATCGGCAAGATCTACGTCGGTAAGGTTGAGCGCATCGTCGACTTCGGCGCATTCGTCAACATCCTGCCAGGCAAGGACGGTCTGGTTCACATCTCGATGCTGAGCGACGCTCGCGTAGAGAAAGTGACCGATATCCTGAAAGAAGGCCAGGAAGTGGAAGTGCTGGTACTGGACGTGGACAACCGCGGCCGTATCAAGCTGTCCATCAAGGACGTTGCAGCAGCCAAGGCGTCGGGCGTTTAATCGCGCTTTGACTTCTCGCTGAAAAAGGCACCCTTCGGGGTGCTTTTTTTATGGGCGCTGGAAAAGCCCGATGTTTCAGTGGGGGGCTCGCCGCGCAAACCCGCAACTTGCATGCAGTTTGGCGGCCGGTCATGCAATCTGCACGATTCCGATTTTTATAGTTTGTTTTAACTTATTGATTTTTATAGTTTTATTTTGTTTTCGTGGGTTGGCACAGCGCCTGCAACCTTACAGATAACCCTGCCGCCAGGATCGAGGCGCAGACTTTTCCAGAAGAACAGGAGTTATTTGTATGAAGAAGTTCGCTATCGCTGCCGCCACTGCCACTGCCACTGCCACCGCCCTGACCCTGACCTTGGCCAATGCCGCATTTGCCGCTCAACCGACTTCTCAGGCTCCAATGGTTGTCGCGGCTGGTGAAGTCACCAAGGCCAAGGAAGAGACTTCCGACACCTGGATCACCACCAAGGTCAAAGCTGACCTGGTCACCGAAAAAGGCATCCCGGGTACCGACATCAAGGTTGAAACCAACAAAGGTGTGGTTTCCCTGTCGTCCATGACCCCAGTGACCTCCGCACAGAAAGACACCGCGGTGAGCATCACCAAGAAAATCAAAGGGGTCAAAGACGTTTCGGCCGCTGGCTTGAAAACCGAGTAACGCACAAGGATCTCGCTTGAACCCGCTTTAGGGTGAAGCAAGTAGTGTTGCAGTACGCTTGCCGAGCCTCGAGGTTCAGGCGATGGGTCACAGGGAGTGACCAACTACAGGCCCCGACGCAGTGTGTCGGGGCCTGTTTTATTATGGGTTGTCAGTTACCGCGCTTGCTGTCGATACGCTCCAGGCGTCCGCCGACAAAGCGCAGGTACTGGACCATGCCACCGCTCTGCGGATAGACCCACTCTTCGATCTGCACCTCGGTGCGCCGGTCGAAGCTGCGCTGATAGCCCACCAGGTCCTGGGAGCGCGGCTCGCCGCATTTGCCGAGCACTTCCGACTTGCGATCCCCCACGCTGATCAACTGGCTGCCGCAACGCAGGGTGTCGGCCTGGGCCTGGCCGGCGAGCAGCGCCAGCGCCAGGCTGAACATCACGGGCTTGAGCATGCTTACTCGCTATCCAGATGCAACGGGGTCACGACACTGCCATCTTTCTGCGCATCGCCGAGGTTGGCGTCGATAAGGTACACGCGGTCATCGGCCAACTGGCCCTTGTCCACCAGGAAGTCCTTGATGCTGCTGGCGCGGTCCTGGCCGAGCTTGCGCAGCAGCGGCTCATTGCCGCTCCAGGCTGTGATCACCCCGGCCTTCAGTTTGGCGCTACGTTCGTCGTTACCCAGCTTGGCCCACTCGGCAGGCGGTTGCTGCTTGAGCAGGGTGCGGTAGATGCCTTCGAGCATCGGCGCTTTCTCTCCTTCCGGCACCTGGAGCATCGAGGCCTGGGCCGGCACCTTGTCGCCGCGACGCTGGAGCATCTTGTAGTAGGTGGCCTGGTATTCGCGATCCAGGCGCTGCTGGGCGATCAACGCGCCGTCACTGCTCTGGGCCGCGGTGCCTTCGATTTCCAGGCGCAGGTTGGGACGCTCCTTCAGGGCCGCCGCCAGCTTGGTCAGGGACGACTGGGCATCGCTGCTCAGCTCGCTGGAGCCGGGAGCAAAGGACACGTTGCTGAGGTCCTGGGTGTCGCCCCCGGAGATCAGCCCGCCAATGAACTTGAAGGGCGCGGTGGCGGCCCGCACGATCAGGTTGCGCAGGGTCTGCCAGATGATCGGCATCACGCTGAACTGCGGGTTGTTGAGGTCGCCGCTCACCGGCAGTTCGATGGAGATGTTGCCGTCGGAGTCCTTGAGCAGGGCAATCGCCAGCTTGATCGGCAGGTCCACGGCATCCGGGCTGTCGACTTTCTCACCCAGTTGCAGTTGTTCGACCACCAGTTTGTTTTCGGCTTTCAGCTGGCCCTTGGTGATCAGGTAGTGCACGTCGAGATTGAGCCGGCCCTTGCGGATGCGGTAGCCGGCGAACTTGCCGGAGTAGGGGGTCAGCGTGGTCAGCTCGACGCGCTTGAAGCTGGTGGCGATATCCAGGCTGGCCATCGGGTCGAACGGGTTCACCGCGCCCTTGATGGTGACCGGCGCATAACGATCGACCTTGCCGTTGATATCGACGCCGGCCGGTTTCGGCTGGCGGCTGTCGATGGTGCCGATCTGGCCGTTGAGCTGCTGGACCGCCGTGGCGAAGTGCGGGGTCAGGCTGAAGTCGGCGAAGTTGGCCGAGCCGTCATTGATGGCAATACCGCCAATGTGGATACCCAGCGGCTTGCTGCTGGATGCCGTGGGTTGCGCCTTGGCTTTTTCCGCCGACTTGCTCGCCGGCGGTTGCGGGATCAGCAGGTCATCGATGTTGGTGGTGCGATCGTCGTTGATCATGAAGCGGGCATAGGGTTGCAGCAGGTTGACCTTGTCGATCGACAAGCTGTCACCGTGCTGATAGCTCAGGCCATCGATCGTCAGCTTCTGCCACTTCACGAAGTCGCGGCTCTTGAGGGTGTCGAGGGTCTGCAACTGGTCGACCTGGGCCTTGCCGGTCACGCTGAAGGCCAGCGGGTCGACGCTTTTCAGATTGACCGCGAGATCGCTGCCGAGCATGCCGCTGCGCACTTCCAGGCGCATGAACGGTTCGACATAGGCCTGGGCCACCCGCAGGTCGATGTCCTGGGTATTGACCTTGAGCTTGGCGCTGATCGGGCTCAGGTTGACTTCGCCGCTGGCGAGAATCTTGCCCTGCTTGCCCAGCCCGGTGTCGAGCTTGAGGGTGAAGGGTGACTGGTTGAGGCTGTCGAAGTTTTCCAGGTCCAGGTTCAGCGGACCGAGCTCCAGGGCCACCTGGGTTTTCGGCGCGCGGTCGGCCAGGTGCACGCGGTAGTCGCGCAGTTGCACATCCTTGAGCAGGACCTGCCAGGGCTTGCTCGGCGCTGGCGGTTCGGTCTTGGCCGTGTCGGAAGCCGCCGGTGCTTCCTTGGGCGCCGGTTTGGCCGGTTGTGAGGCGAAGAGTTTCTGCCAGTCGAGTTGCCCGTCCTTCTCGCGGGCGGCCCAGGTTTCGAGCTTGTTGCTGCGGATCTTGCCGACCACGACCTGCTGCTTGGCCAGGTCGACGCTGGTTTCGCTGACGTCCAGGCGCTCCAGGCGTACCAGCGGGCGCCCATCCGGCGCCTTCATGGCGAAGGGCGCGACGCTGACGGCGGTGTTGCTCAGCAGCAGCTCGGTGTCTTTGGCGAGGCTGAACTTGTAGTCGGTGCTGAGGTTGATGACACCGTCCTCGAGTACCAGCGGCAGGGCATCGCGCACATAGGGCCACCAGCCTTTCATATGGCTGTCGCTGATCTTCAGCGAGCCCTCGGAAGCCACTGGCACCAGGCTGAAGTTGCCTTTCCAGTCGATCCGTCCGCTATCGCCACCGATGGCCACCAGGGTCATGGCGGCGTTGTCTTCAGGCAGGGTGCTGAGGTTCTTCAGCGCCAGGTCCATGGGGGTGTAGGTGAATTCGATCGGCTCGTTGGGGCGCAGGTCCTGGAAATGCAGGCGCCCGCCGGCCAGTTCGATCTGGTCGATGCGCACCGGGAACGGCTTGCTATTGGGGTCGGCCGGGGTCGGTTCGCTGGGCGGCAGCTTGAACAGCTGGGCGAGGTTCAGGGTGCCGTCCTTGCTGAATGTCACCTCGGTGTTGGGCTTGTCCAGCTGGATGTCGACCAGGTGCAGGGCGTGGGTCCAGAGACTGTCGATCTGCAGGTTGACGTAGAGACGCTCGAACGCGACCTGTTCCTTGCCCGGTTCACCGATATTCAGCCCCCACAGGGTCAGCTCGAGACTGAAAGGATTGAACTCCAGGCGCTGCAGGCTGGCGGGCACCGTGGCGTAGTGCGCCAGTTGCTGGTTGGCGATACGCAGGCCAACCCCGGGAATGATCAGGAACCCGAGCACGGTGTACAGCGCGAGGCCGGTCAACAAGGCGCCGAGGGCGCGTTTCAATCCTTTGGGCATGTGAGGCGTCGTCTCTCTTGGTGGAGGTGCCTTGGAGTATGGCATGCGTTTGCGGTTCCGAAGCAAGCCCCTTGTTGCTGCGTAAAAGTGGGTGTTTGCGAGTGGTTCCTACAGGTGCAAAACCAGGGTCTTCAATGGCGGTTGCAGGTCGCGGGAAGGGAAGTCGGCGGCAGGGGCCAGCACTTGCCATTCACGCACCGGACGCCCGGCTTTTTCCGCGCAACGCAGGACCTGTTCGCGCCAGTCTTCCAGGCTGACTTTCGCCAGGTTGTTGCAGCAGATCAGCACACCGTTGTCGGCGGTCGCCAGCAGGGCCGGCTTGAGCAGGCTCTGGTAGTCGCGCAGCAGGTCGACGGTACCGAAGGCGCTCTTGGCCCAGGCGGGCGGGTCGAGCAGCACCAGGTCGTACTGGCGCTGTTCCAGGCGCTGGTAGCTGGGCAGCTTCTGCCCGCGCCGCTGGCTGATGGGCAGGCCGGCGAGCTGGCGGATGGCGGGGAAGTAGTCGGACTGGATGAAGTCCATCTCCGGCAGGTGCGGGTTGAGCTGGCCGTTCTCCCGGCCGACCGCCAGGTTGCCCTCGGCGAAGTCCAGGTTGCAGACCTCCCGGGCACCGCCGGCCGCGGCGCTGAGGCCGACGCCACAGGTGTAGGCGAAGAGGTTCAGCACGCTCTTGCCGGCGCTGTGCTGGCGGACCCAGGCGCGGGCGTTGCGCAGGTCGAGGAACAGCAGCGGGTCCTGGCCGGCGTGACGGCCACGGACGCGGTAGTTCAGGCCGCCCTCATGACCGACCAGGTCGGCGAGGGCGGCTTCGTCGGCGCGATAGACCGGGTCTTCACGATCGATCCGCGAGTTGCCCCGGGAGCGGTCGTTGTAGACCAGCAGGGTGTCCAGTTCCAGATGCTGGTTGATGGCCGTGTGCAGGGCGAGCAGGTCTTCGCGTTCCAGGGTCTGGTGGAAGGTCTGCACCATCAACTGCGGGCCGTAGCGGTCGATGGTCAGGCCGCCGGCACCTTCCTGGCTGCCGTGGAACAGGCGATAGCAATCGGTGCCCTGGCCGTGCAGCTCGGCGAGCAGTGCCTGGCGATGATCGAGGGCGGCGCGCAGCGCCTGGTTCAAGGAAGACATGCTCGGCGCCTTGGGGTCGGATTTGGCGCGGGAGTTTACCAGCCTTCAGGGGATCAGGCCCATGCGGCGTTTGGCGCGCTGGGCGGAACCGTTGCGCATGGCCCAGCGCAACAACGGCGCGCTGCGCTTGACGCCGGCCCGGATGACCTGGCGTTGCAGCGGGTTTTGCGACTGGCCGAGCATCTCGCCGGCCCAGTCCGGCAGCAGGTCGATACCGGCCTGCATCATCAGGCTGCCGAACGGTTGGGCCAGGCGACTCGGGGCGGGGGCGGCCAGCAGCAGGCGCAACACTTCGCGGCTGCGGGTATCGCAGAGCAGTTGCGGGCGCATGCGTTGCAGGTAGTCGGCGATGGCCTGGCGTGAGCGGGGTACATCCTGTGCGCCCAGGCGTTCGGCGATCACGGCGATTTCATCGTAGTAGCGGTCCTGGTCCGCCGGCGACAGCTGCGGGTTGCAGTAGCGCAGATGGGCCTTGAGAAAGCTGCTGACCTCGGCCACATGCACCCAGGTCAACAGCTCCGGGTCGCTGGCGGCGTAAGGCCGGCCATCCGGCGCGGTGCCGACCACCTGCAGGTGGATGGTGCGGACCTTGTCGATCAACCACTCGGCGTCCTTGCGCGAGCCGAAGGTGGTCCCGGCAATGAACTGGCTGGTGCGCCGCAAGCGCCCGAGCATGTCCTGGCGAAAGTTCGAATGGTCCCAGACACCGGCCAGGGCCAGCGGGTGCAGGGCTTGCAGCATCAGCGCGCTGATGCCGCCGATCAGCATGCTGCTGAAGTCGCCATGCACCTGCCAGCTCACCGAGTCCGGGCCGAAGAGGCCGGGGTCGCCCTTGGGGTTTTCCAGGTCGAGCATGCCCAGGGACAGGCCGGTCAGGCTCATAAGCTGGGTTTCGATGCGGCGGCGAAGGAATTCCATGCTGGCTCGGTCAATAGGGCGGGAAACAACGTCCACCGCCCGGGGTTCAGGGATTGAGGCGTTGCTCGATCAGGCCATCGACCACGCTCGGGTCGGCCAGGGTCGAGGTGTCGCCGAGGCTGTCCAGCTCGTTGCTGGCGATCTTGCGCAGGATACGCCGCATGATCTTGCCCGAGCGGGTTTTCGGCAAGGCCGGGGCCCACTGGATCAGGTCCGGCTTGGCAAAGCTGCCGATTTCCTTGCCGACCAGGGCCAGCAGCGCCTTTTTCAGCGTGTCGTCTGCCTCGACGCCTTTCATCGGGGTGACGAAGGCATACAGGCCCTGGCCCTTGAGGTCGTGGGGATAACCGACCACGGCGGCTTCGGCGACGCTATCATGCAGCACCAGGGCGCTTTCCACTTCGGCGGTGCCGATACGGTGGCCGGAGACGTTGATCACATCATCGATACGACCGGTGATCCAGTAGTCGCCGTCCTCGTCGCGGCGGGCGCCGTCGCCCGTGAAGTAGTAACCGGGATAGGGCTTGAAATAGGTTTCGAGCATACGCTGCGGGTCGCCATAGACGCTGCGGATCTGCCCTGGCCAACTGCTTTTCAGGGCGAATACGCCGCTGCCGGCGCCACTGATTTCCTGACCTTGCTCATCCAGCAGGACCGGCAGCACGCCGAACATCGGCTGGGTCGCGCAGCCGGGCTTGATCCGGCTGTTGGCGATCAGCGGGGTGAGCATGATGCCGCCGGTCTCGGTCTGCCACCAGGTGTCGACGATGGGGCAGCGTTGCTCGCCGACGGCATTGAAATACCACTCCCAGGCTTCCGGGTTGATCGGCTCGCCGACACTGCCGAGCAGGCGCAGGCTAGCCCGCGAGGTGTTTTCCAGCGGTGCCGGGCCTTCGCGCATCAGGGCGCGCAGGGCGGTGGGCGCGGTGTAGAAGATATTCACCTGGTGCTTGTCGATGACCTGCCAGAAACGCGAGGAGTCCGGATAGTTCGGCACGCCTTCGTAGATCAGGCTGGTCGCGCCGTTGGCCAGCGGGCCGTAGACGATATAACTGTGGCCGGTGACCCAGCCGACATCGGCGGTGCACCAGAAGACTTCGCCGGGGCGATAGTCGAACACGTACTGGAAGGTCATGGCGACCTGCAGCAGGTAGCCGCCGGTGCTGTGCAATACCCCTTTGGGTTTGCCGGTGCTGCCGGAGGTGTAGAGGATGAACAGCGGGTCTTCGGCGCCCATCGGTTCGCAGGGGCAGTCGGCGCTGATACCGTGCAGGGCTTCGTGGTACCAGAGGTCGCGGTCCGCTACCCAGTTCACCTCGGCCTGGGTGCGTTCCACCACCAGCACGGTGCTGACATTCGGGCAACTGAGCAGCGCCTGGTCGACATTCTGCTTGAGGGGTATGTATTTGCCGCCGCGCACGCCTTCATCGGCGGTGATCACCGTGCGGCAGTCGGCATCGAGGATGCGGTCGCGCAGGGCATCGGGGGAAAAACCGCCGAAGACCACCGAGTGGATGGCGCCGAGGCGCGCGCAGGCGAGCATGGCGTAGGCGGCTTCGGGAATCATCGGCATGTAGATGCACACCCGGTCGCCTTTGTTCACGCCACGGGCCTTGAGCACATTGGCCAGGCGGCAGACGTTGTGGTGCAGTTTGCGGTAGGTGATCTGCGCCGATTCGCTGGGGTTGTCGCCTTCCCAGACCAGGGCGATCTGGTCGCCACGGCTGTCGAGATGGCGGTCGATGCAGTTGTAGCTGACATTCAATTGCGCGCCGGCGAACCAGCTGGCCTGGCCGGTACGCAGGTCCCAGTGCTGGACGCTGTCCCAGGGTCTGGACCAGTCGAGAAAACGTTTGGCCTGTTCGGCCCAGAAGGTATCGGGTTGGTCGATGGACTGGCGGTAGAGGCGCCGGTAGTCGTCCTGGCTCAATTGCGCGGCCTGACGCACGGCGTCGGCCTTGGGGAAGGTGCGAAGATCGAACATGGCGTTTCCTTGTTCTTGTCTACGACAAGTCTCAAGGGTGCGCTCTGTTGTGGCGGGGTTCAAGCGGATAAAAAGGTCGAACCTGCACCGGCTGGCCTCCCGGGCCCAGACGCCCGGGATGCCACTGTCTTAACCCGGTCCTTGTAGGAGCAGGGCTTGCCCGCGAAGGGGCCTTCGAAGCCGCCAAAAGCTTCGCGGGCAAGCCCTGCTCCTACAGGTTCGGTGGTGTCCCGGGCAGATGGGGCTGCCCGGGAGGCTGCTATCAACCGCGATGACGACCGCGGAAGTAGTTGATCAGGCCCTGGGTCGAAGCATCTTCGGCCGAGGACTCTTCGCTGCCGGTCAGGCGGTTGTAGACGCCCTTGCCCAGTTCCTTGCCCAGCTCAACGCCCCATTGGTCGAAGGCGTTGATGCCCCAGATCACGCTCTGCACGAAGACCTTGTGTTCGTACATCGCCACCAGGGCGCCGAGACGACGCGGGCTGATACGCTCGACCACCAGGGTGTTGCTCGGACGGTTGCCCGGGATCACCTTGTGCGGTGCCAGTTTCTGCACCTCGGCTTCGCTCAAGCCCTTGTCACGCAGCTCGCGTTCCGCTTCGTCGCGGGTCTTGCCGAGCATCAGCGCCTGGCTCTGGGACAGGCAGTTGGCGTACAGCCACTGATGGTGGTCGGCAACCGGGTTGAAGCTGACGATTGGCACGATAAAGTCGGCCGGGATCAACTGGGTGCCCTGGTGCAGCAACTGGTGGTATGCATGCTGGCCGTTGCAGCCGACGCCGCCCCAGATCACCGGACCGGTATCGGTGGACACCGGCGTGCCGTCCTGGCGCACGCTCTTGCCGTTGGATTCCATATCCAGCTGCTGCAGGTGCTTGGTGATATTGCGCAGGTAGTGGTCGTACGGCAGGATCGCATGGCTCTGCGCACCCCAGAAGTTGCCGTACCAGACACCCAGCAGGGCCAGCAGCACCGGCATGTTCTGTTCGAACGGCGCGGTCTGGAAATGCTGGTCCATGGTGTAGGCACCGGACAGCAGCTCCTTGAAGTTCGACATGCCGATGGCCAGGGCGATCGGCAAGCCGATGGCCGACCACAGCGAGTAACGCCCGCCGACCCAGTCCCACATCGGGAAGATGTTCTCTTCACGGATGCCGAAGGCCACGGCCGCGGCGTTGTTGCTCGAGACCGCGATGAAGTGCTTGTACAGCTCCGCTTCGGAGCCGCCCTGGGCCAGGTACCAATCACGGGCGGCACGGGCATTCTTCAGGGTTTCAAGGGTGGTGAAGGTTTTCGACGAGACGATGAACAGGGTGGTCTCGGCGCGGATCTTGGCGGACAGCTCATGGAATTCACTGCCATCGATATTCGCCAGGTAATGGCAGCGCACACCTTTATGGGCGTAGGACAGCAACGCCTCGGACACCAGCTCCGGCCCCAGGAACGAACCACCGATACCGATGTTCACCACGTCGGTGATCGGTTTTTCGCTGTAGCCGCGCCACAGGCCGTCGTGGATTTTTCCGACCAGCTCGGTCATCTGGTTCAGCACTTTGTGCACGTCGGGCATCACGTTGACGCCGTTGACCGAGAGCTTGTCGCCCACCGGGCGGCGCAGGGCGGTGTGCAGGGCCGGGCGACCTTCGGAGGCGTTGACCAGTTCACCGGCAAACAGCGACTTGATCGCGCCTTGCAGGTCGACTTCATTGGCCAGGCCCACCAGCAGGTTGCGGGTTTCCTGGGTGATCAGGTTCTTGGAGTAGTCGAGGAACAACCCGCAGCTGCTGAGGGTGAACTGATTGAAGCGCTGCGGATCGGCATTGAAAGCTTCGCGCATGCTGAAATCGTGCATGTTGTCGCGGTGTTGGTTCAGCGCCTGCCAGGCGGGCAGGGTGGTCACGTCGTGAGGAGTGCGGTAGTACGCCATCGCTGCGGGTTTCCTTTTACGAGAGCTGCCTTTTGGACATTTGGCTTTTTGGACACCAGAAACGCCGGAACGTCCTGCTTTTGTCTCTGGCAGTGTCCGGCAACCTGCATCAGCACGGTTGAATGAGGCAGGGGCGATTACAGTACCGCTCGCGCCTGCATCTGTCTTGGCTTTGTCTGACCTTTACTCGGTACTTTTTCGCACTCTCGGGGACGAAAGGCGTTTTCGCGTATACGTTTGGATGGTGATCAGGCGACCTGCACCGGAATCGAGTGGCTGGTGTGGCTCAGTTCGTTGCCCGGGGCCATGTACAGCATGCGCGGTTTGAAATCCACCAGTTCGGCTTCGCTGTAATGGGCGTAGGCGCAGATGATCACCCGGTCGCCGACGCCGGCCTTGTGGGCGGCGGCACCGTTTACCGAGATGATCCGCGAGCCTTCCTCGCCGCGAATGGCGTAGGTGGTGAAACGCTCGCCGTTGTCGACGTTGTAGATCTGGATCTGTTCGTATTCACGGATCCCGGCCAGGTCCAGCCACTCGCCGTCGATGGCGCAGGAACCTTCGTAATCGAGCACCGCGTGGGTGACTTCGGCGCGATGCAGTTTGGCTTTGAGCATGATGGCGTGCATGGGGTGCTTCCTTCGTCGGATCCTCGTGCGGCGCCACGCATGTGTGCTGCGTGGCGCCGGGCGGCGGCAGTTTGCCCGAAGCCGTGGGGCCGGGCAATCGGGCGGTCAGGCCGGGCTGTCGAGGTTCAGGTGCAGGTTGTCGATCAGGCGTGTGGTGCCGAGGAAGGCGGCGACCAGGATCACCAGGTCACGGTCCTCGGGCGTCGCCGGGCGCAGGTTCAGGGCGTGGCGGATTTCCAGGTAGTCGGGCCGGAAGCCGGCGCTTTCGATCTGCCGGGTCTGTTCGGCCAGTAGCTTGGGGTAGTCGCGTTCGCCCTGTTCTATGGCTTCGGCGATCTGCTTCAGGCTGCGATACAGCGCGGGTGCCTTGGCCCGCTGTTCTTCGTCGAGAAAGCCGTTGCGCGAGGACAGCGCCAGGCCGTCGGCGGCGCGCACGGTCGGTTCGCCGATGATCTGGATCGGCATGTTCAGGTCATGCACCAACTGCCGGATCACCGCCAGTTGCTGGAAGTCCTTCTGGCCGAACACCGCCAGGTCCGGCTGGACCATGTTGAACAGCTTGCTGACCACGGTCGCCACCCCTTCGAAATGCCCGGGACGGCTGGCGCCGCACAGGCCTTCGGAGAGTTGCGGGACGCTGACGCGAGTCTGGCCGCCCATGCCGCCGGGGTACATTTCCTCGACACTGGGGGCGAACAGCAGATGGCAACCGGCCTGGAGCAGTTTCTCCTGGTCGGCGGCGAGGGTCCGTGGGTACTTGTCGAGGTCTTCGTTGGCGCCGAATTGCAGCGGGTTGACGAAAATGCTCGCCACCACGAAGTCCGCCCGTTGCGCAGCCTTGGTCACCAGGGCCGCGTGGCCGCTGTGCAGGTTGCCCATGGTCGGCACGAAACCGATGCGCTTGCCTTCGCCGCGGGCGCGCGCCACGGCGGCGCGCAGTTCGAGAACGGTCTTGACTGTGTTCATGCACTGAATCCGTGTTCGATCCCAGGGAAAGTGACGGCCTTGACCTCACTGACGTAGGCACTCAGGGCGCCATGCAGGCTGTCCTGGCCGGCCATGAAGTTCTTCACGAACTTGGGCACGCGACCGCTGATGGACAGGCCGAGCATGTCGTGCAGGACCAGGACCTGGCCGTCGGTGGCGCTGCCGGCACCGATGCCGATCACCGGGACCTTCACCGCCTGGGTGATTTCCGCGGCCAGTTCGCTCGGCACGCATTCAAGCAGGATCATGGCCGCGCCGGCCTGTTCCAGGGCGATGGCGTCGGCGCGCATCTGCCGGGCCTGGGCTTCGCCGCGGCCCTGGACCTTGTAGCCGCCGAAGATGTTCACCGACTGTGGGGTCAGGCCCATGTGCACGCACACCGGGACGCCGCGTTCGGCCAACTGGCGGATGGATTCGGCGAGCCAGGCGGCGCCTTCGACCTTGACCATATGCGCACCGGCTTGCATCAACAGGCCGCTGTTGTGAAAGGTCTGCTCGAGGGTGGCGTAGGCCATGAACGGCAGGTCGGCAATGATGAAGGCGCCCTGGTTGCCGCGTTTGACACTGGCCGTGTGATAGCAGATATCGGCGACGGTAACGGGCAGCGTGCTGTCATGCCCTTGGGTAACCATGCCCAGCGAATCGCCGATCAGCAGCACTTCGACACCGGCCGCGCAGCTGGCGTGGGCGAAGGTGGCGTCGTAGCAGGTCAGCATGGTGATTTTTTCACCCTTTTGCTTGAGGCCTTGCAGGGTGGTCAGGGTAATGTCTGGCATGAAAAAGTCCTCATTAGGCGCCGTGCAAATGACTGCGAGTAACGCGCGTGATTCGTCGTGTATACAGGCGCACGTTCTGATGTCGTGCTTGCAAAGCCTGGATTGCGCCCTTCAAACGCCGCAGAGGCGGCAACGGGACGCCTATAGTCGTGAGGAGAACTGGGGAAGTCAATCGTGTGTGTTACCGCAATGTTACGCCGGGAGTGTTACCGGCGTAACTGATGCGATTCAGCAGTGGGAGGGCTGCAGGCGTTCCAGGCCGACGAACGGGCAATCCGCCAGCAGCGCCTTGAGGCTGCGGCCATCGGCCAGCTGCAAATCTGCCGGAGCCAGTTCCGCCAGGGGGTAGAGCACGAACGCCCGGGCCTGCATATGGTAATGCGGGACCTTCAGGCGCGGCTCGTCGATCAGCCGCTCACCGAACAACAGGATATCCAGGTCAAGGGTGCGCGGCCCCCAGCGCTCATGCCGTTCGCGACCCTGGTCGATTTCGATGGCTTGCAGCGCATCCAGCAGCGCCAGGGGCGTCAGGTCGCTGTCGAGGGCGACGACGGCATTGGTGTAGCGCGGCTGACCGGGCAGCAGCGAATCGCTCTGGTAGAACGCGGAAACGCCCGCCAGCACGGTGTCGGGCAGTTGCCCCAGGGCCTGGACGGCGTTGCGCAATTGCTCCGCCGGGTCCGCCAGGTTGCTGCCCAGCCCGATATACACGTGTTCCATCGACTTACTCGTCCGTACCAGCGGCACGCTTGCGCTTGCCGGCGGTGCTGCGTCGACGTTTGCGCGGACCGCTGCCGGTACCGTCGTCCTTGCTGCCCAGGTCACGGATCATGTCGCGTCGACCGGCGTCATTGGCATCCTGGTAGTCCGTCCACCATTCGCCCAGGCCATCGGTCTCTTCGCCGGCGGTTTCGCGCAGCAGCAGGAAGTCGTAGCCGGCACGAAAACGCGGGTTGTCCAGCAGCAGGTCGGCACGTTTGCCGCTGCGCCGTGGCAGGCGTTCCTGCATGTCCCAGATCTCGCGGATCGGCAGGGTGAAGCGCTTTGGAATCGCAATGCGCTGGCACTGTTCGCTGATCAACTCGTGGGCGGCTTCCTGCATCGCCGGAATCGGCGGCATGCCCTTCGCCTGCAAGCGCAGCACACGACCCGGCAACGCCGGCCAGAGCAGCGCGGCAAACAGGAACGCCGGGGTCACCGGCTTGTTCTGCTGGATGCGCAGGTCGGTGTTGACCAAGGCTTCGCTGATCAGCGTATGGGTGTAGGTCGGATTGTGTTCCAGGGCCTCGAAGCTGGCCGGGAACAGCGGCTCGAACAGCTTGAGGTCGACCAGCATTTCGAAGGTGTCGGCGGCATATCCCGAGAGGAACAGCTTGAGCACTTCTTCGAACAGGCGCGCGGACGGGATCTCGCGGAGCATCGGTGCCAGCTTGCGAATCGGCGCGACGGTGTGCTTCTCGATACCGAAGTCCAGCTTGGCGGCGAAACGCACGGCCCGCAGCATCCGTACCGGGTCTTCCTGGTAACGCTGGGTCGGGTCGCCGATCAGGCGGATCAGGCGATTGCGGATATCGTGCACGCCGTTGGCGTAGTCGAGGATGCGCTCGCTGACCGGATCGTAATACAGGGCGTTGATGGTGAAGTCGCGGCGCTGGGCGTCGTCTTCGAGGGTGCCGTAGACGTTGTCGCGCAGAATCCGCCCGCTTTCGTTACGCGAGGACTGATTGCTGTCCTCGTCTTCGTCTTGCGGGTGGTTGGCGCGAAAGGTCGCGACTTCGATGATTTCCCGACCGAAGTGGATATGCACCAGCTTGAAGCGACGCCCGATGATCCGGGCGTTGCGGAATTCGGCGCGGATCTGCTCCGGCGTGGCGCTGGTGGCGACGTCGAAATCCTTGGGCGTGATGTTGAGCAGCATGTCGCGCACGCAACCGCCGACCAGATAGGCCTGGTAACCGGCGTTCTGCAGGCGTTCGACGATGTTGACCGCATACCGGCTGAACTGGGCCTTTTGCAGCGAGTGCTGGCCACTGTTGAGCACTTCAGGGGTGCTGCGTTTATGTTGCGTTCGACGCGAGGGAGAACGTAATGACTGGAACAGCTTCTTCAGCATGGGAGGCACTGTTTGAAGGAATATTCGGCCACCTCAAAGAATGACCGCACGATGGGCGAGGATTCTAGCATTTAGTCGAGGGATGGTGTAGGAAGCCGCCGCAGTATCGGCCAGGGACCCTGCCAGAGGGCCTGTTGCAGGCGTTGCGAAGGCTGCCAATCAATCAATCGAGGGGAGGCGTGGGACGGGCGGGTCGGTATCGCGGAAACTACAAGGGGAGCCGAAGCTCCCCCAGAAGTAGTTGCGTGCTCTATTTTTATTATGGTTGCGGGCTTCTTGTTTTTGTTGATCGCCCTGTGCCACTAGGCTTCAAGCCAGTGGGCTCTCCCAATCGGGAGCCAAGAGCAAACGGATTGCTTTGATCGCTGCAGTGTAATGATCCAGAGGATCCAACCAGTTCAGGCGCTGCTTTGAGGGCAGTTTTTGTTGTTCTCGGCCTGGTCGCGGGGCAAGCCCCAATTACAGTACTTCTCCAAAAGAATCAGTTAGCTACGCCTCTCGCCGTGTTGTTTTTATTGTGCGTGAGTCGATACGTCTTGTTTTTATTGTCTGGTGCAGTGCTTGTTATTGTTCTTGTACCAAAGCTATAGCAGGTGCCGTGCCAACTTTTTCGAAACCCCGTAAACATTGGGTTTTCCCGAGAAAACGGTTTTTTTCAGGCGAAAAAAAGCCGGATCTTCGTTACCGATAGACCCGGCTTTTGTTACGTGAAAATCCCGGGGTAACAGTTTTTTCACAAGGTGCAGTGTTACCCGTGGAGGCGCCCCCGGCTCAGCTCTCGCTGGCCACCCCGGTCTTGCGCCGTGGAATGCCCAGGCGCTGGCGCCGTTCCCACAGGCACTTGCGGCTGACCCCGAGTTTGCGTGCCAGTTCGGTCTCGGTCATATGGTCCTGGTGCTCGAGGACGAAGTGCTGGAAGTAGTCTTCCAGTGACAGGTCCTCGGTCGGCTCATGGCTGGCGTTACTGGCGCTGGCCTGTTGCGGCACCAGGCCGATGAATTCTTCCTCTTCCAGATCCCCGAGCTCGATGTCGATGCCCAGCAGGTCGGCGGAAATTTCCGGGCTTTCGCACAGGATCACCGCGCGCTCGACCGCATTCTCCAGTTCACGGACGTTACCCGGCCAGGAGTAATGGCGGATGGCTTGCTCGGCGTCGGGAGCGAAGCGCAGGTCGGTACGACCCACTCGTGCGCTCTGGCGGGCGAGGAAAGCATTGGCGATCTCGTTGACGTCGGCGCCGCGCTCGCGCAAGGCCGGCAGCTTCAGGGCGATCACGTGCAGGCGATAGTAAAGGTCTTCGCGGAACTGGCCGATCTTGGCCAGGCTCTTGAGGTCGCGGTGGGTCGCGGCGATCAGGCGCACATCGACTTTCTGCGACTGCACCGAGCCGACCCGACGGATCTCGCCTTCCTGCAATACCCGCAGCAGGCGTGCCTGGGCTTCGAGGGGCAGCTCGCCGATTTCGTCGAGGAACAGCGTGCCGCCGTCCGCCGCTTCCACCAGGCCGGCGCGACCGGCGCTGGCCCCGGTGAAGGCGCCTTTTTCGTGGCCGAACAGTTCGGATTCGATCAGGCTTTCGGGAATCGCCGCGCAGTTGACCGAGATCATCGGCGCCTTGGCGCGCTTGGACAGGTTGTGCAGGGCGCGGGCCACCAGCTCCTTGCCGGTACCCGACTCGCCCTGGACCAGGACGTTGGAGTCGGTGGGCGCGACTTTGCGGATCTTGCTGTAGAGGTCCTGCATCGGCGGACAGGAGCCGATGATGCCGATTTCGCCATTGGTGTTGTTGGCACCGGCTTTTTCCGCCGCGCCATTGCCCTTGCCGGCGACTTTCTCGGCCGGCGCGCCTTGGTTGCCCTGGCGATCACGGAGGATGCGGGCCACGGCCTGGAGCATCTCGTCGTGGTCGAACGGCTTGGCGATGTAGTCCACCGCGCCCATCTTCATCGAGTCCACGGCCGAGCGCAGGCTGGCGTAGCTGGTCATGATCAGCACGGGGGTGCCCTGGCCGAGCTTGATCAGCTCGGTGCCGGGAGCGCCGGGCAGGCGCAGGTCGCTGACGATCAGGTCGAACGAGGGGATACTGAAACGTTCCTGGGCTTCCTGCACCGAACCGGCTTCGCTGACCTGGTACTGATTACGTTCCAGCAGGCGACGCAGGGCGGAGCGGATAATGGTTTCGTCTTCGACGATCAGAATGTGCGGCATTGATTCGGTTCTCTCGACGGTCTCAGTTCACAGCGGACGTCGCTTCGACATGACGCGGCAGGGTGACCCGGATACGGGTGCCACGTTGGCTTTGGATGTCAGCCGGGCTGTCGATGGTGATTTGTCCATAATGCTCTTCAACGATGGAATAGACCAGAGCAAGGCCCAGACCGGTGCCCTCGCCTGGATCCTTGGTGGTGAAGAAGGGTTCGAACAATCGGTCCATGATGTTCTTCGGGATACCCGTGCCTTCGTCCTCGACGATCAGGTCGACGGTGTGTTCGAAAGCTTCGCTCTTGACCCGCACCGCACCACCCGCGGGTGAGGCGTCTCGGGCATTGGAGAGCAGGTTGATGAGCACCTGGGCCAGGCGTTGGGAATCGCCGTCGACCCAGTGCTCGGGATCGCACAGGTTGAAGAACTGTACTTCGAAGTTGCGCCGGTTCAAGGCCAGCAGACCAATGGCATCCTGGGCGACCTCGGCCAGACAGACGGCTTCGTCGTTGTGCTGGTGACTGCCGGCGTGGGCGAAGCTCATCAGCGACTGGACGATGCGCGAGACGCGTTTGGTCTGTTCGAGGATCTGCCCGCTGATTTCGGTCAGTTCGCTATCGTCCTCACGCTCTTCGCGCAGGTTCTGCGCCAGGCAGGCGATACCGGTGATCGGGTTGCCGATCTCGTGGGCCACGCCGGCCGCCAGCCGACCGATGCTCGCCAGCCGCTCGGAGTGCACCAGCTTGTCTTCGAGCATCTGGGTTTCGGTGAGGTCCTCGACCAGCAGCACCAGGCCGCTGTTGCCCGGCGCCAGTGGCTCGTCGATGGCGGCCTTGTGCAGGTTCAGCCAGCGGGTCTGGCCGTCGAGGGCCAGGTGCTGCTTGTGCAGGTGTTCGTCGGGCAGGTTGATAAAACCCTGCAGCAAATCCTTCCACGGCTCGCCGAGGGTGCCCAGGCGTGAGCCGACCACGCGTTGCGCGGCGACCCCGGTGAGCTCTTCCATGGCCTTGTTCCACATCAGGATCTCCTGGTCCTTGGCCAGCGAACAGACGCCCATCGGCAGTTCCTGCAGGGTCTGGCGGTGGTAGCGGCGCAGGGCGTCGAGTTCGGCGGCAAGGCCGGTGAGACGCGAGTGGTAGTCTTCCAGGCGGCTTTCGATGAAGTGGATGTCTTCGGTGACATAGCTTTCGCCACCGGCCTTGTAGGGCAGGAAGGTCTCCACCATGTCCTGGGCCACGCTCGGGCCCATCAGCCCGGAGAGGTTGGCTTCAATGCGGTCACGCAGGCGGCGCAGGGCGTAGGGGCGACGCTCGTCGAAGGGCAGGTAGAGATCGCGCAGGGCCTGTTCGACCTCTTTCTGCGCGGCCTTGGCCCCCAGCGGCTTGGCCAGCTGGGTAGCGAATTCCTGCGGAGAGGCGGCGTGCAGCTCGCGGCGTTGCGGGCGCCGCACGTTGTCCACCGCGCAGGCTTCGGCGGCGCTGGCCTCTTCGGGGCTGGCGCTGGTGAACAGCGAGATCAGGGTGAACATCAGCACGTTGGCCGCCAGGGAGGCGATGGCCGCCATATGCCAGCTGGTGTCGTCGAGCACATAGATCATGTTCAGCAGCGGCACATAGAAGCCCTGCAGATTGCCGACCAACGGCAGCAGCATGGTCACCAGCCAGACCAGGATCCCCGCCAGCAGGCCGGCAATGAAACCGCGCCGGTTGGCGGTCGGCCAGTACAGCACCGAGAGCACGCCGGGGAGGAATTGCAGGGTCGCGACAAAGGCGACGATGCCGAGGTTGGCGAGGTCCTGCTCGGCGCCCAGCAGCAGGTAGAAACCATAGCCGGCCATGATGATGGCAACGATCAGGGCACGGCGCGTCCACTTCAGCCAGCGATAGATATTGCCTTCGGCCGGCGGCTGGTAGAGCGGCAGCACCAGGTGGTTCAGGGCCATGCCCGACAGTGCCAGTGTGGTGACGATAATCAGCCCGCTGGCGGCCGAGAGTCCGCCGACGTAGGCCAGCAGGGCCAGGGCCTCGTTGTTGGCGGCAATGCCGATGCCGAGGGTGAAGTATTCCGGGTTGGTGGTGGCGCCGAGCTTGAGTCCGGCCCAGAGAATCAGCGGCACCGCCAGGCTCATCAGCAGCAGGAACAGCGGCAGGCCCCAGCTGGCGCTGACCAGGGAGCGCGGGTTGAGGTTCTCGGTGAAGGTCATGTGATACATGTGAGGCATCACAATGGCCGAGGCGAAGAACACCAGCAGCAGGGTGCGCCACGGACCTTCCTGCAACGGCGTGTGCAACGCGGCCAGGGCGGTCTGGTTCTGCAGCAGCCAGAGCTCGAGCTGCTGCGGGCCGTCGAACACTCCGTACAAGGCGTAGAGGCCAACCCCGCCGATGGCGATCAGCTTGATCACCGACTCGAAGGCAATGGCGAACACCAGGCCTTCGTGTTTTTCCCGGGTGGCGATATGCCGCGAGCCGAAGAAGATGGTGAACAGGCTGATCAGCGCGCAGAAGCTCAGGGCTACCCGGTGCTGCACCGGTTCGCGGGTGAGGATGCCGATGGAGTCGGCCACCGCCTGGATCTGCAACGCCAGCAGCGGCAGTACGCCGATCAGCATGAATACCGTGGTCAGGGCGCCGGCCCAGGTGCTGCGAAAGCGGAAGGCGAACAGGTCGGCCAGGGACGAGAGCTGGTAGGTGCGGGTGATCTTCAGGATCGGGTAGAGCAGCACCGGCGCCAGCAGGAAGGCGCCGGAAACCCCGAGGTAACTGGAGAGAAAGCCATAGCCGTACTGGTAGGCCAGGCCCACCGTGCCATAAAACGCCCAGGCACTGGCGTAGACGCCCAGGGACAGGGTGTAGGTCAGCGGGTGGCGGATGATCGAGCGTGGGATCACCCCGCGTTCACTGATCCAGGCCACGCCGAACAACGCCAGCAGGTACGCGGCGCTGATCAGCAGCATCTGGGTCAGGCTAAAGCTCATCGGCATCTTTTTGGCTCTGCAGGATGAAGGTCACGACGATCAGGATCAGCCAGAGCAGATAAGGGCGATACCAGGCGCCGGTGGCGTCGATCCACCAGTCCATGATGGCCGGCGAGAACAGGTAGATCCCGACCACCAGCAGCAGGACCAAGCGATAGATGTACATCCCGGCCTCTCTTTATTGTGTGCGTGCCCGAAAACGTGCGGCGATGGTAACGGATGGGCGCCAACCTGCAAGGGGCGTCAGTGCAATTGCGCTTCGGCGAGGGTGGCTGTCCTGGGAATCAGTGTGGCATCCCAATGGCCGATACCCCAGTCCAGCACCTCCCGCGGCGTGCCCTGTTCCAGTGCGGCGGGCGGGTGTTGCCCCAGTGTACGCAGGGCGCGCATCAGCAAGGGGGTTGCCTGGTCGGCTGCCAGCGGCGGCGAGCGGTAGGACTTGCCGAGTTTGTGGCCATCCGGCTGGATGATCAGCGGCACGTGCAGGTAACGCGGCTGCGGCAGTCCGAGCAGCTCCTGCAGGTAGAGCTGGCGTGGCGTGGAGTCCAGCAGGTCGGCGCCGCGGACGATATCGGTCACCCCTTGCCAGGCGTCGTCCAGCACCACCGCCAGTTGGTAGGCGTAGAGCCCGTCGCGGCGGCGGATCACAAAATCGCCGGCCTCACGGCCCAGGTGCTGCTGGAACGAACCTTGTACCCGGTCCTCGAAGCGGTAGCTCAGCTCCGGCACACGCAGGCGAATGGCGGCATTCTCGATGCCGTGGCCGAGATTGCGGCACAAACCCGGGTAGATCCCCAGGTAGGGCTCCAACTCCTTGCGCGAGCAGGTGCAGGCGTAGGCCAGGCCCTGGCTGAACAGGCGCTCGAGGACCTGGGCATAGGCGTCGTGACGTTCGCTCTGGCGGACCAGTTCGCCGTCCCATTCGAAGCCGTAGCGTTGCAGGGTATCGAGGATCGAGGCTTGGGCGCCGGGTTCTTCGCGCGGCGGGTCGAGGTCTTCCATGCGCAGCAGCCAGCGTCCGCCGACCGAGCGGGCGTCGAGGTACGAGGCCAGGGCGGCGACCAGTGAACCGAAATGCAAGTGGCCGCTGGGCGTGGGGGCGAAGCGTCCGATATAGGCGGGGGTGGCAGTCATGGTTCGGATATTACTGGAGAATCCGTAGGCGATAAGCCGCGTCGGCGACACAAATGAAAACGGAGCGTTCGCACGCTCCGTTTGCTCAGGTTTCGGCAGGGACTACTTGCCGACCTGTTTTTCCTTGATTTCCGCCAGGGTCTTGCAGTCGACGCACATGTCGGCGGTCGGTCGGGCTTCCAGCCGGCGGATGCCGATCTCGACGCCACAGGACTCGCACCAGCCATACTCTTCGTCTTCGATGAGCTGCAGGGTCTTGTCGATTTTCTTGATCAGCTTGCGCTCGCGGTCGCGGGCACGCAGTTCGAGGCTGAACTCTTCTTCCTGGCTGGCACGGTCCGCCGGGTCAGGAAAGTTCGCCGCTTCGTCCTTCATGTGATCAACGGTACGGTCGACTTCATGCATCAATTCCTGCTTCCATTTCTGCAGGATCTTGGTGAAGTGCTTGCGCATGGGCTCGCCCATGTACTCCTCGCCCTTGCTTTCAACATAGGGTTCGAAGCCGCCGATCTTTGGCTCAGTGCTTTGCTGCTTTGCTTGGGTGGGCATGAATGGACCGCCTCTACTCTTCTAATCCATTGCGCAGGATTTCAACATCACCGACACCTGCCGGCCCTGCGGCTGCAAGCGGGCGAACTTACCAGATCGAATCGGGGTGCGCTACTCCCGGTTGTCGAGGCTGGACTTGTCGAGTCGAACGTCGTGACTGAACGTCCCCCTCCTACAAGAAGCGGGCCAATATATGCCGGATGAAAGGCGTCAGCTTCATGAAGCAATGGTTAATTGTTTATTTTAGTCAATCTTCCGGGGAACGTAGGATGCTTTAAACATTCCAGGGTGATCGAGGTTGGGTAGAATCGGTCTATCGCCCATTCCCCGTCAAATCAAGGAAGGCCCATGACTCAGCACTACAGCGCGCGCAGCCGCGCAATCGAACCCTTTCATGTGATGGCGCTGCTGGCGCGCGCCAATGAGTTGCAGGCCGCCGGGCATGATGTGATCCACCTCGAGATCGGTGAGCCGGACTTCACCACCGCCGCGCCGATCATCCGCGCCGGCCAGGCCGCGCTGGAGACGGGTAAGACCCGTTATACGGCGGCACGTGGGCTGCCGCAATTGCGTGAGGCGATAGCAGGCTTTTATCAGCAGCGTTACGGGCTGGATATCGATCCGCAGCGTATTTTGATCACTCCGGGTGGTTCCGGTGCGCTGCTGTTGGCCACCAGTTTGCTGGTGGACCCCGGTAAACACTGGCTGCTGGCCGATCCGGGCTACCCGTGCAATCGGCATTTCCTGCGCCTGGTCGAGGGCGCGGCACAACTGGTGCCGGTCGGGCCTGAGGTGCGTTATCAGCTCACCGCCGACCTGGTGGCACGGCATTGGGACCAGGACAGTGTCGGCGCCCTGGTGGCATCGCCGGCCAACCCCACCGGGACCCTGCTGACGCGGGACGAACTGGGGGCGCTGTCGGCGGCGCTCAAGGAGCGTCATGGCCATCTGGTGGTGGACGAGATCTATCACGGCCTGACCTACGGCTGCGATGCGGCCAGCGTGCTGGAAGTCGATGACAGCGCCTTTGTGCTCAACAGCTTTTCCAAATATTTCGGCATGACCGGCTGGCGGCTGGGCTGGCTGGTGGCGCCGCCGGAAGCGGTGGCGGACCTGGAAAAACTCGCGCAGAACCTCTACATCAGTGCGCCGAGCATGGCCCAGCATGCGGCGCTGGCCTGTTTCGAACCGGCGACCCTGAGCATTCTCGAAGAGCGCCGGGCCGAGTTCGGGCGCCGTCGCGACTTCCTCTTGCCGGCGTTGCGCGAGCTGGGTTTCGGGATCGCCGTGGAGCCCCAGGGCGCTTTCTACTTGTACGCCGATATCAGCGCGTTCGGCGGTGATGCCTTCGCGTTCTGCCGACATTTCCTCGAAACCGAACATGTGGCCTTTACCCCGGGGCTGGACTTCGGTCGTCACCTGGCCAGCCATCATGTGCGGTTTGCCTACACCCAGAGCCTGCCGCGCCTTGAGCAGGCGGTGGAGCGGATTGCCCGGGGTCTGCGGAGCTGGCAAGGCTGATGCGTTTTTCTCCTGCCCTCGAAGAAGGTCGTCTGATCCAGCGCTACAAACGTTTCCTGGCGGACATCGAAACCGCCTCCGGCGAGTTGCTGACCATTCACTGTCCCAATACCGGCTCGATGCTCAATTGCATGGTGCCGGGCGGGCAGGTCTGGTTCAGTCGCTCCAATGACCCCAAGCGCAAGTTGCCCGGCACCTGGGAGATCGGTGAAACCCCCCAGGGGCGATTGGCCTGCGTGAATACCGCGCGGGCCAATCCTTTGGTCGAGGAGGCCCTGCGCGCCGGGGTCATCAGCGAACTGAACGGTTTTACCGCTTTGAAGCGTGAAGTGGCCTACGGTCAGGAGAACAGCCGGATCGACTTTCGTCTCGACTATCCGACGGGGCCGGCGTTTGTCGAAGTCAAAAGCGTCACCCTCGGCTTCGATGGTACGGCGGTGGCGGCCTTTCCGGATGCGGTGACCCAGCGCGGCGCCAAGCATCTGCGCGAGCTGGCCACCCTGGCACGCGAAGGTGTGCGGGCGGTGCAGCTGTATTGCGTGAACCTGACCGGCATCGAGGCGGTGCGGCCGGCCGAGGAAATTGATCCGGGTTATGCCGCGGCCCTGCGTGAAGCGGTGGCGGCCGGGGTCGAGGTGCTGGCCTATGGGGTGAGCCTGACGCCGGAGGAGATCCGCGTCGATCGCCGGTTGCCGGTGCGGCTCTAGCGGCTCACGGCGTCAGCCAGATGCCCTGCGCGTCTTCCTTGCAAGGGATCGCCAGCAGTGACTGCCCGGCGCAAGGTCCGGCCACGCACTCACCGCTTTCAATCAGGAACAGCGCGCCGTGGGTTGCGCACTGGATCAGGCTGGCGCTGGGGTCGAGAAACTGGTCGGGACGCCATTCCAGGGGGATGCCGCGGTGCGGGCAGCGATTCTGGTAGACATAGACCCGGCCCTCGCGGCGCACGGCCAACAGCGGCCGCCCGTCCACATCAAAACCACGACTGCTGTTGTCGGCCAGGGTGTTCGAGTCGCAGAGAAATTTCATGTTGATCCTTTAGGGAGCCTCGCACCTGTTTGTCCTCGTCGCCGGGCTGGCGCTCAGCCATGCCGCCCTGGTGACCGAACTGCCGCTACGCTGGGTCAGCGCCGGCGGGGCGTTGTCGGAATGGGTCAGTGTCCTGGGGGCGGAGTCTAAATTGGTCGGGGTCGATACCACCAGCCAGCATCCTGAATCCCTGAATCCCTGAATCCCTGAAAGCCTTGCCGAGTATCGGCTACCAGTAGTGGGTAGGACGCATCTTGTTCTGATGTGGGTCGAGTCCCGGTCTTTGGTTGACACATGCCTTGGCGCGGACGAGTCCTTTATCCTGCTGCCCATAGCGTATTTCGCCTCATCCGGCAGCCAGGACCGCCGAGGAGGCGCCTCGGACGCTTGTCAGGTTTATGCAACGATCCGGATTGGGAGTGAAGATGAAGCAGATGAATGATGCCGATCAACAACTGGCACGCCAGGCCATTGGCCTGCTCGACTTGACCTCGCTGAGTGGCGATGACGATGACGAGCGCATCCTTTCGCTTTGCCAGCGGGCGCAGACGCCATTCGGTCCGGTGGCTGCGGTGTGCGTGTTTCCACGTTTTGTCGCCTTGGCGCGACGGGCTCTCGATGCGCAGGGCGGGCAGGCGATCCGGGTCGCCACGGTGGTCAACTTCCCCCACGGCGGACCGAATGTCGCCTCGGTGGTCGCTGAAACCCTGGAGGCGATCGCCGCCGGCGCCAATGAGGTGGACCTGGTCTATCCCTATCGCTCGTTGTTGATGGGCGATGCGCAGACCGGCCTGAGCATGGTCGCCGCCTGTCGTGATGCCTGCCAGGGGCGGGCCAAACTCAAGGTGATCCTGGAGACCGGTGAGTTGCGCGACCCGCAGATGATCCGCCAGGCCAGCCAGGACGCGATTGCCGCCGGCGCCGACTTTCTCAAGACCAGTACCGGCAAAGTCCTGGTCAATGCGACCGAACAGGCCGTGCGCATCATGCTTGAAGCCATTGCCGAGCGGGGCGGGCTGGTGGGGCTGAAGGCTTCCGGCGGCATCCGCACCTTCGATGATGCGCGGACCTATATCGAACTGGCGCGCACGCGTTTCGGTGCTGCCTGGGTCAACGCCGATCACGTGCGGCTCGGGGCTTCCGGCTTGCTGGATGAGTTGCTGGCGCGACTGGAATCTCCGGTCGCGCCGGAGGTCGGGGAGGCCTGACGCACCTGGGGGGCCGGGATCTCTGCCGGCTGGCTTTCGGACAGGCAAAAAAAGACCCGGCAAAAAGCCGGGTCAATAACCGTGATTAGCCTGATGAGGAGATAATCTGAGAGTCCGAACCAGGGCCTTCCAGAAAATCCAACCGATCTCGCGATCAGTTGTGATAATCATAACGATTCTCATTTCTAAGTCAATGTCTTTTTCTCGACCGTTCGTCCAGGGTGCGACGGCGGATGAGTGATCGAGGTCGCGGTGGTTCAGCGCGCCGTGCCGATGGCGCTCAGGCGCGTGACTTCCTTGTTCAGCAAATCGATGCGTCGGGCCATGCTTTCGATCAGGCTGTGGGCGATGCGCGGGTTGCTCTGGGTCAGGCTGAGGAATTGCTCCTTGGGGATCAGCATGACCGTGCACGGCTGGCTGGCGATCACGCTGGCGCTGCGTTTCTCGCCGGTGAACACCGCCATGGCGCCGAAAATCTCGTCCTTGGGCACATCGCCGACCTTGTGCCCGTCGACAAAGGCCTCGGCGTGTCCGTCGGTAATGATGAAGACATGGTCGGCATCGTCACCTTGGCGGATCATCACTTCACCACTGGCCACCTGCTGGAAGCCGTTGCTGCTGCGAAATTCCGGCTGTTTCAGGCGGGTGACGGCGTCGGAGAGCAGGGCGGTCTGGCCGATCAGGTAACGCAGCAGCGCTTCGGCGCGGCTTTCGTCGGCGTAGATATGGGTGAAGAGGTCGGTGCGCCGGTAGGGAATCAGACGCAGCGGGTTGTCGCTGCTCAGCACGCAGCGCGGCCAGTCGATGCCCTGGCGCAATCCGACCAGGTCGCCTTCATGCAAATAGAACAATGCACGCTCGTCGACCCGGGCATGCAGCAGGCCGCTGTCGATCAGGAACACCTGATCGGCGGGCAGCAAGGCACCGAGGTCAGCGATTTGCTCAAGCTCCAGGGGGGCCGCGCAGGGGGGCAAACCTTTGAGCAGCTGTGCCGGAATCGTCTGCAGACGATTGATCAGTTCTTCGGCGTAGGCCGGTTGCTCCCCGAGTAGATACATGCCAAACCTGCGAAATCAATTTTTGTGACGCGACGATATCGCGTCCAACTGTTTATTCAAGGCTTCTTTGCGTTCTTGAGGGATATCGTTCCAATGAATGTCCATCAAGGCGCCTTCGATCGCATATAACAGCACTTTCGATGCCCGGAATCCGCGGGTTCGTACCGCGCGGTAGGCATCCACCGCTCCCAGTCGACGCAAATCCGATGCGCTGTGGATACCCACCGCGTGCAGCCATTGCGCCGACGTCTTGCCAAGGTTCTTCAGGTGTTGCAGTTCATCGTTCATCAAGCCTCCTTGCGACGGCCGAACGCTGCGTGGACGAGAGTAGGCAAGCCTGAAAAGGAGTGTAGGCGGTCAGTAGGAAAGACGTGGTTCTTTGCTCGGCGTTGGTGCAAATGCTTCTAAGCCGCGGCTTTCTCCAACGCTGGCCGGCAGCACAGGGATGGCGCGCAAAGGGAAAAATCGTACAGCAGGAGCCTTGTCGAGGCCGTGAGCAGGCACCAGACGGCAGGCGCTGCCGCCATCCTCTGGCCCCTCCGCGAGGGCTAGGCGCTGTAGCGCAGACGCGTACCGAACTGCATCGACATGAGAATCTCGGCCGGGGTCAGTTCCACGGGGAAGTAAGCGCCGGAAATCTGCGCATGGGCCACGCTGGCACCGACCAGGATGGATTTCTGCAGATCTACGCCACGCAGATCGGCGGAGCGGAAGTAGGCATCGGTGAAGTCGATCCCCTCGGCATTCAGTTCGCGCAGGTCCAGGCCACGGAAGTCACCGCCGCGCATGTCGATCGGACCGTCCTTGGGGCGGGCCTTGTTGAAGCCGGCAATGTCATCCTTGTGCAGCAGGGCAAACAAAGGTGAGTCGAGCAGCTTGGGATGGCTCATGAGACGTCTCCTGTTGGAATTATGACGCCAGTATAATGCCACTATGTTTCAGCCGTGAAGCACTTGCGGCCCCACGGCTGAAATAGTTTTTACAGGCCCGGCAGACGCTGGCGAATCTGCTCGACCAGGGCGTCGAGGCTCCCGCTTTCATGGGTTTCGACACGCTTGGTGCGCAGTACTTCATCGGCGCTCAGGGCCTCGCGGCTGGCTTGCTGGGCGGCGATCACTTCCAGTGTAGCGTCGGATGGGTCGACGGCATCGGCCTGGCGCCGGGCCAGCCAGCTTTCGATCACGGCCTGTGGGGCGTTGCAATCGAGGATCAGGCACGGTACGCCAGTGGCTTCGGCAACCTGGGCGGCGGCGTTGCGTTGCTCGCGCTTGAGGTAGGTGGCGTCGATCACCACCGGGAAGCCGGCGCGCAGGACGGTGTCGGCGATTTCATGCAGGCGCCGGTAGGTGCTCACGCTGGCGTCGCGGCTATAGATGCCGTCGCCGACGTTGTTTTCGACTTGCTGGTCGCCGAACAGGCGTTTGCGTTCGACATCCGAGCGCAGGCGTACGGCGCCCAGGGCTTCCACCAGGCGCAGGGCGACGTGGCTCTTGCCGACGGCGGAGACGCCGCTGGTGATGGCCAGGAAGCGCGACGGAATGGTGCTGTAGCTTTCCGCCAGATTGGCGTAGTTGCGGTACTGGCGCATGCTGCTGGCGCGTTGCACCGGATCTTCGGCCGGCATGCTGAACAGCGCGACCTTGGCGCGCACCAGGGCACGATAGGCCTTGTAGAAGTTCAGCAGGGCCAGGCCCTGGTAGTCGCCGGTCAGTTCCAGGTACTGGCTGATAAAGCGTCGGGCCAGGCTCTTGAGGCCGCGGTCTTCGAGGTCCATCGCGAGGAAGCCGGTGTCGGCGTAGACGTCGGTGAAGCGGAAGGGTTCGTTGAACTCGATGCAGTCGAAGATCACCACCTTGCCGTCGATGACGGTGGCGTTGCCCAGGTGGATGTCGCCGTGGCATTCACGAATGAAACCTTCGGCCTTGCGCTGGGCCAGCAGCGGCTTGAGGCGCTCGAAACTGGTTTCGGCCCAGGCTTGCAGGGCGTCGAGTTGCAGCAGGTCGGCCTTTTCGCTGAGGAAGGGGCGGATCTGTTCGAAGTTCTGCCGGACCGGGTCCATGACCGCTTCCGGAGTGCCCTGGTAGTGATCTTTAGGCACTTCGGGGGCACTCTGGTGGAACGCGGCGATCTGTTGGGCCATTTCATCGATGTGCACGGTGGTCAGTTCACCGTTGGCCTGCAGGGTGCTCAGCAACTGGCTCTGCGGGAACTGGCGCATTTTCAGCACATATTCGATGGCCGGACCGCCGCCGCCCAGGACGGGGGCCTCGACGCTGCCGGTGATCGGCAGGACTTCCAGGTACAGGTCGTGGGTCAGGCGCTGGTTCAGGCGCAGCTCTTCCGCGCAGAAATGTGCGCGAGCGCTCAGTTCGGTGAAGTCGAGGAAGCCGAAGTTGACCGGTTTCTTGATCTTGTAGGCATAGGGTCCGGTGAGCAGGACCCAGGAAATGTGGGTTTCGATAACCTGGAAGCCTTCCACCGGATGCGGGTAGAGGGCCGGGTTTTGCAGGGCGGTAATCAGGGACTGGCTCACTGGCGATCCTTCAAGAGGGCGGTAAATTCAAGGCGGTCATTATGGCCGCTGCGGGCTCAGGTGCAAACCGCCGGACGTACATGTTGATCATCAATAAAGTGCGTATAATCCGCCGCCATGACTCGTACCCGATCCCCCCGTTCCCGCGCCAAATCCAAACCTCCCGCCAGCCGCCTGCGCCCCTGGCTTGGCTGGGCGATCAAGCTCAGCCTGGTGGGCCTCGTCGTGCTGGCCGGTTTTGCCGTCTACCTCGATGCCATCGTGCAGGAGAAATTCTCCGGCAAGCGCTGGACCATCCCGGCCAAGGTCTATGCCCGGCCGCTGGAGCTGTTCGCCGGCCAGAAACTGAGCAAGGAAGACTTCCTCACCGAACTCGATGCCCTCGGTTATCGTCGTGAACCCGTGGCCAATGGCCCGGGGGCGGCGGCGGTCAACGGCAATACCGTGGACCTGAACACCCGTGGCTTCCAGTTCTATGAAGGCATGGAGTCGGCCCAGCCGGTGCGGGTGCGCTTCTCCGGCGACTATGTGGCCGAGCTGTCCTCGCTCAATGGCGCGAAGCTTTCGGTGGTGCGCCTTGAGCCGCTGCTGATCGGCGGCCTGTACCCGAAGAACCTCGAAGACCGCATCCTGATCAAGATCGACCAGGTGCCGCCGTACCTGCTCGACACCCTGGTGGCGGTCGAGGATCGGGATTTCTATCATCACTTCGGCGTCTCGCCCAAGTCGATTGCCCGGGCCATCTGGGTCAATACCTCGGCCGGACAGATGCGCCAGGGCGGCAGTACCCTGACCCAGCAGTTGGTCAAGAACTTCTTCCTGACCAACGAACGCAGCCTGAGCCGCAAGCTCACCGAGGCCATGATGGCCATGCTGCTGGAGCTGCATTACGACAAGAAAGAGATTCTCGAGGCCTACCTCAACGAGGTCTTTATCGGCCAGGACGGCCAGCGCGCGGTGCACGGCTTCGGCCTGGCCAGCCAGTTCTTCTTCAGCCAGCCCCTGGCGGAGCTGAAGTTGCATCAGGTGGCGTTGCTGGTGGGCATGGTCAAGGGGCCGTCCTATTACAACCCGCGACGTTACCCGGATCGCGCGTTGGAACGACGTAACCTGGTGCTCGACCTGCTGGAGCAGCAGGGCGTGGCCAGCGCCGAGCAAGTCGCGGCGGCGAAGAAAATGCCGTTGGGGGTGACCGCCCGTGGCAGTCTGGCGGACAGTTCCTTCCCCGGCTTCCTCGACCTGGTCAAGCGGCAACTGCGCGAAGACTACCGCGACGAAGACTTGACCGAGGAAGGCCTGCGTATCTTCACCAGCTTCGACCCGATCCTGCAGATGAAGGCCGAGGCTTCGGTCAACGACACCTTCAAGCGCCTGGCCGGGCGCAAGGGCAGCGACGATATCGAGGCGGCCATGGTGGTGACCAACCCGGAAACCGGTGAGATCCAGGCCATGATCGGCAGTCGCCAGGCCAGTTTTGCCGGGTTCAACCGGGCGCTGGATGCGGTGCGGCCGGTGGGTTCTCTGATCAAACCGGCGGTGTATCTGACGGCGCTGGAGAAACCCAGCCAGTACACGCTGACCAGTTGGCTGTCGGACGAAGCCTTCTCGGTGAAAGGCGCCGACGGTCAGATCTGGAAGCCGCAGAACTTTGACCGCCGTTCCCACGGCACGATTTTCCTCTATCAGGGCCTGGCGCATTCCTACAACCTGTCGACCGCTCGACTGGGCCTGGAGGTTGGCGTGCCGAATGTCCTCAAGACCCTCGGACGCCTTGGTGTTACCCGTGAGTTCCCGGCCTTTCCGTCGATGTTGCTGGGTGCCGCGAGCATGACGCCGATGGATATCGCGACCATGTACCAGACCCTGGCCAACGGCGGCTTCAATACGCCGATGCGGGGGATTCGCAGTGTCCTGACGGCCGAGGGCCAGCCGCTCAAGCGTTATCCGTTCCAGATCCAGCAGCGTTTCGACGCGGGCTCGATCTACCTGATCCAGGCGGCGATGCAGCGGGTGATGCGCGAGGGTACCGGGAGCGGGGTCTACAACGTCCTGCCCAAGACCCTGACCCTGGCCGGCAAGACCGGTACCAGTAACGACTCGCGGGACAGCTGGTTCGCCGGTTTCGGCCAGGACCTGCTGGCGGTGGTCTGGCTCGGTCGCGATGACAACGGCAAGACACCGTTCACCGGTGCCAGTGGCGCCTTGCAGGTCTGGACCAGTTTCATGCGCAAGGCCGATCCGCTGCCATTGGATATGCCGCAGCCGGATAACGTGGTCCAGGCCTGGGTCGATCCGCATACCGGGCAAGGCTCCGATGCCAATTGCCCGGGCGCGGTGCAGATGCCGTATATTCGCGGCAGTGAACCGGTACCCGGTGCGTCGTGTGGTGGCGTGGCCCCTGCGCCGGCCACCGAAGTGATGGATTGGGTCAAGGGCTGGTTGAATTGAGCGAAGAGGGTTTGACGTGAACAAGTGGTGGATTCCAGCTTTTGCCGCACTGACCGTGCTGGGTGGTTGTTCCAGCGTGCCACGGGGTTCGATCCCGGTGGTCGATTCGGGGACTGCGGTCTCCAACAATGAGCGGATCTCGTCCACTGGCGGTTTCCGCAAGACCGTCACCAAGGGGCCGGTGCCAAGCCAGACCCAGGCGGTGCCGCAGGATTCCGGCGTGGTGGTGATGATTCCGGGTGGTGGGGCGACAACCTCGGCACCGATCAGTACCGAGCCGTTCACCCCTGGGCCGATTACCCCAGGACCTTCGAGCAACGCGCCGATCCAGGCCGTGCCGGGTGACACGGGTGCCTATAACCAGGGCGCGTACAGCCCGCCGGTCAATCAGGGTGCTTACAACATGCCGAGCCCGGTGGCGCCGAGCGGTATTCCGTCGAACAACAGCGGTGGTTTGTCCGCTGACGAGCAACTGGACGGTCCGGTGCTGGCGTTGTTGACCACCGCCCAGCAGCAGCAATCCAGTGGCGACCTCAATGGTGCCTCGTCCAGCCTTGAGCGCGCCCAGCGCGTGGCCCCGCGTGAACCGCAAGTACTTTATCGCCTGGCCCAGGTGCGCATGGCCCAGGGTGATGCGCCGCAAGCCGAGCAACTGGCCCGTCGCGGCCTGAGCTTCGCCAACGGCCGTCCGGATCTGCAAGCCAACCTCTGGGGCATCATTGCCCAGGCGCGGAGCAAGCAGGGTGATGCCGCGGGTGCCGCCCAGGCACAGCAGAAGGCCAAGGCTGGTTACTGATGGATGCACGTTTTCCGTTGATTGCCGAGCAACTCCTGCTGATCGAGCGGGAGTTGCGGGCCCAGGGCTGCTGGGATGAGGAGCCGCCCAGCGTCGAGGCCCTGGCCAGTGTCGAACCCTTCAGTGTCGATACCCTGGAGTTCGAGCAGTGGCTGCAATGGATTTTCCTGCCGAGGATGAAGCTGATCCTCGAGGCGGATCTGCCGCTGCCCAATGCGTCCGGGATTCTGGCCATGGCCGAAATGGTCTATGCCCAGCGGCCGGGGCAGGGGCGCGGTTTGCAGCGGTTGCTGGCGCAGTTTGACCAGCTGATTGCCGAGACCCGCTGACCTGTAGGAGCTGGCAAGCCAGCTCCCACAGTTACGAGCAGTTTTCCTCGATGCTCTTGCGCGTCTCTATCAAGCGTGTCTGGCGTTCTTCATCGGTCAGGCGGCGGACTTCGCCATTGACCTCTTCACGCACTCGCGCATTGTTTTCCAGCTGGGCCAGGTTGGTCCGCGCTTTCTCGCAATAGGCTTTGCGCACCACTTCCTGATCGGCAATCTGCTTCTTGACCTTGGCGTCCACGGCCTGCTGGTCGCCCACCGCCGTGCTCGCGGGCACGGCGGGACGCGGTGGTGGCGCCGGGACGTTGCCGATCGCCGGGGTCACCACGGTGGCCGCTTGGCCGGCGGGCGGCTGTGCATCGAAATGCGTCTGGCCCTGGGCATCGACCCATTTGTAGATCGGCCCGGCCTGGCACAGCGGGCTCAAGGCGAGTAGCAGGCCCGCCATCAGAATGCTTCTACGCATCAGGTTTCCTTGTCAGACAATGCGATAAGCAACGTAGCACATTCCCTCGTGAAAGGTTTTCTTCTGCGTTGTCATGTGCTTAGTTCGAAGAAAGCTCACAAGATAACTTGACTTGGACGGGACGAATCAGAACAATCCAAAGTCCGCTGTAGAGGGACTGCCAGAAGCAGGCCCACTCGGCAGATCATGAGGCGCACATCCGCGCCGACCTGTTACACCCGCAACGCGTTACCTCGCGCTGGGTGGGAAACCCCCGCAACATTTGGGGCACTCCCAATACTTGCTCAGTCAGTGCTGACGTAGTCGGCGACCACCGTCGCTCATGCTCTGCTGAGAAGTAAACCTATTAAGACCCGTCCTCCAGTGTGCGTGGACGGTATTCTGGCGTTTTAGAGGTGAACAACGTGGAGCTTTTATCTGGCGGTGAGATGCTCGTCCGCTTTTTGCGTGACGAAGGCGTCAAGTACATCTACGGGTACCCGGGTGGTGCTCTCCTTCATGTCTACGATGCCCTGTTCAAGGAGCCGGATGTCACCCACATCCTGGTTCGTCATGAGCAGGCCGCGACCCATATGGCCGACGGCTACGCCCGTGCCACCGGTAAAGCCGGCGTGGTCCTGGTGACATCCGGTCCTGGCGCAACCAATGCCATCACCGGTATCGCCACGGCGTACATGGACTCCATTCCGATGGTGATCATCTCCGGTCAGGTGCCAAGCACCCTGGTCGGCACCGATGCGTTCCAGGAAACCGACATGATCGGTATCTCCCGGCCGATCGTGAAGCACAGCTTCATGATCAAGCACGCTTCGGAAATCCCGGAAGTCATGAAGAAGGCGTTCTACCTGGCGCAATCCGGTCGTCCTGGTCCTGTCGTTGTCGATATCCCGAAAGACATGACCAACCCGGCCGAGAAATTCGAATACGTCTTCCCGAAAAAAGCCAAGCTGCGTTCCTACAGCCCGGCGGTACGTGGCCACTCCGGCCAGATCCGCAAGGCGGCGGAAATGCTCCTGGCGGCCAAGCGTCCGGTGCTCTATGCGGGCGGCGGCGTGATCCTCGGGGGTGGCTCCGCGCCGCTGACCGAGCTGGCGAAAATGCTCAACCTGCCCGTCACCAATACCCTGATGGGCCTGGGCGCCTACCCTGGCACCGACCGGCAGTTCGTCGGCATGCTCGGCATGCACGGCAGCTACACCGCCAACCTGACCATGCACCACGCCGATGTGATCCTGGCCGTGGGCGCGCGCTTCGACGACCGGGTGATCAACGGCCCGTCGAAGTTCTGCCCGAACGCCAAGATCATCCATATCGACATCGACCCGGCATCGATCTCCAAGACCATCAAGGCAGACGTGCCTATCGTTGGGCCGGTGGAGAGCGTGCTGACCGAAATGGTCGCGACCCTCAAGGAAATCGGCGAGACTCCGAACAAGGAGTCGGTGGCCAGTTGGTGGAAGCAGATCGACGAATGGCGCGGCGACCGCGGCCTGTTCCCTTATGACAAGGGCGACGGCAGCATCATCAAGCCACAGACCGTGATCGAGACCCTGTGCGAAGTGACCAAGGGCGATGCCTTTGTGACCTCCGACGTGGGCCAGCACCAGATGTTCGCGGCGCAGTACTACAAGTTCAACAAGCCCAACCGCTGGATCAACTCCGGCGGCCTGGGCACCATGGGCTTCGGTTTCCCCGCGGCCATGGGTGTGAAGCTGAGTTTCCCTGACTCCGACGTCGCGTGCGTCACGGGTGAGGGCAGCATCCAGATGAACATCCAGGAGCTGTCGACCTGCCTGCAATATGGCCTGCCGGTGAAGATCGTCAGCCTGAACAACGGTGTGCTCGGCATGGTCCGCCAGTGGCAGGACATGAGCTACGGCAGTCGTCACTCGCACTCGTACATGGAATCGCTGCCTGACTTCGTCAAGCTGGTCGAAGCCTACGGTCACGTCGGTATCCGTATCACGGATCTGAAAGACTTGAAGCCGAAGATGGAAGAAGCGTTCGCCATGAAGGATCGCCTGGTATTCCTCGATATCCAGGTCGACACCAGCGAGCACGTCTACCCGATGCAGATCAAAGACGGCTCCATGCGCGATATGTGGCTGAGCAAGACGGAGCGTACCTAATATGCGGCACATCATTTCCCTGCTTCTGGAAAACGAACCTGGCGCTCTGTCCCGTGTGGTTGGCCTGTTTTCGCAACGCAACTACAACATCGAAAGCCTGACCGTGGCCCCGACCGAAGACCCGACCCTGTCGCGTCTGACGTTGACCACTGTCGGGCATGACGAAGTCATCGAACAGATCACCAAGAACCTGAACAAGCTGATCGAAGTGGTCAAGCTGGTGGACCTCTCGGAAAGTGCTCATATCGAGCGCGAACTGATGCTGGTCAAGGTCAAGGCCACTGGCGCCCAGCGCGCCGAGATCAAGCGCACCACCGATATTTACCGGGGTCAGATCGTTGATGTCAGCGCCAGCGTCTATACCGTTCAACTGACCGGTACCAGCGACAAGCTCGACAGCTTCATTCAGTCCATCGGCACCGCCTCGATTCTGGAGACCGTCCGTAGTGGCGTCACCGGTATTGCGCGCGGCGACAAAGTACTCAGCATCTAAACCAACTTGCAAACGGCCTGAACGGCCTGGATATAAAGGGGAATTTCATGAAGGTTTACTACGATAAAGATTGCGACCTGTCGATCATCCAGGGCAAGAAAGTCGCCATCATCGGCTACGGCTCCCAGGGTCACGCACAAGCTTGCAACCTGAAAGACTCCGGCGTTGACGTAACTGTCGGCCTGCGCAAAGGCTCGGCCACTGTTGCCAAGGCTGAAGCCCATGGCCTGAAAGTGACCGACGTTGCCAGCGCTGTTGCCGCTGCCGACCTGGTCATGATCCTGACCCCGGACGAGTTCCAGTCCGCGCTGTACAAGAACGAAATCGAGCCGAACATCAAGAAAGGCGCCACCCTGGCCTTCTCCCACGGCTTCGCGATCCACTACAACCAGGTCGTGCCACGCGCCGACCTCGACGTGATCATGATCGCGCCGAAGGCTCCAGGCCACACCGTGCGTTCCGAGTTCGTCAAAGGCGGCGGTATCCCTGACCTGATCGCGATCTACCAGGACGCCTCGGGCAACGCCAAGAACGTTGCGCTGTCCTACGCCGCCGGCGTTGGCGGTGGTCGTACCGGTATCATCGAAACCACCTTCAAGGACGAGACCGAAACCGACCTGTTCGGCGAACAAGCCGTTCTGTGCGGCGGTACCGTCGAGCTGGTCAAAGCCGGTTTCGAAACCCTGGTTGAAGCGGGCTACGCGCCGGAAATGGCCTACTTCGAATGCCTGCACGAACTGAAGCTGATCGTTGACCTCATGTACGAAGGCGGTATCGCCAACATGAACTACTCGATCTCCAACAACGCCGAATACGGCGAGTACGTGACCGGCCCTGAAGTCATCAACGCCGAATCCCGCCAGGCCATGCGCAACGCTCTGAAGCGCATCCAGGACGGTGAATACGCGAAGATGTTCATCAGCGAAGGTGCCACCGGCTACCCATCGATGACCGCCAAGCGTCGTAACAACGCTGCTCACGGCATCGAGATCATCGGCGAGCAACTGCGCTCGATGATGCCGTGGATCGGCGCGAACAAGATCGTCGACAAAGCCAAGAACTGAGTCGACGCTCAACCGGCTGCCTGGCCCCTCGGGGCTGAGCGCCGGTACAGGCTGCATCCAAACGCCCCGACTTGTCGGGGCGTTTTGTTTTGTCACATAAAGCTTTCATGTCAGATGTTGAACATTCCAGGCAAAGGACGTAATTTACTTACATGTAAGATTTTTCGGAGGGCAGATGCCCCGTAAAAAAACAGCGGATGACAAGCCCCTCACGGGCGAGAAAACGTCATCACCGGCCAAGACCAAGACTACCGCCGACTACGTTCGCGATATGCGCACGCGGCTGCGCGACGCCGGGCTGGTGAAGCGGGAATTCTGGATTCTTCCCGAGAATGCGACGGCCCTGCGGGGTATCGAAAAGGCGCTACGCCAGCCCTTCCTGGGTGAACGGATCAAACTGGAGGCTTTCATGACTGAGAACATCAACTGGACGATCAACTCGCTGCACAAGGCGCTGTCGGAGCTGGAGGTCGTCTCCAGTGGCGAGATTGTGCTGACCCTCGCCGAAAACGCCGAGCAGAGCATCAAGCTGAGCATGACCGAATTCGGCGACCTGCCGCTCTACCTGGCGGTGTCCGGTGACCAGATCCTGGTGGACGCGACCCTGGTCGAAGTGAGCCGGGTCAAGGATCCAGCGGTCTTCAACGGCCTGGTGCTGCGCAGTCGCGACCTGTTCCCACTGTCCTCCGTGGGCATCGAGCGGGTCGGCGACGGTACCGAGGTCTACTGCATGTTCGGCGCGCTGAGCGCGGCTTCCACCATCACCGTGATCGTCCAGGAAATCTTCACCCTGGCCGAGAACGTGATCCGTGCGGTGGAAGCGTTCGAAGACCACATCCACGTTTAATGAAGTCCCCAAGGAGTTTTCGATGAGTATCTGGAAGAAAGTCATAACGGCCATTCGTGGTGGTGTTTCCGAGGTGGGTGAGACCATTGTCGACGCCAACGCCATTCGTATCCTCGAGCAGGAACAGCGCGACGCCGAAAATGCCGTGGCCAAGGCCAAGAACGGCCTGGTGGACATCAAGGCCCGCTACAAGCTGTCGCAACAGCGCCTCGACGGCCTGAACAACGACATCGCCAACTGGGAAGGCAAGGCCATGGCCGCGCTGGACAAGGGCGTGGAAAGCCTGGCCGGCGAGTGCGCCAACAAGGTGGCCGAGATCGAGGCCCTGCGCGACCAGGAGAAAATCCTGGCCGATCAGTTCGGCGCCCAGGTCGAGATGCTGCATGCCCAGGTGATCAAGGCGGAAAACCAGATCAAGGGGTTGAAGCAGCAGGTCGAAATGGCCAAGGCCCGCGAGACGGTCCAGCAGGCGCGTGTTGCTACCGCCGCGGCCACCGGCGGGGCGAATGGCAAGCTGGAAACGGCGGTCGGTTCGCTGGCGCGTATCAAGCAACGCCAGGATGAGCGCGACGCCAAGCTGGATGCGGCGCAGGAATTGGCCGACGAGTCCAACGGCGGTGATCTGGAGCGTCGTCTGCAGGACGCCGGTATCGGCGCCAAGTCGGGCAGCGGCAGTGATGTGCTGGCGCGTCTGAAGGCCAGGCAGAATCCCGGCTCGGGTCAGTAAGCTCGGGGCTTGGGGCAAGCGCGTCAGCGTTTTGCCCTTTTTGCCGTCTGGAAAACGGGCCGGTGCGTTGTTGCGACAGAAAGGAGAGACACGATGAGTTGGATCAAGCGCGCCATGGGCTTCGAGGCGCCGAAGCCTGCCGCGGGGGCTACCTCGGTAGCGCCGGGCAACCCCCTGGGGCTGGCCTCGGGGCGGATGCTCTGCCTGGATCGCTCCTTGAAGCTGATGCTTGAAGGGCAGTCCCATGTGGTGGTGCCCGATGACGAGAAAGTCTGGGCGGTGGGCGATATCGACCTCGGGCAGTCGATGCGCTTGCAGCGGTTTTACCTCGATAACGAGGATTATTTCCTGCAAGTGGTCATGGACGGCCCCGCGGCCGAGGATATTCAGGACATTATCCTGTTCGGCTACCACGACGTCACCACGATCAACAGCAAGGAGCAGCTGCTGCAACTGACCGGCCCGAATGCGAAGATCGGCATGCCGCTCTACGAACTCGAAGGCGAGGAGTATGGGCGGCAATGGGGCGGTGAGGACGGGCAGACCGAACTCACACCCATGCAGGAGTTCGTCAAGAGCCCGGACGGTGCCTACTCGATCAAGCACCTGAGCATGCTCTATTCCCGCGAGATCGGCCTGCTCAACCGTCGGGAGTTCCTGCTCTTTTCGGTCGAGGAAGACGAGGAGGGGGTGATCACCCTGTCCACCGCCGTTGGCGTGACGCTGCAAATCACCGATATCGAAGTTCTCTGACAAGGAAATCATCATGCTCGAAGCGCTGCGCCTGTCGCTCAACGCCACCGCGGTATTCGGCTTCATCATCTATATGGCGGTGGCGGCTGTTCTGTTCGTGTTGTTCCAGTTCATCTACACCCTGATCACTCCCCACAAGGAGTTCGCCCTGATCCGTGAGGGCAATACCGCCGCGGCGGTGGCCCTGGGTGGTTCGTTGGTGGGTTTTGCCCTGCCGGCCAGCAATATCATCGCCAACAGCATCAGTGTCGTCGACGTCGTTGTCTGGGTGTTGATCGCGGCCGTGGTGCAGTTGCTGGCGTTTGTCGTGACCAGCCTGGTGCTCAAGGGGCTGTCCGGGCGTATTGTGCGCGGCGAGATGGCGGCGGCGATCTATTCGGCCTCGGTAGCCATCAGTGTCGGCCTGTTGAATTCGGCCTGCATGACACCGTCGACCTGAGCCCAGGGCAAGGATAAGGATGATTCGATGAGAACCCGTAGCTCCGTAAAACTGGTGCTGGCCGGCACCTTTCCGCTGGCGCTTTCCGCCTGCGGTGCATCCCAGGACACCGTTGCCTTCAACGCCAAGAGCAACTTCAAGTCGGTCGAGGAGTGTGTGGCGGCGAAAGTGCCGGTGGAGGTCTGTTCCGACGCCTTCATGCAGGCGCTGGCCGATCACCGGCGTATCGCGCCGACCTATGACGACCAGGCCTCCTGCGACAGCGACTTCGTTCCCGGCTATTGCCAGATCACCCCGGATGGCAAGTACATGCCGAAGATGGGCGGCTTTGAACTGGCGATGTCCGGTGATGTGCCGCGCAAGGACCTTGAACAGGCCCAGCAACAAGCGGCCGTGCAGTCGGGCGGTGGTGGCAATGGCGGCCTGCTGACCGGCTTGTTGCTTGGCAATCTGCTCAGCAACAGCGGTGGCGGCGGGCGCTACTATTCCCAGCCGATCTACGACAGTCGCGACAATCGCGGTAGCTATGGCAGTTCGACGCTGTCGCAGCAGATCGAGCAGGGCAAGTCGTTCAGTCGTTCGACCCAGGCCCGCAGCAGTTCCACCAACACCTACACGCCGGCCACCCTCGGCAAAAGCCTGGGCAGCGGTTCCGGCTCGGTGTCCTCGACGGTCTCGCGTGGCGGCTTCGGCAGCCAGGCGACCGCACGCAGTGGTTGGGGCGGCAAGAGCGGCAGCATTTTCAGTTCCGGCGGTTGAGGGGAGCGGCCAGGGTGAAAAAGATCGGTATCGCAGAGCGTCCGCACTGGCGCGAAAGTGTCGAGCGCGAAGGGTTCGGTTTCCACACCATCGGTGGCGAGCGCTACTGGGATGAGCGCGGTTATTACCTGTTCACCGAAGAGCAGGTCACGCGGGACCTGGAAGCGCCGACCAAGGCACTGCATGACCTGTGCCTGGATGTGGTCGAGCGCGTCGTCGACAGCGAAGAGCTGCTGACGGGCCTGGCCATACCGCCGGCGTTTTTCGATCTGGTCCGCGATTCCTGGAAGCAGGGGCATCCGCATCTGTACGGCCGCTTCGACCTGGCGTATGACGGCAGCGGTCCGGCCAAGTGCCTGGAAGCCAATTACGACACCCCCACCAGTCTGCTCGAAGCCGGTTCCGTGCAGTTGCTCTGGCTCGAGGAGCAGATCGCCCGGGGTGTGCTGCCGACGCAGGCGAGTCAGTTCAATACCATCGCCGAAGATCTGGTCAGGGCCTTTGCGGCCTTTCCGGCCGGTGGGGCTTTCTACTTCTCGGCCATGTCGGGCTCGGAGGAGGATCGCGGGACTACGGATTTTCTGCGCAAGATGGCCGCGCATGCGGGGATCGAGGCACGGCATATCGATATCGAGGACATCGGCCTCACCGCCCAGGGTCGCTTTGTCGATCTGGACGGCCGTTGGATCGAGCGACTGTTCAAGCTACATGCCTGGGAACATATCTTCCACGAGGTGTTCGGTCAGGCAGTGCCCGGTTGTGACACGCAATTTATCGAACCCGCCTGGAAAGCCATTGTCAGTAACAAAGGCATTTTGCCGCTGCTGTGGAAGTTTCATGAAGGGCATCCCAACCTGTTGCCCGCTTATGTCGACCAGAACCCGCAGCGGCCCGTGCCCAAGGGCTGGGTGCGCAAACCGTTCTTTTCCCGTGAGGGGGCGAACATCGAGATTCGTACCGGCGATGACCAGGTGGTGGCCGAGGATGGGCCTTACACGGATGCGCCCTATATCCTGCAGGCGTTTTCCCCTTTGCCGAAGTTCGGCGACAGCTATACCGTGATCGGTTCATGGGTGGTGGGGGATGTGGCCGCCGGGATCGGCATTCGTGAGGACGACAGCCTGATTACCAAGGACAGCAGTCGATTCCTGCCTCACGTTGTCCTGGGCTGATCGACCTGTCTGGCCCGGGTTTTCCCGCAGGCCAGGGCGCTTCTGGTATAAAGCGGGATCTTTTTGCGCTCCCATCGTAGTCGCCGAGTGCTGTTGAAACCTTTCATTTAGCTGCAAGGTAATATCATGACTGAACGTCCCGAAGAGCCTGGTCAGGGCTCCGAAGCCGAAAGCCTGCTCCCCATCGACGAACATGTCGAAGAGGGGCATGACGCCGACGGCCAGAAAGTCCGCCATCGCGGTATCTATCTGTTGCCGAACCTGTTCACCACCGCGAACCTGTTCGCCGGTTTCTACGCCATCATCAGCGCGATGAGTGCGCAGAGCGCCGCGAGTGCCGGGGACCCGGCGGGGGCGAGCAAGTATTTCGCGTTTTCCGCCATCGCGATCTTTGTCGCCATGGTCCTTGACGGCCTGGACGGTCGCGTGGCGCGCATGACCAATACCCAGAGCGCCTTCGGCGCCGAGTATGACTCGTTGTCCGATATGGTCGCCTTCGGCGTTGCCCCGGCACTCCTGGCATTCGGCTGGGCGCTGGGGGATATGGGCAAGGTCGGCTGGATGGTTGCCTTTATCTATGTAGCTGGCGCGGCATTGCGTCTGGCGCGCTTCAATACCCAGGTCGGCACCGCCGACAAGCGCTACTTTATCGGCCTGGCCAGTCCGGCGGCGGCCGGCGTGGTGGCGGGGACGGTGTGGGCGTTCAGCGACTACGGGATCCAGGGTTCGAAGATGTCGTTCCTGGTGGCCTTGCTGGTGGCGGCGGCCGGGATGCTGATGGTCAGCAACATCAAGTACAACAGTTTCAAGGAGCTGGACCTCAAGGGGCGCGTGCCGTTTGTCGCGATTCTCGCCGTGGTGCTGGTGTTCGCCGTGGTGTTCAGCGATCCGCCGCGCATCCTGCTGCTGATCTTCCTCGCCTATGCGGCCTCGGGTCCTATCCAGTACCTGTTGCATCTTCGTCGGCACAAAGCCGGCGAGTGATGTAATTTCCCGCAGACTCCGTAGTCTATTGGTGCATCAGTCCTCCAATGCTACGGAGTTGCCATGTTTATCAAGCTTCCCAAGCGATCCGATTGCAAAGAATCGGACGTCACGCCTGAATCCCTCTATCTTTCCCGTCGTACCTTGCTGGGCGCTTCCGTCGCCGCACTGGCGATCGGCAGTCTGCCGCGTTGGGCCAGTGCCGCCGAAGCGGCGCGTTATGCCGATGTGGACGCGGGGAATGCGCCGTCCTGGTTTGCCGGGAAACTGCCGGAGACTAAATGGGGCGCGGTGACGGTCAAGGGGGAAGCGATTACCCCCTACAAGGATGCGACCCACTACAACAACTTCTATGAGTTCGGCACCGACAAGGGCGATCCGGCGCAGAACGCCGGCTCCCTGAAGACCGAACCCTGGTCGGTGGTGGTGGACGGTGAAGTCGGCAAGCCGGGACGTTATGCCCTGGAGGACTTTATGAAGCCCTACCAGTTGGAGGAGCGCATCTATCGCCTGCGTTGTGTCGAGGCCTGGTCCATGGTGATTCCCTGGATCGGCTTTCCGATTTCGTCGTTGCTCAAGCAGGTCGAGCCGACCTCCAAGGCCAAGTACATTCGCTTCGAAACCCTGCAGGATCCCAAGAGCATGCCGGGCCAGCGTTCCGGTTTCGCCCTGATCGACTGGCCTTATGTAGAGGGCTTGCGGCTGGACGAGGCGATGAACCCTTTGGCCATTCTGGCAGTGGGTATGTATGGGCGGGAACTGCCGAATCAGAATGGTGCGCCGTTGCGTCTGGTGGTGCCGTGGAAGTACGGGTTCAAGAGTGTGAAATCCATTGTGCGCATCAGCCTGGTGGAAGAGCAGCCCAAGACCACCTGGCAAAGCATTGCCTCGGATGAGTATGGCTTTTATGCCAATGTGAACCCTACCGTAGACCACCCGCGTTGGACCCAGGCCCGGGAGCGGCGTTTGCCCAGCGGACTGTTCAGTCCCAATGTGCGTGAGACGCAGATGTTCAATGGCTACTCGGATGAAGTCGCCTCCCTATATACCGGCCTGGATCTGCGGAAGAACTACTGATGCGATATCCGTTCTGGCGTGTGGGCGTCTTTATTGCGGCGGCGATCTGGCCGTTGCTCTGGTTGTATCAGGCCTGGAGCCTGGCCTTGGGTCCGGATCCGGGAAAGGTCATGGTGGATCGGCTGGGCTTGGGCACCTTGATTCTGTTGTTGGTGACCTTGAGCATGACGCCGTTGCAGAAACTCAGTGGCTGGCCGGGCTGGATCGCGGTGCGCCGACAATTGGGTTTGTGGTGCTTTGCCTATGTGGTGTTGCATCTGGCGGCTTACCTGGTGTTTGTGCTCGGGCTGGACTGGTCGCAATTGGCGGTCGAGTTGCGCAAGCGGCCCTACATCATTGTCGGTGCGCTGGGTTTCCTCTGTTTATTGGCGCTTGCCGTGACGTCGAATCGTTACAGCCAGCGTCGCCTGGGGAAGGGCTGGAAGAAGTTGCACCGCCTGGTCTATGTGATTCTCGGGTTGGGGTTGCTGCATATGTTGTGGATCGTGCGGGCGGACCTGAAGGAGTGGACGGTGTATGCCTCTATCGGTGCATTGCTATTGGTCTTGCGTGTCCCGCTGGTGACACGTCGAATTCCTCGTCTGGTTGCCCGAAAACCGGCCTTA
>NZ_JALMEZ010000039.1:0-1381 GCF_023242495.1 Pseudomonas sp. MWU13-2862 | reverse complement strand
GATCGTGTCCCAGGAAGTGGTGTAACTCATCATGGCTCTGGCCACTGAGTTTGCCGTTTAGTTGATCACGGCCGACAGCTTGGCCTGCGGATTATCGCTGACCGCCTCGAAAGCCTCCAACTGCATATAGCGCCGTTGCAGGCACCACTCGTCGTTCTGCTCCAGCAACATCGCCCCGACCAGCCGGGTGATCGCCGGGTCGTTTGGGAAGATCCCTACGACTTCGGTTCGGCGCTTGATCTCGGCGTTGAGCCGTTCCAGCGGGTTAGTGCTGTGCAGTTGCTGCCGGTGTGCCTTAGGGAAAGCCATGTGGGCCAGCACTTCGTCTTCGCAGCCATCCATGAGCGCGCTGATCTTGGGGTACTTTTCCCGTAACTGATCCGCGACCAGGCGCCATTGCTGATGGCATTCGGCTCGGCTGTCCTGGGCGAAGACGGTGCGCAGCAAGGCCGCCACCATGGTGCGCTGGCCCTTGCCGACATGGGCCATGGCGTTGCGCATGAAGTGTACCCGGCAGCGTTGCCAGGTCGCATGAAACACTTTGGATACGGCGGCTTTGAGCCCTTCGTGGGCATCAGAGATCACCAGCTTTACACCGCGCAAGCCACGTCGCATCAGGCTTCGCAGGAAGTCCGTCCAGAACGGCTCTGCTTCCGAAGGGCCGACGCGCATGCCCAGGATTTCCCGGCCACCATTGGTGTTCACCGCCACGGCGATTATGACGGCGACCGACACAATACGCCCGGCCTCCCGTACTTTGACGTAGGTGGCATCAATCCAGAGGTAGGGCCAGTCACCTTCAAGCGGGCGATCCAGGAACGCGTTGACACGCTCGTCAATCTCGCCGGCCAGTCGCGAGACCTGGCTCTTGGAGATGCCGGTCATGCCCATGGCCTTGACCAACTGGTCTACGGAACGAGTTGAAACACCCTGGATATAGGCTTCCTGAATCACTGCGGCCATGGCTTTCTCGGCGGTGCGCCGAGGCTCAAGGAAGCCAGGGAAATAGCTGCCTTGGCGCAGCTTGGGGATCTTGAGATCAACGTCTCCGGCGCGGGTTTGCCACAGGCGATCCCGGTAGCCGTTGCGGCTGTTCACCCGGTCTGGGCTTTTGACGTCGAAGCCGGCGCCGCAGAGGCCTTCGACATCGAGCTCCATCATGCGCTGGGCAACGAACTGAATCATTTGCTTGAGCAGATCGGCGTCTGCCCCTTTCTCAACCAGCTCGGTCAATGCGATAGTGGACTTGGTCATCGTGGTTTTCCTGGTGTTCGTTAGGTCTTCGCAAACTCAACGTTAGCCAGAAACCACGATGACCAACCTCTTTCGCCCGCAGGGCGCCTTCGGTTGGTTCAGTTACACCACTTCCCGGGACACGATC
>NZ_JALMEZ010000037.1:0-3370 GCF_023242495.1 Pseudomonas sp. MWU13-2862 | reverse complement strand
CGCAAATTGCTTGGGTGTTATATGGTCAAGCCTCACGGGCAATTAGTATTGGTTAGCTCAACGCCTCACAGCGCTTACACACCCAACCTATCAACGTCGTAGTCTTCGACGGCCCTTCAGGGAACTCAAGGTTCCAGTGAGATCTCATCTTGAGGCAAGTTTCCCGCTTAGATGCTTTCAGCGGTTATCTTTCCCGAACATAGCTACCCGGCAATGCCACTGGCGTGACAACCGGAACACCAGAGGTTCGTCCACTCCGGTCCTCTCGTACTAGGAGCAGCCCCTCTCAAATCTCAAACGTCCACGGCAGATAGGGACCGAACTGTCTCACGACGTTCTAAACCCAGCTCGCGTACCACTTTAAATGGCGAACAGCCATACCCTTGGGACCGGCTTCAGCCCCAGGATGTGATGAGCCGACATCGAGGTGCCAAACACCGCCGTCGATATGAACTCTTGGGCGGTATCAGCCTGTTATCCCCGGAGTACCTTTTATCCGTTGAGCGATGGCCCTTCCATACAGAACCACCGGATCACTAAGACCTACTTTCGTACCTGCTCGACGTGTCTGTCTCGCAGTCAAGCGCGCTTTTGCCTTTATACTCTACGACCGATTTCCGACCGGTCTGAGCGCACCTTCGTACTCCTCCGTTACTCTTTAGGAGGAGACCGCCCCAGTCAAACTACCCACCATACACTGTCCTCGATCCGGATAACGGACCTGAGTTAGAACCTCAAAGTTGCCAGGGTGGTATTTCAAGGTTGGCTCCACGCGAACTGGCGTCCACGCTTCAAAGCCTCCCACCTATCCTACACAAGCAAATTCAAAGTCCAGTGCAAAGCTATAGTAAAGGTTCACGGGGTCTTTCCGTCTAGCCGCGGATACACTGCATCTTCACAGCGATTTCAATTTCACTGAGTCTCGGGTGGAGACAGCGCCGCCATCGTTACGCCATTCGTGCAGGTCGGAACTTACCCGACAAGGAATTTCGCTACCTTAGGACCGTTATAGTTACGGCCGCCGTTTACCGGGGCTTCGATCAAGAGCTTCGCGTTAGCTAACCCCATCAATTAACCTTCCGGCACCGGGCAGGCGTCACACCCTATACGTCCACTTTCGTGTTTGCAGAGTGCTGTGTTTTTAATAAACAGTCGCAGCGGCCTGGTATCTTCGACCGGCATGGGCTTACGGAGCAAGTCCTTCACCCTCACCGGCGCACCTTCTCCCGAAGTTACGGTGCCATTTTGCCTAGTTCCTTCACCCGAGTTCTCTCAAGCGCCTTGGTATTCTCTACCCAACCACCTGTGTCGGTTTGGGGTACGGTTCCTGGTTACCTGAAGCTTAGAAGCTTTTCTTGGAAGCATGGCATCAACCACTTCGTCATCTAAAAGATAACTCGTCATCAGCTCTCGGCCTTAAGATCCCGGATTTACCTAAGATCTCAGCCTACCACCTTAAACTTGGACAACCAACGCCAAGCTGGCCTAGCCTTCTCCGTCCCTCCATCGCAATAACCAGAAGTACAGGAATATTAACCTGTTTTCCATCGACTACGCTTTTCAGCCTCGCCTTAGGGACCGACTAACCCTGCGTCGATTAACGTTGCGCAGGAAACCTTGGTCTTTCGGCGTGGGTGTTTTTCACACCCATTGTCGTTACTCATGTCAGCATTCGCACTTCTGATACCTCCAGCAAGCTTCTCAACTCACCTTCACAGGCTTACAGAACGCTCCTCTACCGCATCACCTAAGTGATACCCGTAGCTTCGGTGCATGGTTTGAGCCCCGTTACATCTTCCGCGCAGGCCGACTCGACTAGTGAGCTATTACGCTTTCTTTAAAGGGTGGCTGCTTCTAAGCCAACCTCCTAGCTGTCTAAGCCTTCCCACATCGTTTCCCACTTAACCATGACTTTGGGACCTTAGCTGACGGTCTGGGTTGTTTCCCTTTTCACGACGGACGTTAGCACCCGCCGTGTGTCTCCCATGCTCGGCACTTGTAGGTATTCGGAGTTTGCATCGGTTTGGTAAGTCGGGATGACCCCCTAGCCGAAACAGTGCTCTACCCCCTACAGTGATACATGAGGCGCTACCTAAATAGCTTTCGAGGAGAACCAGCTATCTCCGAGCTTGATTAGCCTTTCACTCCGATCCACAGGTCATCCGCTAACTTTTCAACGGTAGTCGGTTCGGTCCTCCAGTTAGTGTTACCCAACCTTCAACCTGCCCATGGATAGATCGCCCGGTTTCGGGTCTATTCCCAGCGACTAGACGCCCTATTAAGACTCGCTTTCGCTACGCCTCCCCTATTCGGTTAAGCTCGCCACTGAAAATAAGTCGCTGACCCATTATACAAAAGGTACGCAGTCACCCAACAAAGTGGGCTCCCACTGCTTGTACGCATACGGTTTCAGGATCTATTTCACTCCCCTCTCCGGGGTTCTTTTCGCCTTTCCCTCACGGTACTAGTTCACTATCGGTCAGTCAGTAGTATTTAGCCTTGGAGGATGGTCCCCCCATATTCAGACAAGGTTTCTCGTGCCCCGTCCTACTCGATTTCATGACCAAGAGATTTTCGCGTACAGGGCTATCACCCACTATGGCCGCACTTTCCAGAGCGTTCCGCTAATCTCAAAGCCACTTAAGGGCTAGTCCCCGTTCGCTCGCCACTACTAAGGGAATCTCGGTTGATTTCTTTTCCTCAGGGTACTTAGATGTTTCAGTTCCCCTGGTTCGCCTCTTGCACCTATGTATTCAGTACAAGATAACCATCTTATGATGGCTGGGTTCCCCCATTCAGACATCTCCGGATCAAAGTCTGTTTGCCGACTCCCCGAAGCTTTTCGCAGGCTACCACGTCTTTCATCGCCTCTGACTGCCAAGGCATCCACCGTATGCGCTTCTTCACTTGACCATATAACCCCAAGCAATCTGGTTATACTGTGAAGACGACATTCGCCGAAAATTCGCAAAACTCTTAAGAGTCACTCACAAATTTTACCTTAGCCTGAGCCGTTACCAGTGAAAGTAACGTTCAGTCTATCTTTCTATCACATACCCAAATTTTTAAAGAACGATCTAATCAAAGACTAGAAATCAACATTCACCATCGCATGATGGAATGCTCATTTCTAAACTCTAACGCAGAAGCAACTACAGCCAACAACCATCACAACGTAAATGGTGGAGCCAAACGGGATCGAACCGTTGACCTCCTGCGTGCAAGGCAGGCGCTCTCCCAGCTGAGCTATGGCCCCGTATTTCTACAGGCTTTTCCCACACAAAATTGGTGGGTCTGGGCAGATTCGAACTGCCGACCTCACCCTTATCAGGGGTGCGCTCTAACCAACTGAGCTACAGACCCAATTTCG
>NZ_JALMEZ010000036.1:0-4018 GCF_023242495.1 Pseudomonas sp. MWU13-2862 | reverse complement strand
CATTGCGCGCAACTACACGTATGCCGCGCACAGTCGTACAGAGAGCAGGGGGCTCTGTTCTCAGTTCTGGATGTAGTGTTCTTGTATCGCACGTGCTGTCACAGGGTGTGCTTCATGGAAACGTTGTTTTAGCATGAGGGCTTCGAGGGGAAGTGGGCAATGGCGGTGTCTACGATGAGCCAGTATGTTCCCAGTCGTGCAAAGTGTAACCGTCCGGGCAACACACCTTCCTGACTGCGTCACTTGGGGCGATGGTGTCCACCTAAATTTAAGTGGACACCATTTTTTGTCTTTTTAAGCGGACGCCCATGCCACAAGAACGCCGTTCCTATTCCAAGTCCTTTAAAGCCCAAGTCATTGCCGAATGTGCGCAGCCAGGCACCTCGATTGCCAATGTCGCGTTGACCTACAACCTCAACGCTAACCTTGTCCATAAATGGATTCGGGTGCATGCGCAGAAAAACGTGGCGCTGCAAACAGCCTTCATCCCGGTCAAGGCATCGCAATCGGCAGCGGTGCATCAAGTCCTTCCTGCCACGATCAGGATCGAAGTGACTCATTCAAAAGGCCTAGTCGTTGTGAGTTGGCCGGCAGAAAATGCAGCGGCGTGTTCTGCTTTCCTACGAGACCTGCTGCGATGATCCGCATTGATTCCATCTGGCTCGCTACCGAGCCCATGGACATGCGGGCCGGCACTGAAACCGCGCTCGCGCGGGTCGTGGCGGTATTCGGTGCGGCGAAGCCGCACTGTGCTTATCTATTCGCCAACCGCCGCGCCAATCGCATCAAAGTGCTGGTGCATGACGGCGTGGGAATTTGGCTTGCAGCCCGGCGTTTGAATCAAGGACGTTTCTTCTGGTCTGGTGTGCGACACGGCTCCGAAGTTGAGTTGGATGCCGAGCAACTTCAAGCCCTAGTACTCGGGTTACCTTGGCAGCGCGTCGGTGCAGGCGCAGTCATCTCAATGCTTTAACACCTGCCATGGCCCGCTTGTCAGCGCAATTGGCCCATCAGTCTATCGCCGCCATGAAGTCTCTCTGGCAAGATCTGCGGCATGACTTCGCATCCGAATCTCGATCAATTAAATCCTGAAGAACTGCGCGCCTTGGCGACGCAGTTGATCCAGCGCGTCGAGACGATGGACAAGCAAATCACCCATCACAAGTCGGTCAACGAGAAACTGGCCCACGAGATCGCGGTGCTCAAACGCTTCAAATTTGCCAAGCGCAGCGAGCAGCTAAGTCCGGATCAAGCCAGCTTGCTCGACGACTTAATCGACACCGACATCGCCGTCATCGAAGCTGAGCTTGAAGCGCTGCGACCCGCGCCTGTCGAAGCCCAATTGTGCCAGCAGCCTAAGCGCGCTGCGCTGCCACCGCAGTTCCCTCGCAAACTGATCCATCACGAACCAGATAACAGCCACTGCCAATGCGGCTGCGCCCTCAAGCGTATTGGCGAAGATGCCAGTGAAAAGCTCGACTACACGCCCGGCGTATTCACCGTCGAACGTCACATCCGTGGAAAATGGGTCTGCGAACAGTGCGAAACGCTGATCCAGGCGCCGGTACCGGCGCACGTCATCGACAAAGGTATACCGACAGCGGGTCTGCTAGCCCACGTCATGGTGGCCAAGTTTGCCGACCATCTGCCGCTGTATCGGCAAGAGAAAATCTTCGGCCGCGCCGGACTACCTATTGCTCGCTCGACCTTGGCGCAATGGGTGGGCAACTGCGGCGTGCAATTGCAGCCGCTGGTGGACGCGCTGCGTGAAGCCGTGCTAACGCACAGCGTCGTCCACGCCGACGAAACTCCGGTACAAATGCTGGCGCCCGGCGAGAAGAAAACACATCGCGCTTACGTCTGGGCCTATGCCACCAGCCAGTTCTCTGAGCTTGCGGCGGTCGTTTATGACTTCAGTCCGAGCCGTGCTGGCGAACATGCCCGAAACTTCCTTGGCACCTGGAACGGCAAGCTGGTCTGCGACGACTTCGCTGGATACAAGGCAGGCTTTGAACTGGGCGTCACGGAGATCGGCTGCATGGCCCATGCACGTCGAAAATTCTTCGATTTGCACGCGACCAACAAGAGCCAGATTGCCGAAAAAGCGCTGCATTACATCGCGGCCTTGTACGAAGTTGAACGAGAGGCACGCGAACTGGATCCAGATGTCCGGCAGCGCATACGGCAGGAAAAAGCAGCACCGATCATCGACGCACTTCATACCTGGATGATCGCCCAAAGGCAGCTTGTGCCTGAGGGATCGGCCTCACCAAGGCTTTGGATTACAGCCTCAAACGCTGGATAGCGCTGACGCGCTATCTCAATGACGGTGCTGTGCCAATCGATAATAACTGGTGCGAGAATCAAATCCGGCCATGGGCTCTTGGGCGCTCGAACTGGCTGTTCGCGGGCTCGTTACGCAGCGGTAAACGTGCGGCTGCAATCATGAGTTTGATCCAGACGGCACGGCTAAATGGGCATGATCCATATGCGTACCTGAAAGACGTCCTCACCCGCCTGCCAACACAGCGGGCGAGTGAGATTACTGAGCTACTTCCGCATAAGTGGGTCCACGCTTAACAGTCCAGATTTTCTAGTGAGACACCATGCTTTTTGGAACGTAGGCAGCTACTGACTTGCGGATTTCTTCCCTAGCCTCATCTGCGCTACCCCAGCGCCCCATCTTTACCCACTTACCCGGTTCCAACGCCTTGTAGTTTTCAAAGAAGTGCTGGATCTGCGCAAGCAGAAGTGCGGGAAGGTCTTCGCACTCCTTAACATCGCTGTACATCGAGCTGAGTTTGTCATGAGGAACAGCGATTACTTTGGCATCGGCGCCTGCTTCGTCTGTCATGTACATCACGCCAACCGGGCGACTACGAATGACAACGCCAGGAGAGACCGGATAAGGGCAGATCACCAGTACGTCCAGTGGATCGCCGTCATCGCTTAGAGTGTTCGGAATAAACCCGTAGTTGGCCGGATAGAACATCGGCGTACTGAGGAAGCGATCAACGAAGATCTGCCCGCTTGGTTTGTCCACCTCGTACTTGATCGGAGAGTGGTTTGCAGGGATCTCGATAACGGTGAAAAAGTCATCGGGGATTGCGTTACCGGCTGGAATGTCCGCATAGCTCATGTTCGTATCTCCAAGGGGTTAGGAAGGCTTTTGGGCTAGTTGGCCTTTTTGCCGACGGTGCCCATTACGATTGGGGTCTTTATGTAAAACACGGAGATATCCTCAAGCTCCAATCGCTTGAAAAACCTTTCGGATTCGTCCTCGGTGATAGCCATGCGAATCTCGGTCGGCTGATCCGCCAGTTCAAAAAAATGCGAGGAGTGCAACCGACCGGTATGCCCAAAACCCTCGATACCTGTAGAGAGGGTCGCACCACGCAGACCCATTTCCTTTGCTAAATCAACGATCCAATCGCCGAGCATCTTTCCTTGGTAACGACGGTTCTGTTGGGTAAAGAAAATCACCAGAAAACCTTTCATTTACATCTCCTCAACGCGTGCCAATCATTTGAAAGGACAGAAGCCCGGCAGCCGTCATCGCCAACGAGCCCACGACGTGCAACGAAATCGAGCCGAGTGCCCACAGCAATCTCCCTTCCTGGATTAGGGCGACTGTTTCGGCTGAAAAGGTGGAAAAGGTGGTAAGTCCCCCACAGAAACCCGTGATGATCAGCAGGCGCCATTCAGGGCTTAAGGAGGGAGATGCGGCTAAGAACGCGATGGCTAGGCCAATGATGTAACCCCCGACCATGTTCGCCACCACAGTGCCTGGGGGAATTGTCGGGAACAGCGCGTTGAGCTTCATACCCAAGAGCCAGCGCAACCAAGCACCAAGAGATGCGCCGATGGCGATAACTAGAAGTGATTTCAGCATAGCTGCAAGTCTCCTCTGGGCTGGTAGAGCCGAGGAGGTGCTGATAACCGCAGATTACGATAGAGAGCTAATATGAGATTTGGAGTCATGATCCTGTCCTAAATTGGAGGACAGGGAGGCACACCT
>NZ_JALMEZ010000035.1:0-4035 GCF_023242495.1 Pseudomonas sp. MWU13-2862 | reverse complement strand
GATCGGGCAGTTGCTGCGGTATTGGTGGGTGTCAAGGCAAGTTGGGCGGACGCTTGCCCAGTGTCTGATACGACCATCGGCAGTCGCCTTGCAGCAGCCGATCATTGCGCAAAGGAGTCCAAAGGAGACTCAGTGAGTCAATTGAAAGTCAGCGAACGATTTCACGATTGCCTTCGTTACAGGGCTCGACTCAACATCGCGAAATTGCTTCCAGTGGCTCCACTTGCACGCGGCAATCTCATTTTTCGGAGACGGCTTCTCACCAGGCTGGAGTGCGGTCATGAAAACGAAGTGGGTGGTGTCGTCCTTCTCAAAGCGTGCGAGATAGATTAGGTTGTCAGCAACCAGTCCTGTTTCCTCTTCAAGCTCACGCGCGGCGGCTTCAGCAGGTGTTTCGCCTGCCTCTATCTTGCCGCCAGGTAGTGCCCATTTGGATTTTGGCTTGCGCACATAGAGAACATGATCATCCTTGCGGCATATCACTGTGGCTCTGGCCTTCATGTTCACCTCCATTACCGTGCACTTAAGTCTTGGTAGGCTCCATGGAACTGCCTAGCTTTAAGACTGCGCTGTCATCAAATCGTCACAATTAGAAAAGCATTTTTGATGCCAACACTTGACGGCTAACCTGCTAGCTGAAGAGTAGCTCGTGCTGTCGGAGATGTGTGTGTGTAGTAACGACATCTATCCCCCGAAGCGATTAGGCAGGAAGGTGTGTTCACCGGACACTTACTGCAAAGTGGACTTCGATATCCGACTTCCTGAACCACCTGACCGCTGCGCCCGGACCCTGGCGAACGAGACCAGCAGAGTAGTCACACCAATCAGGGATGTGCTATCCACTATCATTGTGACTCAAGCAAACCTTTAGGCCATTCCCAATGAACAGCTTCCTGGCGCAGGCACAAAACAACCAGTGGTCGAACCGGCGATTGCTTTCCGCATGCTTCGCGTTAAGCCACGAGGAGTACGTGGCTGCACGAACGAGCTTCTTTCCCTCTATCGAACGAACGCTGTTGCATATATTGGACGTGGATCAGTTCTACCTCGCAGCACTGGAGCTTGATCTGGAAGGCCAACGTAAGGAACTCCCTTCAGATTTATCGCTTCATCAGATAGCGCAGCTTCAATCGGCGATAGACATCCGACTGATAGCTTATTGCGAGCGGTTGGATGAGAGCTCATTGGGTCGCCAAGCAGAGGTTGTGCGGGCGGAGGGCATAGTACTGGAGCGGGTCGACCGCCTACTGCTGCACCTATTCCAGCATCAGATCCATCATCGGGGGCAAGTGCACGCGATGCTGTCCGGCACCCGTGTTGCACCTCCACAGCTTGACGAATTTTACCTGGATGGAGATCTACCACTACGAGCTTTGGACGAGGATCGGCTTACCTTCCCTCCGACGAACGTTCCATTACGCCCAGCCCCTGACGTTCCCAACTGAGAGGCCTCACCGCATATGACTGGGCGGCTAAACACATAGCACGTGAAGGGGACTGGTCGAGTCAGTAGCACCAAATTTCTCGCGGGGTATAGCGATCCGAGCGAGGGGGGCGCTGGCAAAATTGTTAGTCCACTGTGGGTCCAGGCTGTGTAAAAACGCTTCGTCAAAATTGAAGTTTGCGCGTCTATGCGAAATCTGAAAATTATCGGCTGCTCTCAGGATCTGGATTTTGCGTAGAAACGCGATTTTCAGTCCAGCACTGGGCTCCAATCGCGCTGAAAAACGTTTTTACACAGCCTCGGTCGTCGCTGGCAGAAAACGGCCAGAAGCAGCCTCTGACCTTTGGCCCGCTTTGAATCGATTGTTTTCAAATGGCCAGCGGGGCGGTTAGAGTGTCGTCCCCCGGAATTGGATCCTGGGATTTTTGCCATGGAGTTGTTCAGTGAAGTACCTCAGTAAAGTTGTAGCCGGTGGTGTTTTCGGCCTGATTCTGGCGGGTTGCACCGGAGCCCCGATAACCTCGCCGCACTATGACAGCAGCCAATACACCGTGGTGGGTCACAGCGAAGCAACCGCCACTGGCCTGATGTTGTTCGGTGTGATTCCGATCCGCCAGAACAGCCGTTTCGTCCGCGCCCAGAACGCTGCAATCGAGGCCAAGGGGGGCGATGCGATGATCAATACGCAAGTGCAGGAAAATTGGTTCTGGGCCTGGGTCCTGAGCGGCTACACCACCAAAGTCTCCGGTGATGTAATCAAGCTGAAAAACGTGCAGTAACTATCGCCCTGGCGGGTTCTGCTGGATCAAGATCGGTGCTGTCTCGACGCAGTTCATCATGCACTGGAACAGCCTTTGATCATCAGACTACCCATTAGCTCGAGCGACGCTACACGACGCAATCGGCCAGATCCCACGAAATCGCTCTCTTCCGAGTGACTGGCCGCTTGCGGCCGATGCTGTTGAAAAACAGTCGGCCCCCATTTCTGCGGCCGAGCGACTTTTTCAACAGAGTTGGCCAGAAGCAGACATTCAAGCCACTAGCCAAATACACTATCGCGAAGATCGCACTCAAAATTTTGGTGCAACTGTTCAGGCAGGAAAAAGGGAGGATTCATGAGTCTTGATCTGTGCTTGGAAGCTGATAGTGCGCTCACAATTTCAGCACTGAAAAGCGCCCTTGAGAATGCGGGAGCTTTGGAAATAGAGGTAGCGGGTAATGGCTTGTCCGCTGTATTTGCCTCGGGGCTTAGATTGAGCGGCGGCGATGTAGCAGATGACTCTACGATCTATGCTGAGAATACAAAGGGTGTCGACTTTCCTGTCGCTTTGCGTTGCACCATCAGAATAAAAGGGCCCGAACCTGAGGGGGAATCGTCTATGGACGATTTGGATAAAATCGCTCAATCCATATCTCAGTCGTGTTCGGCCTTCTTTCTTATTAGCTTTCAATTCGAAGAAACCTTGTACTGGCGGGATGCGACAGGGCTGCATCGTCCTTGAGATCGGTGCCTGAGCGTCCTCTTTCAGTCATTTCTGAATAGTTTTTTCGGACGGAAACACCCCTGAATTGAGGGGCCGCATCTGGCCGATGTCAGGCGACAGCCCTGTTCGGCGATGTTCAGTGGCTTTGCTATGTAAACACTTTCATTCCAAGCCTTAATCGTGAAAACGACAGGTAGGTCGAGCAGTGCTTCTTGTTGCGGTGTAAGTGCATCCAGTTTCATAGGTCTCTCCAGAAAAGCCCAAAACGGAGAGACACTGCGCCCGGACGGGGAGTGTTCCCCGCATGGGCAAAAATTATGGTGTATCAGCGCAACGTGGACAGTACCCACGTCTTGAAACGTTTAAGCCACAGGCCGTAGCTTACCGGTTGAGCAGTAAAGCTCGGGATCATAAAGCTATTTTCCAATGAAGAAGTCATAGGCCATTTTTGCCAAGAAACCAACTACAGCAGTGACGATGACGCCAAACTGCCAGCGCACGTACTTGATTCTTGACCCGACCTCTGTGATGGACGCCTCTAGTTTGACACCCTGTAGTAGGAGGGCTGTCTCTTGCCCTTTGATTGTTGTTCTGAGTTCGACACCTTGGTCCTTCATTTCGGTGCCCTGCTTAGTCATTAAATTTTTTAGCTCGCTTACTTGGTTCTTGAACTCTGTACTAAGCTGTTGGCCTTGCTTTTCCATCGATATCCGGAATTCATGACCCTGTTTTTCTATCGCAAGTCGAAACTCGCTGCCTTGCTCCTTGATTTCAGCGCGTAGCTCGCTGCTTTGTTTTTCCATTGCGGAGCGAAATTCGCTACCTTGCTCTCTTATTTCAGAGCGAAGCTCATTGCTTTGTTTTTCCATCGCAAGCCGGAAATCGTTGCCCTGCTCCTTGATCTCAGCGCGAAGTTCGATCCCCTGGGTAACAATCGCTTGGCTGAGCGCGTTTATTTGCTCGCCATGGGTTTTGACCGTGTCGCCTAGCTCTTTGCTCGAGCCACGCAGCTCTCGACCCAGGTCGACGGTTTTTTGGATCAACTGCTTCTCCACTCGTACCAAATCGGATTTCGTTGCTACGTTTCGCACTTCGGCCTCCCAAGCT
>NZ_JALMEZ010000034.1:0-6163 GCF_023242495.1 Pseudomonas sp. MWU13-2862 | reverse complement strand
AGGGTCACTTTCCACGGACAGATCAGCGGTTATTTGCTCGATGCTCGTCCGGTCGGACTGGGCTTCAAAGCGGCGATGTTTTTTGACATCCACCAGCGCGCCGAAAACGGGGATACGGTCGTCACCGAGGATTTGGCGGCGATGGAAGAGCAGCACGGCTATTCGATTGCTGTCACCACAGCGGGTGATCGATACGTCATCGTGAGCTTTCTTATGTTCATGATTGAGGAGGTCGACGGGGGCCAGCAGACAGTGGTGATGTCGATGACCCGAGAAGCTTCCGCGCGCTCGTAAGCCTTCGAAACAAGGCCATTTGGCGAAGCAATGGATGGGCAGGAGTTACCATGTCATACATAGACATCGAGGAGATCGTTGGCCCAAGCGCGGTCATGCCAGGGGTGGAAATGGATCTTGAGGAAGCGATCCGGATGACAGAGACGAGATTCCCGGATAGGAGCTTCTGCATCGTCGATGAGTGGGTTTGGCTTGATCTCGATGCGCCTGATTTGGTCGTCCAGGAGTTGGCTATGGAGGGCAAGAAGCCGGTGATGCTGCTGATGCTCAATGTGGTCTTCGATAGCTGTACCAAAACCAGCAGCGCCCTCTGGCTGCGCTCGTCACCGTTGATTGATTTCAGCGACGGCATGTTTTTTCAGACGCAGAACAAACTTTACGTGCTGCTCAGCCATGGTCGTCGAAAAACGATGCCTTTGTCGGCAGTGCTTCGCGTTTTTTGAAGCTGAAGTGGCAGTCGGCCTAGCTTATGGCCAGGCTGCCTGAACCTGGAGATTGGCGGGGACGCTGATGCTTCTTGAATCACACAGCCCGCATCTTATGGTAGTCAAACCAATCACCGCACTATTGCCTTTGCCAGAAGATTTACTTTGGCCAGGTGATGTTTACAGCCAAGGGCCCTTTTCCCATGGTTGTGCGAGGGGATAGTCTTTTTCTCAGCGCAATAAAGCGTTCCATGCCCAGTCCATCAGTTTGGAACGGATAGAAGTCGAAAGTGGTTGTGAGGTTGAGACGGGTGCTCGTCTCCTTGATGTCAGAAATGGTCGATGCTGAAATCAAAACGCCGTCGAGGTAGGTCTTATTTTTGATCCGTCCAAATGCACCCGACTCGTCTTCGACAAACTCCCGAATCTCTTTGGAAAGCATTTGAAGGGCTGATGCCGGGGTCTGCGACGTCAAAATCTGTTCACCCGGGAGGAGGTCGTCGATGTTCAGGGCGATGAAGCCAGGGTTCTCTGATTCGCGGATTTGCTTGGCACCGTCCCGTAACCTAGAGACAAGGCTTTTGCGCTCATAGATTTTCTTGCAGGCGATCGAGTAGTTACCAAATCCGAAGTCGACAACAATGTCGGGAGGGTCGATCATCTGGGCCGGCATCCTGCGCTTGAGGGCGGTCAGAAGCGAGAGCTCCCATAATGCGTCCTTGCCTTGGGATTTGGATCGGTTCGACAGGTTCACGTCTGCCCCAGAGATTCGCTGAAGGGCTTCATCAATACCCGGCTCATCATTGAGCGTGGAGATGATCCGAGCAATCTTCTCTGCGTAAGCGGCGTTGATACCCGTTACCAAATTGGGTGATGTTTTGCTCTGCGTCCATTGCTTGTCGAGCTTGCGGGCGTCTGCAAAAAGCTTGTGAAGCACACTCCCAGGAGTGAAGCGTATACCGCGTTCCTGAAGGACGATTACCGCCTCATCCACCAGGGTTACGATGTCGGCGTAGCTACAACTGGTGAAGCCGTAGCTGTCAGCTTGGACGCTAAATGCCTGGGTATTGATGGCGAATTCCTTCGATTGGTTTTCGGGCATTTGATGGGGTTCGCCCAAGAGGGCTCCTCCGGACATCAATGATGAGCGGAGCTCTATGCGGGCGAAATTTATGTCAATCGCTGCAGCCAGGCAAATACCTTGGTGACCGTGAGCTTATGCCTGAATTCCTAGAGTGCTCCCTGCACCGTGACACCCGTTCAAAGATGCCGTGACATGGCACGTCATGCTCAATGACGTCCTAATCAGCTTGGCGGCATCGTCGCCCCAGTCCTGGAAGCACGATCGCCTAGGCGATGATTATCAACCATGCCTGCAGCCTTCCATGAAGCGAACCCGATATTTCTGAAGTGCGATGGAAATCATGATGGCTTTTCGCAATCGGCAGATGAAAATGTTGGTAGCATATACCCAAATATTGAATTGGATCTGTATTTATATACAGTATTTGAATAACGGTAGTGTTCCCTTCACCGATGCTTCTGGCTGAGGCTTGGCATTGATTTGCTGACGCGTATTCAGACTTGAAGCGTGTGCTCGATGTGCTAGGTGAGTCGCTGGTCAACCGCTCAATGTAACCCCCGTACGACCCCATCATTTTGCTCCTTCGCTTGTCTGCTGAATGGTTGCAGGCCAGACGCTGAGCATGCGTGTGTGTTTGGGTGACTTGCAAGGTGTTGGAGGAGGAGGTGATCTGGCTTAGCAGGTGAGTCTGCTACATGGCATTAGAGAGCCGCTCGCGCGTCCTTCACGGCAGCCACTAGCCAGCACACCAAACAATAGGGAATGGAGCCACAGCTTTCGAAATAGCTGTTGATATTATAGCTGTATGGATATACAGTTAAATCATCTACCGACGGGTTCCCTCTCCAATTAGTTGAGCAGTAATGAGCATTGCGATGTTCCCCGGTAGTACCGCACACCGATTGGATGACGATGATGCGGATAAGAGCCCCTTCGGGGGCTTTTTGCATTTCTATGTCCGACAAAAACCCTCTGAGGTAGGGTGCTGAGGACGTAAACAGCAGCGCAATCCAGACTAGCTCCTGTTCTCGGTCTGGGCTGTTTTTTGACCAGTTCTGCTGCTGATCATTCGGGGCAGTAGAGTGCGCCGCCCTCAATGGCTGTCGACCAGCAGGTGCGTTGCCGGTTGATTCCGGCTCAGGTTTTGCTTTTGTTTGGGCAGCCAATTTCTCATCATCGGCTTTCTTCGCTTTATCTGCTTCAGCTTCGGTAGTTGTCGCGGTCTCCCCAAGCCTCCACTACTACAATCTGGGCGTGTCGAGAGGTAATGCCGCTATTTGATGACTCTCTAGAGTGGATGGCTCTATCTCGCTGCTGTGAGACCAACTGGTCGTTGCTTGGTAGTCGAAGTGTCGCCACTATGACCGCTTCATTCAGTCGAGAATCGGCATGCGGACAGCACTACACCGTGACACCCTCGAAACCCTGGATGCCCAGGGCTATGAAGACGCATATGGCAAGCCCGTTGATAACAATGGCAAGGAGCGAGTACGACCTCCGGCCCTTTGCGATATCTGCCGACAAGACGTGTTCTTGCGAGCTGAGCACAGCAAGCTGCGCACTCCCAATTTCGTCCACTTCGAGGACAGCGCTCCCTGTCCGGTCAAAGCCTTCAACGCTCAAGCCTACCGCGCACTCAATCCTGGACAGGGCAATGCCGCTGACGCCCAGAGGCTTCGAGAGGGCTTCTTTGCGACCTGGCGGTATCACTGGCGAGAATTCGACCGGATCATCGGTTACGCCTCGGTCTTCGATTTCGTCTCCGTCCTCAAATACGCTGATCGCCACGGGATCTGGCGTTACCGGGACATGGGTGTTCAGGATGTGCTGCCTGTCCTGCTGACGCTTATGGACTTCCCTCCGCTCCCAAAGGGCAAGCGCCATCTGCGTGACTATGGCTTGCGCTTCCTCTATGTGGGCACCGTTGCCAGTACCAATGACTACTGGAACCTGCCGGCGCACGAGCGGCGTCTTCTCAAAGTGGTTTACGAATTCCCGGGGCAGGCTCGTACATTCCAGTCAGAGCGAATTTCAGCGAAGCATCCCGTGGCTTTTGAGCCGGACTACGAGGCAGCTCGCTTCGATTTGGACGTCGACAATCAACCCACAGCCCACCCCTATGTCGTTAACACCATGGCCAGGGAGTTCAAGGTGTAGGTTTCGGCTGACTAGAATGTCGCTTGAGCGCTGCCATACCCGAAAAGCGATATGTGCCAAAATCCAACGAGTAAGGTCGCCAAGCAACATCACCGATGGTGGGGGGGGGACGGGAAGTCCACCCTCCCATAGGAATCACGAACCTTGGAGCAGCAGGAATGAATCCCACGCACCGAAGTGAAGCCGAAGTTTTCAAGGAACTGATAAATCTGACGGCTCGACCAAGCTACGCTCACGCTATAGCCGGGATTTGTCATCGCGACAACTTTGTGTCGTTCCAAGGCGAGCACAAGCCCTCTGACCTTGATCATATATTTGACCGTAAAAGACTCAACCGCAATGAAATAAGCACGGTGTTGGGTCTGATGATGCGTCAGCCTCTCGATCTGTCTGAGGTCGATGAAGCCACACTTAGAGGCTATGCCTCCCGCACTGATCAGCTATTGGGTGAGCTTCACAGTGCTCTGAACGGTCAGGTGATCGGCGAGCTGGCCCCACAAGCCCAGAAGGGCGAAGTCGTGGAGGACTTTTGGCAAGGGCCGATGATGAAGGAGCCCATTTTCTATGCCACCGAATCAGCCTACAGCTTCCAGTATCGAGATTTTTTTGCAGAGAAACACGCTCCGGATGATGCCTGGTTAGAGCGGGTCATGGGGTTCAGCAGCGCCCAAGCTTTACGAGTGGCGAACGCGATGTGTTCGTTGATGAACGAGCGAGCTAACAACGGAGCGCGACTGACTGGTGAACCCCAGCTAGGCCAGATGCCGACAGGCTCGGTGCTGGAGCTTTTCGAGTTCAGGGCGCATGAAGTAGCCCATTGTTCGGGCCAGGAACTGGATGTCGTTGAGGCAGTTTTCAAAGCGCTGACGTTCAGTGGTGATAATGGCCTGTTCAGGGAGGTTGGGGACTTCAACCAGGTAGCAGCTACGCCTCTGCTGCCAACAGGTCGGGACTCAGTACTTCTGTTTTCTCATCACATGATTTACGAAGCCCTGTACGAGTCGCCTTTCTTCTGGATGAATCAGGATAAGGATTACAAGCAACAGGCCTCCGACAATCGTGGTGCATTTACTGAACAGTTTTCTCTGCGCCGCTTGGCATCGGTCTTCGGAAGGTCGAACGTCCACACCAACGTCAACTTGTTCGAGGGGAAGCGGATCGTCGCTGAAGCGGACGTGTTGGTCATCTTCGGTGATCGGATCATCATCGTTCAGGCGAAAGCCAAAAAACTGACCTTAGCGGCCCGCAAAGGTAGTGATGGACACATCAAGGCTGATTTTGCTGCCGCCATTCAGAAGGCCTATGACCAAGGGGCTGAATGCGCGACAGCTATTAGATCTGGGAGCTGCCGCCTCGAAGACGATCAAGGCCAAGCGGTCGTGCTTCCGAAGCAAGTCAAAGAGATCTATCCGTTCTGCGTCGTGTCCGATCACTACCCGGCTTTAGCATTCCAAGCCAGCCAATACCTCAAATACTCAGCCGATGAGGTCGTTCGTCCACCTTTGGTGATGGACGTATTCCTGCTGGATGTCCTTGCGGAGATGCTTGATACGCCCCTGCGTTTTCTAAGCTATGTCCGAATGCGCTCAGAGTCATCATCAAAGCTGATGGCAGGGCACGAGCTCACAACCCTGGCCTATCATCTGCGGTGCAATCTCTGGCTCGACGATCAGTTCAATATGGTGATGCTGGAGGACTCGATCGCAGCAGATTTAGATACCGCCATGGTTGTCCGGCGGGAAGGGCTACCGGGCCAGCGAGTCCCTGAAGGCATTCTCACTAGGATGAAAGGGACGTACTACGAGCGCTTGATTGAGCAAATTGAGCGCCGACCTAACCCAGCAATTCTTGAACTGGGTTTCACTCTGCTTTCTATGAGCGGAGAAACGTGTGATGCGGTTCATCAGGCCATTGAACGCTTGACCAACATGACGAAAATCGATGGCAAGCGCCATGATTTTACGATTGGTATGACTGAGCATGGGGCGGGGATTTGCTTTCACTGTAACCCCGCTCCTAGCAAGGAAGCCATCAGGACGCTTGAGGTGCACTGTGCCAAACGCAAGTACACCCATCAGACGCCGGAATGGTACGGGGTTTCGGTGGGTGTTAATGGCGAAATTCAGTTTGGCATAACGCTCAATTTCCCATGGGAGAAGTCTACCCCGCTGGATGACCTAACAAGGGAAATGAAACCATCTTC
>NZ_JALMEZ010000033.1:0-7083 GCF_023242495.1 Pseudomonas sp. MWU13-2862 | reverse complement strand
CTGTCGAGTGCACCATACACCAAGAAGCCCGCACTGGTTGCGGGCTTTTTGCTGTCTGGCGTTTGAGTATGTGACGTCGGCTAGCCTTTGACACATCCTTTCTCATCCAGCACCACCAGACTGCTGCGGCCCCGTTTCAGGTTGTAGTGATAACGCGTTGCGGTGTTGCTTGTGCTGATCCGATCCGGCCTGCCCAGGGCGCTTTCCACTTCCAGTCGACTCATGCCAGGGCGAACCTGCTGGTTGATGATTGCCCGGCGTTTTTCCTGTGGACTTAATCGATTGGCGCAGCCGTCATCGTGCTCGCCGACTACGACCAGGGGCTGAGGGCTGGGTGGGGCGGCCGAGGTTGGCGTCTTCGCGCGAGGGGCCGATGTCGCCCGGCTTCCGAGCGAGGGGTTGTGTGCTCGCTGGGGTTGCAGCGTTTCGTTTGATGCACATCCCAGCGTAGTAAAGGTGATATGGCCGCTGTCGCTTTCGCAGCGATGGACGATGGTGGCGTCGGCCGGGAAGGGCAGGCAGAGTGCGAGCAATAGCGATAGATGGCTTCTGGGCAGCATCGGACGTCCTCCTTGACGATCATTCACTCAGCCTAGCCGTGGGCTTTCGCCTGGGGCGTGTGTTTTCTTTTCAGGATGAGTCGTCGTAGGGGAAAGGCTGGCGCTAAAGCGCTCGGCTGGGTATCGCAAGCGCTTGTTCTTGCCAAGATTTTTGGTCTTGAGGGCGTGGGGACGGTGTATGATTGCGCCCGTCAGCCCCGCCGGGGTTTTTGGAATATTTCCATGGACTTACCCAGTAGTTACTTAATCTCTCGTTGTGCCAATCACGAATTGACTGATTGATCCTTCCGGCGTGCCCCGCTGCTGGGAGTGGAGTTCGCCTATGACCGAAGTTGAAGTAAAGAAAAGCCAGGACAGCCTGCAGAACCGTCTTGCCCAGGTCATCGACCTGCTGCAGCGTCAGCGGGTGGTCGAAGACCTGACGCATCGTCAGGACGGCCCTCATCGCGACCGGGTGGAAAACCTGGTTCACCGGCAGAACCTCGTCGAGCTGCAACGCAAGCTCGATGACCTGCATTCCGCCGACGTCGCCTATATTCTCGAAGCCTTGCCCCTGGACGATCGCCTGACCGTCTGGCAGTTGGTCAAGGCCGAGCGCGACGGCGATATCCTGCTTGAAGTGTCCGACTCCGTCCGTGAAACCCTGATCGCCGACATGGACGATCAGGAGCTCCTGGCCGCCGCCAAGGAAATGGACGCCGACGAACTCGCTGACCTGGCTCCCGAGCTGCCGCGAGACGTTGTCCACGAACTGATGGAAACCCTCGATGGCCAGCAGCGTGAGCGCGTTCGCTCCGCGTTGTCCTATGACGAGGAGCAGGTCGGTGCGCTGATGGACTTCGAGATGGTCACCATCCGCGAAGACGTCAGCCTGGAGGTGGTACTGCGCTACCTGCGTCGGCTCAAGGAGCTGCCGGGCCATACCGACAAACTGTTCGTGGTCGATTACGACGGCGTGCTCAAGGGCGTGCTGCCGATCAAGCGGCTGCTGGTCAACGATCCCGAGAAGCAGGTGGCCGATGTCATGGCCGGCGACCCGGTGAGCTTTCATCCGGATGAGGACGCCTACGATGCGGCCCAGGCCTTCGAGCGTTATGACCTGATTTCCGCGCCCGTGGTGGACAAGAACGGCAAGTTGATCGGCCGTCTGACCATCGACGAAATGGTCGACCTGATCCGTGAGGAAAGCGAAAGTGAAGTCCTCAACATGGCCGGTCTGCGCGAAGAAGAGGATATCTTTGCCTCGGTCTGGAAATCCCTGCGCAACCGTTGGGCGTGGCTGGCAATCAACCTGATCACGGCCTTTGTCGCTTCGCGGGTGATCGGGCTGTTCGAGGGCTCCATCGAGAAGCTGGTGGCCCTGGCTGCGCTGATGCCGATCGTTGCGGGCATCGGCGGCAACTCGGGCAACCAGACCATCACCATGATCGTACGGGCCATGGCGCTCGACCAGGTCAGCACCGGCAATACCTCGCGGCTGATGCGCAAGGAGCTGGCGGTGGGGTTGATCAACGGCCTGGTGTGGGGTGGGGTGATCGGCGTAGTCGCCTACCTGCTGTACGGCAGTTGGTCGCTGGGTGTGGTGATGACTGCGGCCATGACCCTCAACCTCCTGCTGGCAGCCTTGATGGGGGTGCTGATCCCCATGACCCTGGCGCGCCTGGGGCGCGACCCGGCGATGGGGGCGAGCGTGATGATCACCGCCATGACCGACAGTGGCGGTTTCTTCATCTTCCTGGGGCTGGCGACCATCTTCCTGCTCTAGGCGGTTCCCCGCCAAATCCCGGGCAAAAAAAAGCCAGCACACCGCTGGCTTGAGCTTTCAGGGATGAATCAGCTGGCGTCCGCCATTTCGGCGTCATGGGCGATCAGCGACACGAGTGCATTCTGCTGGCGATGGGAAAGCTGGCGGAAACGCTGGAGCAATTCTCGCTCATGCAGAGAGAGCTCAGGGCTGTCCAGCCGCATGCTCAACTCGTCGCCCAGTGCACCTTCCTGAATAAGGCTTTGCTCCAGGCGTGCAATGATCTCGGAATTCATGCTGCGGTGATGGTTACGAGCCACCTCGGCGATGCGTTCACGCATTCCATCGGGCAGACGCACGACGAACTTGTCAGCCGTACGGCTGGAATAAATTGCCTGTTTCAATGGGCGCATAGTTTTAAACCGGTTAGTTCAGGGGAGCGGTTCTCGGAATTGGCCGCAGGATGTCAGTAGGACAGCATGCTTGGCCAAATGTTCAACCTGAATTGAAATGAGGCCCGCATCATGCCTCATATTTGCCAGATCCTTGGCGTCAATTCTGTGACAAATATTGAACTGGACAAAGGCAATATGCCAGCACCAATTATCAGAAATGCGTACTGGTTTGAAAGTTTCACCCAGTCGCGGCCCTCTGATCGGCCATCCCGGGCCTGTCAGGAAGCGTCTGGCCAGCACGGCGCGGATTTTAACCGCTGGCCTGACCTTTTGCTTCTAATGTTAAAGCGTAGTGGCAATTTGCTGGTTTTCTAGTCTTCGGAGGTGCGCAAGACCGGATCGAAGCGGATTTTCCGACCAGCGAACAAGGCCAGGACGAAAAAGCCGCCAAACAGACAGCTGGCGACGACCAACGGTAGGGTGAAGGCGTCGGCGGGTGCCATCCACAGGGAGGTGCTGGCGAGCAGGGTCAGGATCAGGAAGGTGATGGCGTATCTGGACATGGGAATTCCTTGGTGGAGTGGGCTCAGAACGTCAGCCGGACCGTTTCGCCGGTGGCGACGGTTGCCTGGCGTTGTTCGCCCAGGGCGCTGCTGTGGGTCAGGTGATCGCTCATGACTGCCCGTTGTGCGGCTTGTCGCGGGTCTGCATGGGTGTAGGGCAGGGACTCTGGCGCCGGTTGAAAGTGGAAAGCGGTCAGTGCGATCAATGCCAAGGCATTCAATGTCAAAAGAATGGGCGTATTCATCGAAAGGCTCTCCATGACTGATGCTGAATCAGGCGGTTTTCCGTGGAGAGAGTCAGAGCAGGCTGCATGCCAAGCTTTTTATCAGAAAAAACGCTTTTAAAACAATAGCTTGTCTTTTGTTTTGGACGTGTGGAGCGTGCACTTTGCAATGATGGCGTTTTGTAATAATGCAAAATGCCCGATGAGGTGCCTGACAGTCGTTACTCCAGGGCGCGTAGCGGTTTCTCAACACGGGTCGGGCTGCGCCCGCAGAAGGTGGCCTACGGTTAAAAAGCCCAGGGACGACATGACAAACGACGGCATGCCCGTTAACATGCACGCCGTCCTTCGCGTCGCCTGTCCTGGTGGCCGAGCGTTGTCCCAGTAGCTCAATTGGATAGAGCATCCCCCTCCTAAGGGGAAGGTTGGCCGTTCGAACCGGCCCTGGGACACCAATATAGTCAGTGGGTTAGCGAATTTTTCGTTTGGTTTCCGGCTTGATTTTTATATTTGGTCCCCACTTCTCCGCGCATTCAGCTATCAGTCTTTCAATGAGATTGGGTTCTTTAGCCGATTTCCGAAACTTATGCCTTGCTCGTTCTCACCTGGCTGTGAGATTTCATCACGGTTGACAGGTCATTTGCATTGCAACTGATCCTCGATTGCGCCGGATTTGACCAGTACGTTTCGCTGCTGAACGGCGGCTTTGTGGCGTAACCTGCGTGGCAGGGACACTAGATAGGGGGAGTCGTGGCCGGATTCGAAGAAATTCGTCTGCTGGAAGACATGCAGGCACCGCTGAAGGTACGCGTCGAGTTGAGATAGATGTTCGAACGCTGGTTGTCGCGGTCGTCGACTAGCCACACTTACTCGAAAAGCCCCTCATTGTAGTTGCTGCCACCAGGTTGCACTGGCCTCCGGGTAACCTGGAAATTTCCTAGCAATCATGGGCTGGGAATGAAAAAAACCGTCCAGTTCTGGCGGGCTTTGGTCGATCATTCTGTACGAAAGGTGACGGGGCGCCTGTACCTCTTAAAAACAGCTACGCTAGGTGGACCGCCACGCCCTGCCTGACCTTCGTTCACAGAGCCCTACGGACTTTAGCGCTCCGGCAAGGGCTGAACCCGTTGACGGCCCGAACATGCATGCAGCGGTGTTGCTCACACAAGGGATTGAAGCTTAGGGAGGGATACCATGACTGAGATTACAAGTATCGTCTGGCCTCTGGTCATTGTTGGGCGCGGCAGCACGGCGGCTTATTACGTGGCCACGGTCGATCTGAGTGTATTCAAGAAGGTCTTGGCGATCGGCGAGGACGACCCATGGGCAGGTGCTCGCGGCCACTCCGGCAACGCAACGGACCCGACGCTGAAAATCAACCACCCGCTCCACCTTCTGGAACATTTCAAACAGACCATTCCGGGTTATTCCGAGAGCCTGGTCGATCGGCTGGAATGGTCGAAGTTGAACACTCAAGTTCTTCAAGAGGCCGATGTTCAGATCGAGAAGAGGTCGGTCAAGATGGTTTCCGACTGTATTTTTCCCAGCGAACTTGCGCCTGAGGAGGTGCGTGGTTTCCTGATCGAGTTGACCAGCGGCGAAAAGGTGTACGCCTATAAAGTCGTGATAGCCGCTGGTGCCGGCGGCCACCGCGTGCCCCCGGAGTTGAAAAAGGCGCGCGAATTGTATCCCTATCAAGTTCTGGACCTTGACGAGTTTGCTGGCCTTTCCCCGAGCAAACTCGACAGTTCCAAGAGTGTGGTGGTCATCGGGCCGAACGCGGCCATCGATGCCGTTCACAAGGCCCTGAACTACAAGATGAGTATCCACTGGTTAATTAATCTGGAGGAGGGAAAGACGCCGCCCATGCTCGCAACACAGCCAAGAATGCATGAAGCCTGGAACAACCCTGGCAAGCACAACCTCAAGGTGTACCGGTTTAGCAGCTATACGTCTGTGCCCAAGATCGGGCGGCGCGTCGGTGTAACAGTGATCCCTTCAGGCGTGGGCAAGCACCCGACGACAGTCGAAGGCGATTACATTGTTTACGCAATGGGTCAGACAGGCGGCCCTGTGGAATTGATCAGCAATGCCATAAAGGCGAAGCTCAAGCCGATTTACGATACGTCGAACGCCGTGAACCCCCAGGCTGGTGACCGGCAAATGAGTGAGAGAGCGATCCTGGGCTACGAAGCTGAAGGTACCGGGCTGAGGGACGGCCTGGAGGTTATGGGCGCGCTGTCGGCGCAGATGGGTCGCGCCCTGAAAACCTCAAAGGACAGGCTCACAGTGCTGGCAGAGCAGATTTCAGAGATCCGCAAGGACCAGACCGTATGGACCGCAATCACCAGCCTGTTCCCAGTAATGTTACCCTTTCTGGGCAAGGATCCCGATTACCTCGCCAAGCAGCCCAGGGCGCCATTGGGGGCCCAACTTCGCACGGAAATTGATCACGTCGCGCGCAAGTATCCCAGCGATAGGGAGCTAAAGGCTGCGCTGGAGGCCCTAGCGAACTTGTTGCTGGCGTACCATACAGCCAGCGCTTACGAGAGTCTTGGGGCGCAGGACCCAAATAACCTCGGCAACTTTGCCAAGTTGCTCAACCTGGTCGCGACGGCCCTTCCCAGGGGCGCCGTCTCCGATAGTGGGCAATTGACATCGGTAAACGCGGCCATACGCGCATACGCGACGATAAAAGGCCCACTCCCCAACTACATGCCCACGCAACACGTCCTGCCGACCCGGACACACGATGGAAAGCTCCAGGGCTTCACGACTCCCAACCAGATCAACTGGAACCTCGACAGCCTGCATAACGTCGCTATCTTCGTCTGTGCCAGCTACCCCAACATCCCCTCGCACGAGGCTAATGCCTTCATCGACGAAGTGCTCATGGCGCGCAGCAACTCGAAAATCGGGTTTACGGACCATCAAGTATCTTTGTATTTAAGCCGTCTTGCGTTCGCTGAAGGCAACGCATTGAAGCAGGTATTCAATAAAGTCTGAGCTATTCTGGCTGGGGTCGGGTGTCGTCGCCAACGAAAAAGACGGTGTCTGAGTCCTTTGCATGCAGCACAGCTGCACTCAGAGTCCTTGAAACACAATTATCTAGATCGAAAGAACGAATCGGCATTCGCCCTTGGTTTTTTCGCTTGAAGAAGGAAACTCAGGCAAGAATCCGCACCGATCCAGTACTTTTTTTGAGCCAATGCCTCTGCTCTGACGCGGCCTGTCGGTGCGTTATGCATGTTGAATCCTGTTTTCGAAGGTCCTTGGGAAAAGGTCGGTTCTGCCGGGATTTGGCCTGAGTGGTCCCCTTCTATATAGAAGCGTCCTCAAGACCGCCGTAGCCCTCGTTGTTTGCACTGTTTCTGGCCCTTATGACAGAAAAGTGAAAATAAGCGTTGACGGGAAAATCCACGGCTCTATAATTCGCCCCACTTCCGGCGCAGTCGAAACGGAAAAGCCTTTGAGATTCAATGAGTTACAAGGGTTTTTAGAGTTTTGGCAGGCGGGTCGCTTCAGTTCATCGAAGCGTGGAAGTAGCTGAAAAGGCAGTGTGTTTTCGCCTCTTCAGCGGTTCGATCCTCCCGGTCA
>NZ_JALMEZ010000032.1:0-12728 GCF_023242495.1 Pseudomonas sp. MWU13-2862 | reverse complement strand
TTTGAAGGAAGAGTACCCGGGGACCACCAACCCGTTCCCATGGATGAGCGAGATCATGGACTTGAAGAAAGAGAAGAACTTCTTCGAGACACGGGTGATCGAGTATCAGACTGGTGGGGCGTTGAGCTGGGATTGATGCGGCTGTTCACCTTGGGTGAATAGACTGAAACACCGGAAAGCCCTGAACCTGTTCAGGGCTTTTTTGTTTGTGTCTGATCACTGCGCAAAGCCTTTGTTTCAGCAGGTTTCGATGTGTGGACGCCCTCAAGCTCCGAGTGCAATCTAAGCACGCATCAACGCTTGGCTGGCATCAACGATCGAACACAATTCACCGCAGAGACCGTATATCAATGAGATACACAGCACTTACATCTGATACACAGGAATGCTACGATTGTGCCGCAGGTCTGCTCCACCTGCCGACGACAGAGAGCGCCCCCATAGAGGGTTTCATGATGCTGAAGACCAGCCAGCCAGAACCGACGAAAGAAAAGCCCGTACCTATCAATATGCGGGCAGACATCAAGAAACGAAATTTGATTGATATCGCTGCTGCCTTGTCAGGCCGTGACCGTACCAGCTTCATTCTGGAAGCAGCCTGCCAGAAAGCTGAAGAGGTCATCTTGGACAAGCGGTTGTTCGTACTCGATGAGGACGCGTTTGACTCATTCGAGAAAGCTTTGGAAGACAACCCGGTGCGAGGGAACCAGTGCCTGCAAAAACTCCTGGCAAGGCCAAAACGCTGGAGCTGAGCGCTCCCGCAAAGCTAAACGAGCAGCACGATCTGAACGATTTCGATTGTGGTGAAAGCTCGATCAATGAGTACCTCGTCAAAAAAGCACATAAAGCCCAGGCCGCTAAACACGCGGTGGTCTATGTGATTTGTCTCAAAGGTACCCAGAAGGTCATCGGCTACTACACCCTATCCAACGGGTCGGCCATGCGCGCGTCCGTGGTACCGAAGAGTCGGCAACGTAATTCGCCGGGACAGCATCCCGTTACCATCATCGGTCGGATCGGCATCAGTCTCGTCGCTCAGGGCAACGGTTATGCTATCGATCTACTACAGGATGCAATCGAACGCTGTATCAGCGCCTCCGAAACGGTGGGCTCAACAGCCGTTCTGGTCCATCCCCTGAATGACCGGCTCGCAGACTTTTATGCCCGGCACGCAGGCTTCATCCCCTGCCCCGGCGTCTCACCGATCACAATGATGCTGCCATTGCAGTAAATACCGAAAAGCCCTTTAAGTTGACCTTGGCCGAATACCGATCCCCTGCTCCTTGGCTATCCGCGCAGCTTCAGGGTGTGCCTGGCTATACCACCAAAAAAGCCGTGTCAGCGACGCAGTGAACAGGAGAATCTGGTCGCCGTACGTAGCAAAGAACTTGAGGCGTATTGCGCAACCAAGAAAGATGTAACTTTTACTTAGGTTTGTCTGCACAGTGGCATTTTGAAGCCGTGCAAGGTTCACCATTCGGGTGATGGTCGGCGCACGCCTGGCAGCAGTAGTGCTTACCATGACGCACGACTGCATGCTCACCAACCTTGCAGGTACAGTGCGGGCAGGCGCAGGTTTGTTCATTCATGATCGGACTCCGGTTGTCGGGTGGTCGCCAGGCATTGCGGTGCAACGCGTATGAACAGTTGAGTTATACGATCCATCATCGGCCTCCACTTACGTCTTGGCAATGCTCTTTTTTCATCGTGTCGGAGTCGAATAACAAGCCTAATCCATCAGCAGGGATGGTGCATTTTCGGCGTAGGATCATTTGCCAATAGGGGCTCAGGCAGCAACCAGACGATCCACGACCGGCTGCTCACGGTGCTCGGCTTGCCACAAGTCATAGTTCATAACGGTCAAAGGACCAAGATTGACCTTTTCAAAGCGTCGCACTCTAGATCATGGGGACGGGCCCTACTGCTTGCAGGAGTGCTATTGTTGGTCAATATCATAGGTGGCGCCCTGGCGGTGGCGTATGGAGCGGCCGCATACCGGGCCGTAGGAGGCGTGAGATAGCACTTCGCAAGACATACAATTGATCACTGACGGTGAAAGCCATGAATCAAATTGAACATGTCGTCGTTGTCATGCTGGAAAACCGCTCACTGGATACGATGCTTGGCTGGCTCTATCCAAATGACAGCCCACCGTCGCAGGTCTTGCCGGCGACCAGCGCCCCTCGATTTGACGGCCTGCAACCTGGCATGTCCAACCCCTGCTCGAACTCCACCCCTGCGCGTCATGTGGCAGTGACCCTGCAGGCCAGCGGTTTTCAGGTTCCAGACCCCGATCCGCAAGAAACCTTTGCCAACGTCACCTACCAGCTGTTCAGAGACGGTCCAGTCAGCCCCGACAATACGCCGCCCATGGGCTTTGTCGACAATTACACCACCACGAAAACCGCCAATCCCGATCAGATCATGCAATGCTACAGCCCGGCGCAGCTGCCGGTATTGGCCAAATTGGCCCGCGCCTATGCGGTTTCCGATGCCTGGTTCGCCTCCGTGCCCAGCCAGACCTGGCCTAACCGCGCCTTTGCTCACGCCGGGACGTCCAATGGCAATGTGGACAATGGCACGCCTCCCGATCCATTCGCCTGGGATGTCCCCACCATCTTCAACGTCCTGGGATCGATCGGATGCAGTTGGGGCGTCTACAGCAATACCATCCTCACCCCCTCGCTGACCCGGACGATGTTCCCGAAATTATGGGACCCCATGTTGAGTCCCCACTTCAGAGGTTTTTCCGCGTTTCTGGATGCATGCCAGACCAACTCGCTGCCACGCTATTCGTTTATCGAGCCCAGCTTTCTGGTCGACCCTAACGACCAGCATCCCCCTCATGATGTTCAAGCGGGCGAAGCCTTTCTGTATTCAATCTGGAACGCCGTCAGTACATCGAAGGGCTGGAACCAGACCTTGCTTGTCATCACCTACGACGAGCACGGTGGTTGTTTCGACCATGTCACCCCGCCATTCAATGCAACTCCACCTGACCAGGCCCGTCCGCTTGATGGTAACGGCTTCGACTTCACGCGTTTTGGCGTACGCGTGCCAACAGTGGTGGTCTCACCCTACATCCAGGCCGGTACGGTGTTCAGATCGGACACCCCGAATGCACCGTACGATCACACCAGTATTCTGGCCACCTTGCGCGACTGGATCGGCATCCCGGCGCAGGACATGCTCACCAGCAAGCGGATTGCGAATGCGCCGACGCTCAATCAGTTGCTCACCCTGAATACACCTCGTGTTGATTTACCCCCTATATCAGCGCCGGCTGCGACTACCTTCGCGCAGCCATCGCCGACTGCGGCGCTCAACGATCTTCAAAAAAGCCTGGTCACAGGTTCCGCAAAACGCTTCGGACTCGACCCGGCAGCGACACTGCAGGCGGTAGGTACTCGGCAACATGCCGTTGATTTCTTCACCAGACGGATCACTCACGCACACTCTTAGAACAACTAATGGCTGCAAACATCAAGCGGTTACGTTCGCAAATTTCACATGACAAGTGCAGGCGCCGGGCTGTCCATCCCCACCAACACTGCACTGTCATTCCACAGTTGCTGCGCCACATCATCACGACGAGCCAATTCGGACGGCTGCGGCCAAGTCAGCTCACCTCTCACCAGGGACGCATACAACCGCCCTCTCGGCGGGACAATCCGCCCCAACGCCAGATCGGCCAGGAACTCCCCGGCTTGTATGCGCATGACATCGGCAAAATAGGGACTCAATGCCATGGCCGGCGCAGGCAACGCCCCAACAGGCAAGTTACGCCCCAGCCCTGTGCCGGGGATATAACCCGGGTTGTAAGCGATAACCCGCAAACGGCGTGCCTTGACCTCGGCTGAAGCCGCGAAGGCACGGGCCGTCAGCAGATTGCACAACTTCGAGGTGGCGTAGGCGCGAAACCCGGGCTCGAACGCCACACCACCCTGCGCGCCTTTCCCAAGGTCCAACTGCGCCAGCTGTTGCGCATCGACAAAGGGAAACGGCGCAACCGGACTGAACATCGGGTCATGGGTGTTACTGGTGGTGATCACCACAATGGCCTCTCGCGCCAACGCCGGCGCCAGCAGACGCAGCAGCAGATAGTGGCCCAGATGATTGACCGCAAAGGTGGTCTCGTAGCCGTCCACCGTGCGCGCCGCCTTGGGAAAGCTGAGTCCGGCATTGAGCACCAGGGCGTTGATCTTCGTCTTGCCCAGCGTCTCAAGCACCTGCCTGGCGAATTGCCTGACACGGCTCAAGCTCGCCAGCTCCAGCGGCAAACGGGTTTCTCGCCCGCCAAGGATCAACTGGGTGCCGGGGGTGGCGCTCAGTTGCGTTGCTGTCGCCTCCCCCAGACCGAAAGTCCCGCCGGTCATGATGATCGTCTTCATGCTCAAAACACCTCGACCAATACGACTTCGGTATCCTCGATAGCCTCGACAACAAGCATCGACTCCTCGCTCATGGCAATCCCGTCCCCCGCTTCGACCCTTTCGCCATTGACCTTCACCGCGCCGAGCACCGGCACCAGATAACCCTGGCGAGTAGTCGAACAACATTGGCTCAGGCTCTGGCCGGCCTTAAGAGTCGCCCCCAGCACACGAGCGTTGGCGCGGATCGGCAGAGCGCTTTCATCGTCAGGCATTCCACTGGCCAACACGACCCATTGGCCGGCCCGATCAGACTTGGGAAAAGGCCGCATACCCCAGTTGGGCAGTCCACCGTTTTCCCGCGGCCGCAACCAGATCTGGAACAGTCTTAACGGAACGTCACCCTCATTGCGCTCTTGATGTCGAATGCCGGTCCCGGCACTCATCACCTGCACGTCACCGGCCTCGGTACGGCCTTGTCCGCCGACACTGTCTTGATGGCTCACCGCACCTTCCAGCACGTAGGAAACGATCTCCATGCTTTCGTGGCCATGCATCGGGAAACCGGTGCCTGGCGCAATCTCGTCGTCATTCCAGACCACCAGCGCCCCCAGCGGACGGTGCGCGGGATTGCCATCGGCCGTTACGTTGAAATGATGGCGGGCCTTGAGCCAGCCATAGTCGCCGCCGCCGAGGTCGGACTTGAATCGATGCTCTAACATTTCAGCTCCTGAAAAAGCGGCTGATTGCCGCGTTAAAGAGCATAAATTTGAAACAAACCAAGAAGAACTGCTGTAAAAGCAACGCTACCTTGTAGAAAATAGAACGATAAAACCAGCACGAGACCGGCAATGGACCCTCTGACGGATTTGAACAATATGTACCTGTTCGCCAAGGTGGTGGATCACGGCGGGTTTACAGCGGCGGCGAAGGCGATGGGACTGCAAACCTCGAAGCTCAGCCGCCGTGTCAGTGCACTCGAAACGGAATTGGGCGTACGCCTGCTCAATCGCAATTCGCGACGGGTTTCCCTGACCGATGCCGGCCGCCTGTTTCACCAGCACTGCGTGGCCCTGGTGGAGGAAGCCCGGGCGGCAAAGACAGCCATCGACCAAACCCGCGCTTCGCCACAGGGCGTGGTCCGAATCAGTTGCCCATTGGGGGTCTTGCAGATGGGAGCCAGGGCCATTCTGGCGCAATACCTGGTGGACAATCCGGCGGTGCGGATCATGCTCGATGCAACCAACCGGCGTGTCGATGTCATCGAGGAGGGCCTGGATATCGCCCTGCGCGTACGCCTGCTGCCATTGGATGACTCCGAGTTGACGCTGCTGCCGCTGCTGACCTCCCAGCGCATTCTGGTTGCGAGTCCGGCCTTGTTGGCACAGCATGCACCGCTCACTCAACTGGACCACCTGGCGCGTATGCCAACCCTGGCCATGGCCAACACCAACGATAAATATCAATGGCATTTCCAGGCGCCGCACCCCGTCGTGTTGACCCACCAGCCAAGGTTGGCCACCGATGACCTGGAGACACTGCTGCAAGCAACCTTGAGGGGAATCGGTATAGCGCAGCTGCCGACAAGCCTGGTTCAGAACGATCTGATGCAGGGCCGTCTGGTGCAGATACTGCCCGACTGCCCATCGCCCAGCGGCAGCCTGCACGCGATCTACCCTTCCCGGCGGGGCATGGTGCCTGCCGTGCGCAGTCTGCTGGACGCCTTGCTGGCCGGATTCAACCGATAGCGATCAGAACACCAGCTTGTAGCCGATGGAAAACAGCATGACCGCCAGGCACGGCCGCAAGAGGTTATCCGGCACCCGTCCCGCCAGATGGCTGCCGATGTAGATCCCCGGCAGCGAGCCCATCAGCAGGAAGCCCAGCAGTTCCCAGTTCATATTGCCCATGCTCGCGTGCCCCAGGCCTGCAACCAGGGTCAGCGGCACCGCGTGGGCGATTTCCGTACCCACCAGACGCCGGGTCGGCAGGAACGGATAGAGGATAAACAAGGCCACCGTACCCAGGGCACCGGCACCAATGGAGGTCAAGGCAACCATGGTGCCGAGGATCAGGCCGGTCAATACCGTCAGCCCGTTCAACTTCGAGTCACTGATCTTCGAGTGATCGACACCACGCCGATGGGCAAACGCCAGCAACTTGTTCTTGAACAGCACCGCCAGTGCCGTCAGCAACAGCACGAAACCCAGCGACTGCTTGATGATGCTGTTCAAGGCTTCGGGCGCGGTGTGCAGGCTGCTCAGAAACCACAAGGTCAACAACACCGCCGGTACGCTGCCCAGGGTCAGCCAGCCGGTAATTTTCCAGTCGATATTGTCATTTTTCCGGTGAACCAGAACGCCACCGGACTTGGTGATCGCGGCGTAGAGCAGGTCCGTGCCCACGGCGGTGGCCGGGTTGATGCCGAACCACAGCAGGATCGGCGTCATCAACGAGCCGCCACCGACGCCGGTCATCCCGACAATAAAACCGACCACCAAGCCTGCAACGACAAAACCGAAATTACCGACATCCATTAGCAAGCCCTGGAGAATCTAGCGAGACGACATAAAAATCTGGCGGGCAGCATAGCGGCTAACGTTATGACTCTTTATATAAATATAATCTAACGTTATAACCATCGTGCCATGCGGACGGTGTGGATCACACATGCAGATTAGCGCGCAGGCCTTCAGTCAGCGTCCCGGCTGCCACTCCGAATGCTCGACCACGCCTTCATAACGCAGCCATGGCACATCATGGGATACCCAGATGTGATGCTCGGCCAGCAGGCCCGGATCCTCATCCAGGGTCGCGACACGCACAATCACTACGGGCAGATGCGGCCTTTCGGCCATCAGATGCGAACCGCACCGCGAGCAGAAATAGCGTAGCTTGCCCGGCGAGGATTCATAGGCGGTCAGGGTTTCCTGACCCTTGAGCCAGCGAAAATGCTCACGTTTGACCCCGGCAGTGCTCACAAACGCCGCCGCGTGGGTCTTGCGACAGGTGTGGCAATGACAATGCCCGATCGGCATATCGATAGCGTCGATTTCATATTCGACGGCCCCGCAAGCACAGCTGCCCTTCATACCCGCTCCTTGACCATGAACCACGACAAGGCACGATCCTAACCAGCGGGCGTCAAGCTGACCAGCCGGTATCAGTCCAGGCGAATGCAGCGATACGCCTCGGTCCGATAAGGAAAGGCGATGGTCTCTTGGCCGCGCAAGGCCGGATGGGTTTGAATCAGGGTCTGAAGCTGCTCGGTGACCTGTGCCTTTTCCGCCGCGGGCAATGCCGCAATAAAACTGACCGACAGAAAGCGGTCGATGATGACTTCCTCGGGCGTCCCCACATGACTGTACCCAAAACAGCTCAGTTCCGGCGCCGAGAAGTAGCGGCCGTTGAACGGTTTACGCCAGGCCCCCGTGTGAAAACGCGGAGTATCGCCCTCGTAAGGCGTAATGATCCGGGTAATGGCCGCGACCCAGTCAACCGACTCGTCACGCACGTTCCACACCAGCCCGAGCCGTCCGCCCGGCTTGAGTACCCGGTGAATCTCGGCAAGCGCCGTCTCATGGGCAAACCAGTGAAACGCCTGGGCACACAGCAGCGCGTCGCCAACCCCGGACTCCAGCGGTATCGCATCGGCAGTCCCCGACAGCGCCCGGACCGCCGGCAGGCGCGCGACCAACTCGGCACGCATCGCCTCGACCGGCTCGATGGCCGTTATCGTCGCTCCGGTCGCCTCAAGCAAGCGAGTGAACTTGCCGGTGCCGGCACCGAGGTCGATCACCTGCCCGCCCGGCGCAATACCCAGGGTATCGCGCAGCCACGACAACATCTCGGCCGGATAGTCAGGGCGCCCGTGGGCATAGGTTTTGGCTTCAGCGCTGAAACCGAGTTGTGCTGCTTTGTGAACGCCCGACATGGCCATCGCCTCTTATGGACTAATCCCGATCAATGCTGCCCGACATCAGTCTTCCAGATCCTTGGGCGGTGTTGCCGCCTTACCGGCCTTCTCGGCCTTGGCACCTTTCGCCCCCTTGGCCGGCTTGGCTTCCGGCGGCGCCGCTGGCGCAGGCGCGACAGTGGCTTTCTCCGAGGCCGGCAACGCATCGACCGCACTGAGCACATCCTTGAATGCAATCGGCCCATCGTGTTCGAGGACCTTCTGCTCGCCGTCCTTGCCCACCAGGATCACCGTGGACTTGTCCTCCGGCGTGACCCCCAGCTTGAGCCCGCGAATCAGCGCCATGGTGGCCGGCTGCTCCATCCATTTGCCCGCACGCTTGCCGACGGTCTGGGCCACTTCGTAGAGCACCAGTTGACGATCGTCGATGTCCTTCTTGTTGGCCGGATCCTCGATCGCCTTCTTCAGACTGACCAATGTGGGATCCACCGTACTCGGCGCAATCACGATCAACGGACGGTTTTTTCCCAGATCCTGGGCCAGCGGAGACGGCTCATCGGCCGCCCAGACGGGACTTGTAGCAACGATGGACAGTACAGCGAGGGTCAAAGACCGGATGAACATACACACCTCCTTCGGATATTCATGGGGTAATGATTGCGCATCGCCGGAAAAGGTCCACACGCAAAGCAGTTATTTTTCGAAATTCAAGTAACTTAATTTTTCCTCCTGTAACACATCGAACAATGCCTGGGCCGCCGCCGACAGCTCATGACCAGGTTTGGTCAGCACGCCAATGGCCCGCTCGACCACCGGATCGCACAAGGTGATGCAACGCGCGCCCAGCTCGCGCATCTGCCCGACACACAACGCCGGCACCGCACTCACCCCCAGCCCACTGGCGACCATGCGCCCCACTGTCGCCAGTTGATGGCTCTCGAACTCCACCGGCAAGCTCATATCCCGCGCCCGCAGATGCTCCTCCAGCATCACCCGCACCGTGGACGGGCGCTGCAAGGTAATGAAGGGCTGCGTCAACAAGGTGGGCCAATCGATCTCAGCCTGGTCGACCCAGGGCGAATCCGCCGGCACCACCGCGACGAAACGGTCGATATACAGCGGCGTGAACGCCAGCGACGAGCCCTGCTGCGGTTCGAAGGCCACCCCCAGTTCCACCTGGCCATCACGGACCATTTCAAGGACCTGCTCGTTGATCACGTCGTTGACCGTGACATTGACCTGGGGATAGCGTGCACGGAAGGTCTTGAGGATCGGTGGTAGCAGGTTACCGGCGAATGACGGCATGGCGGCCAGGGTCACGCGACCGCGCTGCAAGGTGAAACGCTGGCGCAGTTCGTCCTCGGCATTGTCCCAGTCGGCGATCAGGCGCCGGGCCAGGGGCACCAGGACCTCGCCTTCCGGGGTCAGGGCGACATTGCGGGTATTGCGGCTGAACAGTCGCCCGCCCAGGCCTTCTTCAAGGGCCTTGATGGTCAGGCTCAGGGCCGATTGCGACAAATAGAGACGCTCGCCCGCCACGGCGAAACTCAGGCTCTGGGCAACGGCCAGAAAGGCCCTAAGCTGTTTAACGGTCATGAACGAGGTCTCTACTGGAGAAAAGGGCATTCTTGATCTTTATCAATCAATCGACCCTAAAAATCAACTTAACAAATATATCTTCCGGAGCAACACTCACCTCCAACGGCGAGTCCGACAAACAACAAGAGGATGGTGCATATGGCAGGTTTCGATAAACGCGTGTCTTCCTATGAAGAAGCCCTGGCCGGGCTCGAGGATGGCATGACGGTCCTGAGTGGCGGCTTCGGCCTGTGTGGCATTCCCGAGAACCTGATCGCGGAGATCAAGCGCAAGGGCACCCGCGACCTGACCGTGGTTTCCAACAACTGCGGCGTCGACGGCTTCGGCCTCGGCGTGCTGCTGGAAGACCGGCAGATCCGCAAGGTGGTCGCCTCCTATGTCGGCGAAAACGCCCTCTTCGAAAAACAGCTGCTCAGCGGTGAAATCGAAGTGGTGCTGACCCCCCAAGGCACCCTGGCCGAAAAAATGCGCGCCGGCGGTGCCGGTATCCCGGCTTTCTTCACCGCCACCGGGGTCGGCACCCCGGTCGCCGACGGCAAGGAAACCCGTGAGTTCAACGGCCGTCCGTACCTGATGGAAGAGTCCATCACCGGTGATTTCGCCATTGTCAAAGGCTGGAAAGCCGACCATTTCGGCAATGTCATCTATCGCCACACCGCCCAGAACTTCAACCCGCTGGCTGCGACCGCCGGCAAGATCACCGTGGTCGAAGTCGAGGAAATCGTCGAACCCGGCGAGCTGGAACCATCGCAGATCCACACCCCGGGTATCTATGTCGACCGGGTCATCTGCGGCACGTTCGAAAAGCGCATCGAACAACGCACCGTGCGCAAGTGAACCCCGGCCCTTCCCTCGACTAACGGAGAACAAGAACATGGCACTTTCCCGCGAACAAATGGCCCAGCGCGTCGCCCGCGAAATGCAGGACGGCTACTACGTGAACCTGGGCATCGGCATTCCGACCCTGGTCGCCAACTACATCCCCGCCGGCATGGAAGTCATGCTGCAATCGGAAAACGGCCTGCTCGGCATGGGCGCCTTTCCGACCGATGACGAAGTCGATGCCGACATGATCAACGCCGGCAAACAAACCGTCACCGCCCGTATCGGCGCGTCGATCTTTTCCTCCGCCGAGTCCTTCGCGATGATTCGCGGCGGCCATATCGACCTGACGGTACTCGGCGCCTTTGAAGTCGACGTCGAGGGCAACATCGCCTCCTGGATGATCCCCGGCAAACTGGTCAAGGGCATGGGCGGTGCCATGGACCTGGTGGCCGGCGCGGACAACATCATCGTCACCATGACCCATGCGTCCAAGGACGGTGAGTCGAAACTGCTGTCGCGCTGCAGCCTGCCGCTGACCGGCGCGCGCTGCATCAAGCGCGTCTTGACCGACCTGGCCTACCTGGAAATCGAAAACGGCGCGTTCATTCTCAAGGAGCGAGCGCCTGGCGTCAGCGTCGAAGAGATTGTCAGCAAGACCGCGGGTAAACTGATCGTTCCCGACCACGTGCCTGAAATGCAGTTTTCCTGATGAGGAATGAAGCGATGCAAGATGTAGTGATTGTGGCCGCCACCCGTACGGCGGTGGGCAGTTTCCAGGGTTCGCTGGCGAATATCTCCGCAGTGGACCTGGGCGCCGCGGTGATCCGCCAGTTGCTGGCACAGACCGGCCTGGACGGTGCGCTGGTCGATGAAGTGATCATGGGCCAGGTGCTGACCGCCGGTGCCGGGCAGAACCCCGCGCGCCAGGCCGCGATCAAGGCCGGCCTGCCCCACGCGGTGCCGGCCATGACCCTGAACAAGGTCTGCGGCTCGGGCCTCAAGGCCCTGCACCTGGCGACCCAGGCGATTCGCTGCGGCGATGCCGAGGTGATCATCGCCGGTGGCCAGGAGAACATGAGCCTGTCCAACTACGTGATGCCCGGTGCCCGCACCGGCCTGCGCATGGGGCACGCGCAGATCGTCGATACCATGATCAGCGACGGCCTGTGGGATGCGTTCAACGATTACCACATGGGCATCACCGCCGAGAACCTGGTGGCCAAGTACGATATCAGTCGTGAAGCCCAGGATGAGTTTGCCGCCGCGTCCCAGCAGAAAGCCGTTGCCGCCATTGAAGCCGGGCGTTTCGTCGACGAAATCACCCCGATCCTGATTCCCCAGCGCAAGGGCGATCCGGTGGCCTTCGCCACCGACGAGCAACCACGCGCCGGGACCACCGCCGAGTCGCTGGGCAAGCTCAAGCCGGCGTTCAAGAAAGACGGCACGGTCACCGCCGGTAACGCCTCGTCGCTGAACGACGGGGCCGCCGCCGTGATCCTGATGAGCGCCGCCAAGGCCAAGGCCCTGGGCCTGCCGGTGCTGGCGAAGATCGCGGCTTATGCCAACGCGGGCGTCGACCCGGCGATCATGGGCATCGGCCCGGTCAGTGCTACCCGTCGTTGCCTGGACAAGGCCGGCTGGTCCCTCGACCAGTTGGATCTGATCGAGGCTAACGAAGCGTTCGCCGCCCAGGCGTTGTCGGTGGGCAAGGAACTGGGTTGGGACGCGGCCAAGGTCAACGTCAATGGCGGTGCGATTGCCCTGGGTCACCCGATCGGCGCATCGGGCTGCCGGGTACTGGTGACGCTGTTGCATGAAATGCTCAAGCGCGATGCGAAAAAAGGTCTGGCGACCTTGTGTATCGGCGGCGGGCAAGGCGTGGCACTGGCGATCGAGCGCTAGCTGCCGACAGGCCTCGACAGGGCGAACAACACCCGCCCTGCGACAGGCCCCGATTCTGTAGCAGCTGGCTTGCCAGCGATGAGGCCAGCAAGTCTTGCATAGACTGTCCGGCCGCC
>NZ_JALMEZ010000031.1:0-14095 GCF_023242495.1 Pseudomonas sp. MWU13-2862 | reverse complement strand
GATGGACTCCGGATTGACTCCGGTAACGATCACGCGCGCGCCTTCGGCGAGGAACTGCTTAGCCGTTTCCAGGCCAATGCCGCTGGTGCCGCCGGTGATGAGAGTGCGTTTGCCTTGCAATCGGGACATGTAAGTTTCCTTTTCGGTTTTTCACGGTCAGTCGATGTACTGACCTGCCAGAGGGAAACTATGTATTCATACCTGCGCGTTGATAAGATGGCCTATTCGAATACATTTCATGCTGGTATTGCATGAATGAGAGGCCTAGATGGATCGACTACTGCTGATGACCTGCTTTGTTCGCGCTGTTGAGACAGGAAGCTTCTCGGCTGCGGGGCGTGACCTGGGGCTGGGGCAGCCTAACGTCAGCCGCTATGTGGCGGCGCTGGAAGATCATTTGCAAACCAGGCTGCTTCACCGATCCACACGAAAGCTTGCCCTCACTCCCGAGGGAGCACGCTATTACGCAGATGCCCGGCGCATTCTCGATGCCGTGGAAGAATCGGAGTCGTCCTTCAGGGAGAACGTCGCCCCGTCCGGATTGTTGCGAGTCGCCTGCCCGACCGCGCTAGCCCATGCATTCGTGGTGCCGCATGTATCCACATTTCTGGAGCGCTATCCAGAGTTGACGCTCGACCTGCAGATCAATGATCGCTATGTGAATCTGGTCGACGAAGGGGCTGAACTGGCGATCCGCATCGGACATCTGGAAGACAGCGCAATGCGTGCCCGGCCGCTAGGCTGGTTCGAGCGTGTATGCGTTGCCAGCAAGGGATACCTGGCCAAACGCGGAATCCCCACGACGCCCAATGATCTGAGAACGCACGATTGCCTGATCTACACCCTGCTGTCGACAGGCACCACATGGCGCTTTCGGGATATCGATGTTCCCGTTTCTGGCAGGCTTCGGGTCAACTCGCCTGAGGCCATACGAAAGTGTGTAAACGAGGGACTGGGGATCGCACAGGGGCCCGAATGGCTTTACGAGGAAGGGCTGAAAAATGGCAATCTGCGGGTGTTGCTTAGGGACTACGCAGCTCCGGCTGTCCCCGTGCAAGTCATTTACGTTGCCGACCGGCTTCTCCCCAAAAGGGCCATTGTATTCATGGATTTCATCGCCGAGGTGTTCGCAAAAAACTCTGCATTTAACGATCAACCCAGACCATCATAATTGCAGTAGTCAGCTTGGTGTGCTCATGACGCCCGACTAATCATGAAAATTCGCCAGGTGCCGGTTCGGCAGATGGGGATCTGATGTATAAGTGGAAAGGCTTATGACCATTTATCCGCTATTAGCTGTTTTTAGTATATTTTTCATGCTCTTTGGTATTGGCTTGTCAACCTATGTCGTCAATACAAAATTGGATCTGGTCGAGCCCTACTTCAATAATAATGCAATGATAATCGGTGATCGCCGCTGGTGGGGCGGAAGCTCGTTCAAAGATCGCTCGATGAGACAAGGGGTGATCAGCATGATGATCATATTCCCCAAGATGTTTATCTGGCGTGGGCTCTTGACCCAACAAGAGGTCGATGCCATTCCGCCGAAACTCAAGCGATGGATCAAAGCCCCATTGTATTTTGAGATCCCTTTTTTTCTTGCCGCTATCGCATTCTGTATAGGGGAACAATTCCAGCGAGCGTTAAACCATGCAAAGCGTGTATATACTCGCTACCCAACTACACCGACGCTCAACCCGAGTCGCTCTATAATCACTCTATAATTCACCATAATCTGCCCCACACCTTCTAAACCGGGCACTATAATAGGTCTATAATTGCTCTATAATTCTCTATAAACCGGTCCTGAGCAGGAGCGTGCCAATGTCCGAACTTGATTTCTTGAGAACGAAGACCTGAAGCAAGCACCCATTGTGTGACCGCATTAATCAAGATATGTCAGTGCAAGGCAATCTCTTGGTGCTTCTGGAAACCTTCGGTCACACCCAAATATTGCGAGCGGAAAAAGGTCTCAGTAAAATGAGTTTCCACGTCGATGGTCTCTGTGAGATATGCAAGCTGGCTTTATGCCAGACTTGCGGAAAAAACCGCCCTACTAAGGCGGTTTTTTTTCGCCTCCACTTTCTGGAAAAAGAGGCACCCCGCCCCCTCGTGGACAACACCTCGGTCAGCACTCATCTAGACTCAACAGGCGGTCGCAAAAAGAACCGCGTACGTCGCTTTGGTGCAGGCGAATCATAGGCCGCGTGGCAAGCTGCCTTTTATGCCCTGAAGAGGTGCGGCAAAGACCGCATCGGGCCCAACAAGATGCCCGCCCAGGGTGCCTGGCCAACGGCCTGAAATGCCACGATACCGTGACGTGGCGTGAGTGCCGCAGCCGACACTTTCGGACAACCGACAACCGCCTGGTTTGTCCGTGACCGTGAGGAATGCCGTATGCCTGATGAGATGTTGCACCTGCCTATGGTCAACAACGTGCTGGAGCGCCACAAGGGCTCCCCCGGCGCACTGTTGCCCATCCTTCATGAGATTCAGGCGGGCATCGGCTACATCCCCGATGCCGCCGTCCCCGAGATTGCCCACGCCCTCAACCTGAGCCAGGCCGAGGTACGCGGGGTGATCAGCTTCTACCACGACTTCCGCACCGCGCCCCCGGCCCGGCATATCCTGCGTCTTTGCCGTGCCGAGTCCTGCCAGAGCCGCGGCGCCGAGCAGCTCGCCGCGCAGTTGCGCGAACGCCTGCAACTGGACGACCACGGCAGCAGTGCCGACGGCAACATCAGCCTGCGCCCGGTCTATTGCCTCGGCGCCTGCGCCTGCTCGCCGGCCCTCGAACTGGATGGACAGGTGCATGCGCGGCTCAGCGCCGAGCGCCTGGATGCCCTGCTCGATACCTGCCGGGAGGACGCATGATGCCGAGCCTCTATCTCCCCGCCGATTCCCTTGCCCGTGCCGTGGGTGCCGATGAGGTCGCCGTGGCCCTGGCCACCCAGGCCCGCGAACGCAATCTGCCGCTGGACCTGCAACGCACCAGCTCCCGCGGCCTGTACTGGCTGGAGCCGCTGCTGGAAATCGACAGCGCGCAAGGCCGAATCGGCTTCGGCCCGCTGACGGTTGCCGATGTGCCGTCCCTGCTCGATGCGCTGCAAGGCGATCCATCCGCCCATCCCCTGGCCCTGGGCCCGGTGGAACAGTTGCCTTATCTGAAGACACAACAACGCCTGCTGTTCGCCCGTGCCGGGATTACCCGGCCGCTATCTCTTGAGGACTACCAAGCCCACGGCGGCTTCGAGGGCCTGACCCAGGCCATCGCCCTGGGCGGCGAGCAGACCGCTACCGCCGTGTTCGACTCAGGCCTGCGTGGCCGTGGCGGCGCAGCCTTCCCCGCCGGGATCAAATGGCGCACGGTGCGCAGCGCCCAGGCGGCGCAGAAATACATTGTCTGCAACGCCGACGAAGGCGACTCCGGCACCTTCGCCGACCGCATGTTGATGGAAGGCGACCCCTTTTTGCTGATCGAAGGCATGGCCATCGCCGGTATCAGCGTCGGCGCCAGCTACGGCTACATCTATGTGCGCTCGGAATATCCACAGGCCGTGGCCACACTGCGCGACGCACTGGATATCGCCCGCGCCGCTGGTTACCTTGGATCTAATGTCAGCGGCAGCGGCCTGGCCTTTGATATGGAAGTGCGCGTCGGTGCCGGCGCCTATATCTGCGGCGAGGAAACCGCGCTGCTGGACTCCCTCGAAGGCAAGCGCGGGATCGTCCGCGCCAAGCCGCCGATTCCCGCCCTGAAGGGTCTGTTCGGCCTGCCGACCCTGGTGCACAACGTGCTGACCCTGGCCTCGGTGCCGCTGATCCTGGCCAAGGGCGCGCAGTTCTATCGCGATTACGGCATGGGCCGCTCCCTGGGCACCATGCCCTTCCAACTGGCCGGCAATATTCGTCACGGCGGCCTGGTGGAACGGGCATTTGGCCTGACCCTGCGGGAACTGGTGGAAGACTACGGCGGAGGTACTGCCAGCGGTCGGCCACTGAAGGCCGCCCAGGTCGGTGGCCCCCTCGGCGCTTGGGTGCCACCCAGCCAATTCGACACGCCCCTGGATTACGAAGCCTTCGCCGCCATCGGCGCCATGCTCGGTCACGGTGGCGTGGTAGTGGCTGATGACAGCCTGGACATGGCCCGCATGGCGCGCTTCGCCCTGCAGTTCTGCGCCGAGGAATCCTGCGGTAAATGCACCCCTTGCCGCATCGGCTCGACCCGTGGCGTGGAAGTCATTGACCGCCTGCTCGCCGCACCGGACCAGAACGGTCGTGATACCCAGGCGCTCATCCTCAAGGACCTGTGCGACACCCTGCAATACGGTTCGCTCTGCGCACTGGGCGGCATGACTTCCTATCCAGTGGCCAGCGCCCTCAAGTACTTCCCCGCCGACTTCGGTCTGCAATCCTCGGAGGCCGAGCAATGATCACTCTCTTCGACCCGAATACCGATATCGACCTCGGCACCCCGGCCCGCGACAGCCAGGTGCAGGTCACCCTGAATATCGACGGCCGCAGCATCAGCGTGCCCGAAGGCACCTCGGTGATGCGTGCCGCCGCGCTGCTGGGCACCACCATTCCCAAGCTGTGTGCCACCGACAGCCTGGAAGCCTTCGGCTCCTGCCGCATGTGCCTGGTGGAAATCGACGGCATGCGCGGCTACCCGGCGTCCTGCACCACACCGGTCAGCGAAGGCATGAGCGTGCACACCCAGACACCGAAACTCGCCAGCCTGCGCCGCAACGTCATGGAGCTGTACATCTCCGATCACCCGCTGGACTGCCTGACCTGCTCGGCCAACGGCAACTGCGAACTGCAAACCGTCGCCGGCCAGGTCGGCCTGCGGGAAGTGCGCTACGGCTATGAAGGTGAAAACCACCTGGCCGACCAGAAGGACACCTCCAACCCCTATTTCGACTACGACCCGAGCAAGTGCATCGTCTGCAACCGCTGCGTGCGCGCCTGCGAAGAAACCCAGGGCACCTTTGCCCTGACCATCACCGGACGCGGCTTCGAATCCCGGGTCTCAGCCGCCGGTGGCGAGAATTTCCTCGACTCGGAATGCGTGTCCTGCGGCGCCTGTGTGCAGGCCTGCCCCACCGCGACCCTGATGGAAAAAAGCGTGGTCGAACTGGGTCAGCCCGAACGTGCCGTGATCACCACCTGTGCCTATTGCGGCGTGGGTTGCTCGTTCCGCGCCGAGATGAAAGGCGACAAGCTGGTGCGCATGGTTCCCGACAAGAACGGCCACGCCAACCACGGCCACTCCTGCGTCAAGGGGCGCTTTGCCTGGGGCTACGCCAGCCACCCGGATCGCATCACCAAGCCGATGATCCGCAAGCACATCAACGATCCCTGGCAGGAAGTCAGCTGGGATGAAGCAGTAACTTATGCCGCCAGCGAATTCCGCCGGCTGCAGCAGAAATACGGCCGCGACTCCATCGGCGGCATCACCTCCAGCCGCTGCACCAACGAAGAAACCTACCTGGTGCAAAAACTGGTGCGGGCCGCCTTCGGCAACAACAACGTCGACACCTGCGCGCGGGTATGCCATTCGCCCACAGGCTATGGCCTGAAACAAACCCTGGGCGAATCCGCCGGGACCCAGAGTTTCGACTCGGTGATGCAGGCCGATGTGATCCTGGTGATGGGCGCCAACCCCAGCGATGCCCACCCGGTGTTTGCCTCCCAACTTAAACGCCGCCTGCGTGAAGGCGCGCGGCTGATCGTTATCGACCCACGGCGCATCGACCTGGTGGACGCCGTGCATGGTCGCGCCGACCTGCACCTGGCCCTGCGCCCGGGCACCAACGTTGCCATGCTCAATGCCCTGGCCCACGTCATCGTCACCGAAGGGCTGCTCGACCAGGCCTTTATCGACGCCCGCTGCGAGGGCAACGATTTCGCCCGCTGGAGCGAATTCGTCAGCCGCGCGGAAAACTCGCCGGAAGTCCTTGGCCCGATCTGCGGCGTCGCCGCTGCCGATATCCGTGCCGCCGCCCGCCTGTATGCCGGCGGCAACAACGCGGCGATCTACTACGGCCTGGGCGTCACCGAACACAGCCAGGGCAGCACCGCGGTGATGGGTATCGCCAACCTGGCCATGGCCACCGGCAATATCGGTCGCGAAGGCGTGGGCGTGAACCCACTGCGGGGTCAGAACAACGTGCAGGGCTCCTGCGACATGGGCTCCTTCCCCCACGAATTGCCCGGTTACCGGCACATCTCCAACGAGGTGGTACGGGCGCAGTTCGAACAGGCCTGGCACGTCAGCCTGCAACCCGACCCAGGGCTGCGCATCCCCAATATGTTCGAAGCCGCCCTCAGCGGTAGCTTCAAGGGCCTGTACTGCCAGGGCGAAGATATCGCCCAGAGCGACCCCAATACCCAGCATGTCACCGCGGCCCTGTCGGCTATGGAATGCATCGTGGTGCAGGACATTTTCCTCAACGAAACCGCCAAGTTCGCCCATGTGTTCCTGCCGGGCAGTTCGTTCCTGGAAAAGGACGGCACCTTCACCAACGCCGAGCGGCGCATCTCCCGGGTGCGCAAAGTCATGGAGCCCCTGGGCGGCAAGGCCGACTGGGAAGGCACGGTGGCCCTGGCCAATGCCCTGGGTTACCCCATGAACTACAAGCACCCGTCGGAAATCATGGATGAAATCGCCAGCCTGACGCCGACCTTCACCAATGTCAGCTACACCGAACTGGATCGCCACGGCAGCCTGCAATGGCCGTGCAACGCCGAGGCACCGGATGGCACGCCGACCATGCACATCGAGGAATTCGTGCGCGGCAAGGGCCGCTTCATGCTTACCGGCTACATCCCCACCGAGGAAAAGGTCAACAATCGCTATCCGCTGCTGCTGACCACCGGGCGCATCCTCAGCCAGTACAACGTCGGCGCCCAGACCCGGCGCACCGAGAACGTCGCCTGGCACGACGAAGACCGTCTGGAAATCCACCCGAGCGATGCCGAGAGCCGTGGCATCAACGAAGGCGACTGGGTCGGCATCGGCAGCCGCGCCGGACAGACCGTACTGCGCGCGCGGGTCACCGAACGGGTCGCCCCGGGCGTGGTGTACACCACCTTCCACTTCCCGGAATCGGGGGCCAACGTCATCACCACCGACAACTCCGACTGGGCCACCAACTGTCCGGAGTACAAGGTCACCGCCGTCGAAGTCAGCCGTGTCTACCACCCTTCCGAGTGGCAGAAACGCTATCAGGCATTCAGCGACGAACAACAACGCCTGCTTGATGAGCGCCGCCATGAACGCAGCGCCGGAGCCAAAGCCGAGGTGCGCCGATGAGTACTGAAAACCTGATCAAGATGGCCAACCAGATCGCCCAGTACTTCGCCACCGAACCAGACCAGCAACAGGCCGTGCTCGGCGTGCGTAATCATCTGCAGATGTTCTGGACACCGGGCATGCGCAAGGAGTTGCTGGCCTGGCAGACGGAGCATCAGGGCGCTGACTTGCACCCGCTGGCGCAGGCGGCGGTCAGTGGCGCGGGGTGGGAGGCTTAGGTCCACACAATCGCTTGGGGTTGCCCCCCTGGTCGGTGACGACAGACCAAGGGGGCATTTCAACGCCTTTCAAATCTTGAAATACACCTCCAAAGCCCCCTCCATCACTACGGAGTAAGCTGGTTTCCAATACAGCCGAAACGCCCACCAAATTGCCAAATAAAAACCTAATAGGTTAGTATCTAATCTCATGGAAAAACGCATCCCGCATTGCAAGCTATCCATCGTCAAAGCCTTGGTCGAAGCGGGACAAGTACGCACCACCCACACCGCACGAGCGGGCGCGAATGAGTTGGGGCTAGAGCTGCCAGATATGCTGGCGGTCGTGACGGCGCTGACAGCAACGGACTTCTACAAGAGCATGACGACCCATGCCGATCACATGATCTGGCAAGACGTGTACCGCCCCAGCACGCAGGTGGGCGACGTGTATTTAAAGCTGACGGTTATCGATGACGTGCTGATCGTGTCCTTCAAGGAGTTATGAACATGAAATGTCCTGTTTGCGGCGCGGCGGAGCTGATCCACGATACACGTGACCTGCCCCATACCTACAAGGGCGAAACCACCACGATCACTGCGGTGACAGGCGACTTCTGTCCGGCGTGCGCCGAATCGATCCTGGATATGACCGAATCAGATCGCGTCATGCGTGAAATGCGTGCTTTCTCGAAACAGGTCAACGCAGCCATTGTCGACCCTGGATTTATTGCCAGCGTACGCAAGAAACTCTCTCTTGATCAACGAGAGGCGGCTGAGATCTTTGGCGGGGGAATCAATGCTTTCTCTCGATATGAGAATGGTAAAACCAGACCCTCGTTGGCGTTGGTGAAACTGCTCAAGGTGCTGGACCGTCATCCTGAACTGCTGAATGAAGTCAGAATGGCCTGAGGTCCTGGGGCTCGCACTCCAGCTATACACCTTGTGTTCGTTTGAAAAAAGACCTTGAGTTTCAAGGTCTTTTTTTCGACGGTTGGAAAACAAAAAATACTGTATTGCTATAAATTCCGAGTTTGCTCGCGATGAACGATGACGTACGAAACCTACCAATACTCCCCCTGATTGCTCAACCCGGCATCACTACTTAAGACTCCCCGCCAGAAACTGCTGCAACCGCTCGCTGCGAGGCTTTTCAAAGACACTGTTCGGGTCTCCCTGCTCCTCTATCCTGCCCTGATGCAAAAAAACCACATGGTTCGACACCTGCCTGGCAAATGCCATTTCATGGGTGACTACCACCATCGTCCGGCCTTCCTCCGCCAATTGCTGCATGACCTTGAGCACCTCGCCCACCAGTTCAGGATCCAGGGCCGAAGTCGGTTCGTCGAACAGCATCACCTGGGGCTCCATGGCCAGCGCACGGGCAATGGCGACACGCTGTTGTTGGCCACCGGACAGATGGGCCGGATACTGGCCCTCGACCTTTGCCGCCAGGCCGACCTTCGCCAGGTAATGACGTGCCCGCTCCAGGGCTTCCTTGCGAGCTAGACCCAGCACACTCATCGGACACTCGATAAGGTTCTCCAGCACCGTCATATGACTCCACAGATTGAAGTGCTGAAACACCATCGACAACTGGCTGCGCATCCGCTGCAACTGCCGGGGATTGGCCGCACACAAGTCGCCCCCCGAGTTCTTGCGTGTGAGCAGTTCCTCGGCATTGACAGTGATGCGCCCCGCCGACGGCTGTTCGAGCAGGTTGATACAGCGCAGGAAGGTACTTTTTCCAGAACCCGAGGAGCCAATGATGCTGATCACATCACCCGCCTTGGCCTTGAGCGAGACCCCCTTGAGAACTTCATGGCTGCCATAGTTTTTATGCACATCTTCAACGATCAATTTATACATTCGAGCCAATCCGCTTGGGGTCAGTGCGTCCGGGGTTTGAGGTAGGCCAGCCAATGCAGCTCGCCACGTCGAAACAGCCAGATCAGGAAAAACGCGCTACCGGCATACAGAACCCCGGCAATGCCAAAGGCCGTGAAAGAGGCGTAGGTCGCCGAATTCACATCCCGGGCAATCTTCAGCAAATCGGGCACCGTGGCGGTGAACGCCACCGAGGTGGAATGCAGCATCAGAATCACTTCATTGCTGAACAGCGGCAGGGCCTGGCGTAACGCCGAGGGCAGGACAATCCGCCGATACAGCGTGAAGCGATTCATCCCGAAGGCGCGTGCGGCCTCGACTTCACCGTGGGGAACCGCCCTGATGGCGCCGGCGAAGATTTCGGTCATATAGGCACAGGTATTGAGCCCGAACGCCAACACCGTGCAGTTGAACCCGTCACGGAAAAACGCATTGAGGAAATCCTGAGACCGGACCATCTGCAAGCTGTACACACCGGTGTAGAAGAACAGCAGCTGGATATACAACGGCGTGCCGCGAAACACGTAGGTGTAACCCCAGACCGGCAGGCGCAGCAGCGGATTGCGGCTGACCCGGGCAAGCGATAACGGCAGCGCCAACAAGAAGCCAGTCAGCACCGCCAGAATGAGCAACCACAAGGTCACTACCAACCCGGAAAAATACGGCCCGTCGCGCCAGAGGTAAGCCTGCCAGTAGTCGCCGAGAATGCCGGTCATAGGGCGGCCGTCCTGACACCCACCGAGTAGCGGCGCTCAAGCCACATCAATACCCCGTTGGACACGGTGGTAATGGCGAGGTAGATCAGACCGCCGACCAGGGTGAAGTAGAAGAACTGTAGTGAGCCCTTGCCCGCATCCTGCGTGGCCTTGACCACATCGGTCAGGCCGATGATCGAGACCAGGGCCGTGGACTTGATCAACACCTGCCAGTTGTTGCCGATGCCCGGCAACGCGTGACGCAGCATTTGCGGGAACAGCACCTTGCGAAAGGTGTTCCAGCGGCTCATGCCATAAGCCCGCGCCGCTTCGAGCTGACCAGCCGGAACGGCCTGGAATGCGCTGCGAAACGTCTCGGTAAAGTAGGCCCCGTAAATGAACGCCAAGGTGACGACACCGGCCAGGAATGGGTCGATATCGACCTGGCCGACGCCCAGCCAATCGGTCATCCGGTTGAGCAACATTTGCAGGCTGAAGAACAGCAACAGCATGATCACCAGATCCGGCATGCTGCGAATCACCGTTGTATAACCGGTGGCCAGTGCTCGCAGTAAACGATTGGAGGATAACTTCGAACTGGCGCCGAGCAGCCCTGCCAGAACGGCGATCGAGAGCGACCAGAGCGCCAGTTTGAGGGTGACCAGGGTACCCAGCAAAATCTGCGGGCCAAAGCCTTCCAGGAGCATTTCACTCTCCTTGTTTTTATTAGAGTGAGGTGAAGGGGATGCTGTAACGGAGCGGTGCGCACGACCGCTCCATTCAAGGTAGCGAGGGGCTTATTTCGCGCCGTAGACGTCGAAATCGAAGTACTTTTTATTGATCCGCGCGTAAGTGCCATTGGCCAGAATCGTCGCCAGGGCCTTGTTCAGATCTTCGCGCAACTCGACATCGTTCTTGCGCAAGCCGATGCCATCGCCGACACCGAAAAAGGTCGGATCATCCAGGGTCTCCCCGGCAAACTCATAGTCCTTGCCCGCTGCGGTGCCGAGAAAGCCGTAACTGGCTTGAATGGCGCCTTGTAGCGAGGCATCGAGTCGGCCCACCACCAGGTCGGCGTAGACCTGGTCCTGATTCTGATACGACAGAACGTCCACGCCCTTCGTCCCCCAGACGGCTTTGGCAAAGGCCTCCTGGGTCGAGCCCTGCTCCACGCCGATGCGCCTGCCCTTGAGTGACTCGAGGGTCGGCAGCAGCCCCGATCCGCGCTTCACCACCAGCCGCGCCGGCGCATTGGAGACCTTGTCGGTAAAGGCGATCTGCTCCTGGCGCTTGGGCGTCACGGTCATCGACGACGCCACCGCGTCGAACTTGCGCGCCAGCAGCGCCGGGATCATCCCGTCCCAGCTGCTTTCCACCCAGACACAGTGGGCTTTCAGCTCGGCGCAGAGTGCTTCGGCGATATCGACGCCAAAGCCGGTCAGGGAACCGTCCTTGTTCTTGTATTCCAACGGTGGGTACGTGGGGTCGACACCCAACTTCAAGGTTTTGCCGGACCAGTCGGCCGCGCCGGCCAGGCTGGAGGCCGTCAGGAAAACCAGGGATACAGCCGCAATCATCTTGTTCATTGTTATTTTCCTCTTCAGATCAAAGACGATGTTTCGTACAGACTGACGCGCGAAAAGACGGCGTCTCAACTCAGGAAACGCTCGACCAACTTGACCCAGTAGCTCGCCCCGATCGGCAGGCAGGCGTCATTGAAGTCGTAGCCGGGGTTGTGCAGCTGGCAGCCGCGCTCGCCCTCACCGTTGCCAATCACCAGATAACTGCCGGGGCACTTTTCCAGGATGAAGGCGAAGTCCTCACTTGCGGTGAAGGGGCGCAGGTCGTCGATCAGTTGCTCTTCGCCCAACCAGTCCAGGGCAACCTCGCGGGCGAACGCGGTTTGCTCAGGATGGTTGATCAATACGGGATGACAATGCTGGTAGTCGATCTCGGCGCGGGCACCGAAACTGGCAGCCTGACCCTGGACCAGCTCGGTAATCCTGACTTCGAGCAAGTGGCGGATCTCAGGCGTCAGCGCCCGCACGCTCAGGCTCATCCGGGCGTTGGACGGAATGACATTCGACGCACTACCGGCATGCAGGGAGCCCACCGTGATAATCGCCATTTCCTGTGGATTGACGTTACGCGAGACGATGCTTTGCAGCGCCATCACAATGGACGAGCAGACCACCACCGGATCGACCGCCTTGTGCGGCACGGCGCCATGGCCGCCACTGCCGATAATGGTGATCGTCACCGTGTCGGCCGACGCCATGAACGGTCCGCTATAGAAGCCCAGGTGCCCGACGGGATAACCCGGCACGTTATGCATGGCAAAGATCGCGTCACACGGAAAACGTTCGAGCAGGCCCTCCTCCAGCATTTTCCGCGCACCGCCCAGCCCTTCTTCGGCCGGTTGGAAAATCACTTGCAGGGTGCCGTTGAACGCCCGGGTGTGGGCCAAGTGCCTGGCGGCGGCCAACAAGGTTGCCGTATGACCGTCGTGGCCGCAGGCATGCATGACACCGTCGATCCGGCTGGCATAGGGCAGGCCGCTGGTTTCCTGAATCGGCAGTGCATCCATGTCGGCACGCAAACCGATGGAGCGGCCTTCGCCGTTTTTCAGGGTACCGACGACCCCGGTCTTGCCAACGCCCGTGCTGACCTGAAAACCCCATTGGGTCAAACATTGGGCAACACGCTCGCTGGTGACGACTTCTTCAAAACCCAGCTCGGGATGCGCGTGAATGCCGTGACGCAACGCGATCATTTCATCCTGTATCGCTGCAATACCAGGCAGGACATGGCCGGCATCCATTGTTGTACCCCTTCGACAAGATCTGAGCGGTTGATGGGGTGGATCTTAGGGAAGGGACTCTGGGCTGGGGAGACTCAGTTTGGTTATGATGACAACCATGAGTTGTCACCAGGGTGAGCGGATGAAGCTGCATCAATTACAGGCGCTGATTGCCAGTGCTGAAACCGGCAGTATCCGGGCGGCGGCGCGTTCGCTGGAGATTTCCCAGGCCGCGGTGACCAAAGCGCTACGCGAGCTTGAAACCAGCCAGCAGCTACCGCTGTTCACTCGAACACCCAGCGGCTTGAGCTTCACCGAATACGGCAAGGTGTTGCTGACTCATGCCCGGTTGGTGATCAAGCAGCTGGAACATGCGCAAACCGAACTCGATCACTTGCGTGGCAAGGCTCAGGGGCGACTGTGTGTCGGGGTCACGCCCTGGATTGCGCTGACGTTCTTGCCCGAAGTGGTGGTGGCCTTTCGTGAGCAAATGCCGGAGATCCGCCTGGAGTTGTTTGAAAGCCTGATGGCGGTGGCCCAGCCGCTGTTGCGTGATGGCAGCATGGATTTTGCGATTGGCCAACTGCACCCGACGCAATCGGCCCAGGAGTTTGCCAGCGAAATTTTGCTGGATTACCAGACGTCGGTGCTGGTCCGTCAGGGGCATGCTCGACAGGATGCACGATCGATTCATGAACTGCTGGAACAGGACTGGACGCTGAACTATGCGCCGGACGGGCACGATGGGCTGATGCAGGAGTTGTTCTGGCAGCATGGCGCGCAGATCGATGAAAAACGCATCGTCCGTGCTCATTCGCTGGCCATTTTGCAGATGATGGTCGAACGGGCTGATATGTGCACCTGGGGACCGTCGATTGTGAGTATGGCGCCGCCCTTTCTTGGTCGATTGGTTTCCCTGGGGCTGAAGGAACAGTTCGAACCGAGGCAGTTGAGCATCGTGACACGCCGCAATGGCGCGCTGAGCAAGCCGGCACAGTGCTTCACGGATTGCCTGTTGCAGGTCATCCGGCGTCATGCTCGCTCGGCGAAAAAGGAAGATCGGCAGCTTTTTGAAACCTTACGGCTGAGACTGTGAGCCCCAACCCGTATTACTGTTTAAGGCAGACGGATCGCTCGTCCGGCCATTCAGCTAACGGTTGAAATGTATGCCTCCATGGGCATACAGCCACATCACTTG